>JAFTQT010000114.1 GCA_017462615.1 Clostridia bacterium | reverse complement strand
TTGCAGGGTCACGTCGTCCTCACCGGAGGCATAACGGGCGGCCTTGCTGTTGGGCACCACGTGGATCGCCGGCGTCTCTCCCTTCGGAGCAGTTTTGGGCTTCTTTCCCACCTTTTGGGGTTTTTCGGCAGCTTTAGCGTTTCCGCTCTCCACTTTTTGCGATTTTTTCTGCTTTTTGGGAGTAACGCTTTCCACTATATCGGAATCCGGCTCTGCCTCCACGGCTGCGGGGGCAGGGGGCTCAACCGTCCGCTGCGCCTCCCCGCGGGGCGCGTCACCGCGCTTTTTCCTTTTGCCGCGCTTGGCAGGTGCGGCCACCCAGTCCTCCGCAGGCTTTTCCGCCTTTTGGGGCGGTGCTGCCACGGGAGCAGGCTCCCCTGCCACGGGGGCAGCCTCTACTACAGGGGTCGCCTCCGGCTCCGGCTTCAGCGCCTTAGGCTTTCCCGCGTTGGGATCGAAGCCGAAGGGGGCAAACACCTTGCCCCGCTGGGCGTAATCCACCTCGGTGGGCGTGATGACCTCGGCCTTGTGGGCAGCCTCGGCGGCTTGCCGCTTCGCCTCGGCCTCTGCGGCCTCGCGGGCGGTGCGCTCTGCCTCCGCAGCTTCGCGGGCGGCACGCTCCTCGGCGGCCTTTGCCCGCAGACCCGTGGCCTCGATCTTGGTATCCTTGAGGCCAAAGGGCGCAAATACCTTGTTTTCCTTGTGGGGCTTTTCCGGCGCGACGGGCGCTGTGGGCTCCTCCGCTGCCGCAGGGGCTGCCGGCTCCCTTTCCGCAGGCGTCTCCTCCACGAGGGGCACCTCCTCGGCTGCCGGGCGATCACCTGCAAAGCCGAAGGGCGCAAATACGTTGCCACGGTGGGCATAGGAAAGCTCCTGCAGCGGCGGCTTTGCCGGCGACGGCTCCACGGGCGCTGCGGTATCCTCTACGGGGGTCTGTACCGCTTTGGGTGCGTTTTCCTCTACGGCGGCAGCCTCCTCGGGCGCTTCTTCTTCAAATACGGGCACCGCTACCTCCTCCACAGGGGCTGTGGGGGCGGCATCCTCAGCGGGGGCGGCCTCTTTGGTGGGCTCCTCCGTCTCGGGCGCCTTGGCATCCGCGGCAAGCCGTGCCTTCAGCTCTGCCATCACCCGATCGGTTTCGTCAAAATCGTACTTTTTTCCGTTTTCCTGACTCATACGATCCCCCCTCCTTTCTTTTGGTTTTCAGTCATTTGCCCTTTCGCTGCTGGCGGGCAGCCTCACAGAGCAGCACGGCGGCGGCAGTGGATACGTTGAAGGAATTCACCTTGCCGTACATAGGAATAGATACGACGAAATCACTGCGGCGTCGTACCAGGTCTGACACGCCTGCTCCCTCGCTGCCGAGGACGATGGCCACGGCACCGGTCATATCGGTCTCTCTGAAATCGGCGCCGCCCGCCTCGGCGGCATAGATCCACACGCCCGCCTCCTTGAGGCTTTCCACCGTGGCGGCGATGTTCGCCACCTTCGCGATGGCCATATGCTCGATGGCACCGGCGGAGGCCTTGGTCACCACCGGGGAAAGCCCGGCGGCGTGGCGCTTCGGCAAAATGAGGCCGTGGGCACCGCAGCCCTCGGCGCAGCGGATCACCGCGCCCAGATTATAAGGATCGGCAATGCCGTCCGCAATGACGATCAGCGGCGCCTCGCCCCTGTCCTTGGCAATGGCGAGAATATCCTCCACGGTGCAGTATTCCTTCTCTGCCGCCATGGCAATGATGCCCTGATGGGGCACGCCCCCGGCGATGCTGTCCAGCTTGCGGCGCTCGGTCTCCACCACGGGGATCCCCCGCTCGATGGCCTCCGCCACCAGGGGCACCAGCGCCCCCTCCCGCTCACCGCTCTGCACCAGGAGCTTGTCCACGGCACGGCCGGAGCGTAGCAGCTCTCTGACGGCGTTGCGGCCAAGGACGGCACCGTTGCCCACGGCCTCCTGGCGCTCTCCCCCGAAGGGATGCTCCTCGGCGCGTCTGTCAAAGCGCCCCTCACCGGCGCGCGGGCCATAGCTTTTGCGGGGCTTGCGGTCGAAGCCGCTGTTTCTCTGATTGCGATCGTATTTTTTATCCTGCATGATCCTGTCCTTTCGCCGCGATGCGGCAGGTGGTTTGAGTTGCTTGTCCTCGCGCGTGCGCGCACACGTAAAATAAGTATATTTAGATTATTATATCATATAAGTGCCCATTTGTACAGAGCTTTTGCAAAAAAATCTCCGATCCGCCCGCAGGAACGGCAAAAGGCCGTCAAATGCGAGAAAATGACAAAAATCTACTTGCTTTTTCCGCTTTTGTGTGCTATACTTTTGCCATAATCAAAATACGGAGGCTTTTTCTATGAGAACCGATTACAAGCTGATCGCCTTTGACCTGGACGGCACCCTGACCCAGCACCGCACCAAGCTGGGCGACGAAAACCGCGCCGTGCTGGATAAGCTCGGGCGCAAATATAAGCTGCTGATGACCGGCGCCGGTGCCTGCATGCGCATTTTCGGTCAGATGAACGAATATCCCATTGACATTATCGGCAACTACGGCATGCAGGTTTCCCGCTACAATCCGGAGACCAAGCAGCCCGAGATCATCGAAAATGCCTACGTGGAGCCCGACCGCGAGCGCACCATGGCCGTTTGCCAGGCCATCCGCGAAAAGTACGGCTTTACTGAATACGCCGGCGATCCCGTGGAATTCCACGATTCCGGCATGATCACCTTCCCCCTCATCGGCACCAAGGCCAAGATCGAGGACAAGCTGGCCTTTGACCCCGACCGCTCCCGCCGCAAGGTCTTTTACCACGAGGTGAAGGAGGCCTTCCCCGGTGCCACCGTGTTCATTGGCGGCTCCTCCTCCTTTGATATCGCCCCCTACCCCTACAACAAGCTCTACGCGCTGGATCACTACTGTGAGCAGCACGGCCTCACCCATCGGGATATCCTCTACTGCGGTGACGACTACGGTATTGGCGGCAACGACGAGCAGGTCTACAACTCCGATATCGACTTCGTGAAGGTGGACGATTACCGCAAGCTGGGTGAGTACCTTGCTCCACTGCTGGTGGACTGAGCCGCCCCGACGGTCGACGCACGACATAAGCAAAAATCAAGAAAAAGGAGCCGAGTCACGTTGTGACTCGGCTCCTTTTGTTGCATATTGAAATTACTCTGCAGCAACCTGGGTAAAGGTGTGTGCAGCCTCGTCATAGGTCAGCGTAATGCCAACCAGGGTGGCGAAGTTCAGCACGCGCTCAGCGTTCTTGTGGTGTGCGCTGTTCTCTGCAAAGAGAGCGTTGGCGCCGGCCACGAAGTCCGCTACGTCGGCATCGCCAAGAGCCTCGGAAACGCCGAAGGGATCGGAGCCCAGGTTAGCGCTCTCGATGGCCACGGAAATGATCTCAGAGGAGAGCACCTTACCAACGAAGGCCTCGGCGGTGATGCTCATCTTACCGGGAACGGTGCCGTCGGCGCTGTCAAACAGACGCGTTGCCTCGCTATCCTTTGCATTCATGGCCATGTGGAGCATATCGCTCATCAGAGCGGACTCCTTGGAGTAGTCGTCCACCTCTGCGTCGGCAATGCTCAGCACCACGTTGCGGATCAGCTTGGAAAGCTGAGCGGACTGCTCACCCTTCAGACCGGGGGCGAAGTTGTTGATCAGGCTGGGGTTGACCACGTTGGCCACGATCTTGGCGGTGGAGGGAGAGAGACCTGCAAACAGCTTATCGAAGTCAGCGATCAGCTCCTCCTCGGTCAGATTACCGGCCTTGATATGGTCGATCACGGATACCAGATCGGCGGTGCTGTTCACCAGGGACTCCAGTACGGTGGTGTTGCCGGTGGCGGGAACCTCGGTCACGTCGATCTTGTCGTCACAGCCCTTGCAATGACGGGACTTGCTCCCCACGGTGGTAGCGGTGGGCTCCACGTCGGTGGTGTAGGTGGTGGCGTACTTATGACCGGTGGCCTTGACGGTCTTGGTCTCCGCAAAGGCACAAACGGAGCATACGCGCTCGCTGATACCGTCCTCGGTGCAGGTGGCGGGAGTGGTTGCATTCCACTTGCCGAAGGTGTGGCTGACGGTGGGCGTGTAATCATCCTTATAGGAGTGACCGCAATCGCTGCAGACGTGAGTGGTGTAGCCCTGCTCGGTGCAGGTGGGGTCGGTCACGGTGGAAACGTAGGTGTGAGAAAGCTTGGGCACGATGGAGCTCTCCAGCTGCACGCCGCAGACGGTGCACTCCTTGTGCTTGCTGCCGTCGGCATCATAGGTGGCGTTGGTATCAACGATCCACGCGCCTGCCACGTGTCCCTTGGCAGCGATGGGCTTGGTCTCCTTGTAGCTGCAGCTCTTGCAGGAGCGGGCGTTCACGCCCTCTGCGGTGCAGGTAGCGGCAGTCTCAACGGCCCAGCCGGTGAGGGAGTGTCCCTTGGCGTTGATGCTTCTGGTGGCCTTGAGGCCGCAAACCTTACAGGTATGCTCCTCAACGCCCATTTCGGTACAGGTGGGCACGGAAACGGTCTCCCATCTGCCGAACTTATGGCCCTTGCTGCAATCCTCTTCAGCGGGCTTGTTGGTATTGGCCTCGTTATCCTTCTTGATGATCTCGATGATCTCCTTGGTCTCCTCCTTGGGCAGAACCACGCCGCCTGCCTGCAGAGCGCCTACCACGAGCTGGGGAGCGGCATCCTTGAGAAGATTGGTGGCGCCGAGGTTACCGAGCGCGGCACCAAGACCGGCATCGTTCAGGGCACTGATGGTGTCAAGACCCAGACCGGGCTTGTTCTCCTCGGGCTTGGTCTCCTCGTCGGGCTCGTCACCCTCCTCGAGATCCTCATCCTCGTCGGGATCGGCAGGCTCCTCCTCCTCGGGCTGCAGCACTGCCAGAATATCGGTCAAGGCTACAAGGGTCTCGGTGATCTTTTCACCGTCGTTCTTCACCTGCTCGGTGGACATATCCTTGATGACGGTCTTATCCATCTTCAGGGCCTCCTTGGTCACAAGGCTGTGCTCCAGGGGCTTCTCACCGGAAAGCATGGCGGTGGTGTTCTTTTCGGTCTCCTCAATCACGGGAGGCTCGGCGGGGGGAGTGAACTTGACACGGCCCTTGCCGTTGCCGTTGCTCTTGTTGGAATCCAGCAGGATCATGCCCAGGTTGGTAAGGCCATCCTCGGCGGTGGTCTCACCGGAAAGGGGCGCCTGCTCACCATCCTTGGTGGCAAGGTAAGCGGCCACCTCGGCAAAGTATCCCACCACCTCGGCCTCGGTATAGGTCTCACCGGGAGCGAAGTCGTTCACGATAGATTGCGCGTAGAAGTCAGCCAGCGTATCGGAGAAGGTGATGCCGTACTTGGCGGCGGTATCCTGCAGAGAGGTTGCGATCTCCTCGGTCTCGATCTCCTCGGGAGCCTTGGCCAGGAAGTCGTTGACGGTAGTGGTCACCTCGCCCATCAAGCTCTCGTAAACGGCCTCGTCATTCTCGGGCATGCCGAGCATGTCGCCGATCGCCTCCATGCCCATATTGATGACAACAGGGATCAGCTCCTCCATATGCTCGTTGCTCTTGAAGGCAACCAGCACCTCGGCCAGCATGCCGTCGGCAGACAGCGTATAAACGAGATCGTCGGTGGTCATTTCACCGCCAAGCAGGGTAAAGATATCGTTCTTGGCCAGCGTGCCGAAGATATCGGCAATGGTATAAAGGTCGTCGGCAATGTTGTCGGCGGTGGAGGTGGCCAGCACGTCCACCAGCTCCTCCAGCACGGGCTTCAGCATGGGAGAGGTCTCCTCGGTAACGGGGGAGGAAATGCCAAGGAAGCTCTCGCCCTTCTGCCAGGTGGTGGCCACGGAGGACAGCACCTCGGAGAAGATGTTCTTCAGAATATCGGAGTGGTCGATATCGTCCACCACGCTGCGGATGGCGTCGGCCTGCTCGGTGCCGAAATCCTTGACCTCAACGCCCAGCATGGGCTCCAGCTTCACAACGGTTTCGGCAACGCCGGTCAGCTCACCCAGCACGTCAACGCTGACGTTATTGATGCGGCTGCTGGTAAGCGAGCGGAACATCAGCTTGCCACCGCAGGCGTTGATGCCGGAGATCAGAGGATTCCCGGCCAAGGGCTGCACGTAGGTGGAGTTGATCTCGGCAAGCATCTCCAGGGTGTCGTTGCCACCCTCGGTCTCGTCGTCAACCACAACGCTCTCACCGGTGGAGAGGGTACCGTTCAGCGCGGGCAAAAAGGCCACGATGGGTGCCTCCGCATCCTCGTCCGTCAGGGTAGAGAGGGCGGTGGAGGCCACGTTCAGATAGCCGACGGCGGGCATCATGAAGCAGACGAACACCGCGGCAGCGGCCACAAGACCCAGCGCACCACCTACCCAGGTGCTGACGGCGGGCTTGGCAAAGTTTTCCTTCTGGAAGACCTTGATGCGGCCAACGATGGCGTAAATGATCTTAAACAGGGACAGCAGCAAAAGGTAAGCCACCACGAACACGAAGGGGGCGATGACTGCTGCGGGCAGCGCCTCCACAAAGCTCATGAGAGAGGGGCTGCTTTCCAGGGCGGAGAGATACTCCTCCGGAATGGCCTCCATGACCATGGGCCACACGCGTTCGCTTGCGATACCGGAAATCAGCTTGGCGGCAAAGATCGCCACCGGAATGGTCAGCAGAATGAGACCAAGAGCAAGGCCCTGCTTTGCAAGTCCGCGCTTGGTGCCAACCAGAAAGCCGATCAGCAAAAAGAGTGCGCCAAGTCCCGCGATCACGAGAATGGCAATGGTAGTGATGGGTAACATTTTCTGTTCCTCCTTCAAAAAGTAAAATGTAGTAAATGCTTCACCAAGTGTATTTTACTCCCATTTTTGCCCGTTGTCAACTTTTTTTTCATTATATATATAAGTTCGGTAAAATTAACCATCTTTCCCATGCATGAAACAGCGAATTTGGTGCACAATACCAACAAAAAAGGAAGGCGAAAAATATGCAAAAGCCATTGATCAAAAAGATTTCCGGGCGGGAGATCATAGACTCCCGCGGCACTCCCACACTGGAGGTTACCGTGGTGTTAGAGGATGGGGCTGTAGGCATTGCCAGCGTGCCCTCCGGTGCCTCCACGGGGCGCTACGAGGCCCACGAGCGAAGAGACGGTGACCCCGCCCGCTTCGGCGGCAAGGGCGTGCTGCGGGTGGCCATGGACGTGGCCGCCTGCATCTCCCCTGCCCTTTGCGGCATGAACGCGGCGGAGCAGGCCGACGTAGACGCGCGGCTCCTTTCCCTGGACGGCACGCCGGACAAGAGTCGGCTTGGCGCCAACGCCACGCTGGCGGTCTCTCTTGCTGTGGCCAGGGCAGCCGCCGCGCACTACCACCTACCGCTCTACCGCTATCTCGGCGGCGCCGCCGCCCACCGCTTGCCCGTACCCATGATGAACATTCTCAACGGCGGCGCCCATGCCGACAACAACGTGGACGTACAGGAGTTTATGATCCTGCCCGTAGGGGCAAAGAGCTTTTCCGAGGGGCTGCGCTGGGGCTGTGAGATCACCCGGTCGCTGGGGCGGCTGCTGCGCCGTCGTGGGCTTTCCACCACCGTGGGCGACGAGGGTGGCTTTGCCCCCGACCTTGAAAACGACGAGGCGGCGCTCTCCCTCATTGTGGAGGCCGTGCGAGACGTCGGCCTTGACACACAACGGATCAAGCTGGCGCTGGACGCTGCCGCCAGCGAATGGCACGGGGAGGAGGGCTATACCCTCCCAAAGCGCGGCAGAAGGCTTACCGCCGAGGCACTTTGCGACGAGTGGGCAGACCTTGCCGCCCGCTATCCCATCCTTTCCCTGGAGGATGGCCTCGGGGAGGACGACTTCCCCGGCTGGCAGCAGATGACCAAGCGCCTTGGCAGCAGCATGCTGCTGGTGGGAGACGACCTCTTCGTCACCAACCGTGGGCGCCTTGCCGACGGCATCCGGTTGGGAGCGGGCAACGCCATTCTCATCAAGCCCAATCAGATCGGCACCCTCACCGAGACCCTGCAGGTCATTGCTCTGGCAAAGGAGGCAGGCTACCGCTTTATCCTCTCCCACCGCTCCGGGGAGACCACCGATACCACCATTGCGGATATTGCCGTGGCCACGGGCGCCCCCCTCATCAAGGCCGGCGCGCCCTGCCGCGGTGAGCGGGTGGCGAAGTATAACCGCTTGCTTTCCATCGAGCAAGCCTTGGGCGACGCCGCCACGTACGGGCTGTAAAACGGGAATATTGGCAGGGATGTTTGTGGGGGAGGAGAGCTTTTCGCAAAAAGCCTCCTCCCCCCACGCCCCCTCCTCCGCAAAAGCCTTCCCCAAAGAGCTCACGCACATGGCGGACAATCGGAAAGGTGAAATGCTGCGTGCTCAAGCAGATGTCAAAAAAGAGAAAATCCCCGTCGTCTGCTGTAGCAGATGACGGGGATTTTGCATTTACCCGGCAAACGGGGTGGGATTTTTGGAATTTAGTCCATTTGATAGACTCTTTTGGCGGTACCGCCCAGGAGGGCGGTGAGCTCCGCCTCGCTGAAGCGATCACGGTCGGAGACGTCCGCCACCAGCTCCCGATAGCTGCGCTTCCTGAAGACACCGGGGCAGTCGGTGCCCCACATCATGTGGTCGGCACCCACGATATCCATAGCGGCGCGCACGTAATCCCGTTGGGGCTCCCGGTGCAGGGCGAGATTGGCCACGTCAAAATAGACGTTTTCACCGGCAAGACGGCGCACCCATGCGAGGCGCTCCTCGTTTCTGCCGTCAGCAGGAGACGGGAAAAGCGTATGCGCCACCACCAGGGTGAGGTCGGGATGACGGTCACGGATACGGCAAAGCCCCTCGGTCTGAAAGCTTGCGGTGCCCATGATACCGGTGTCCACCGTGACGGTCAGCCCCAGCTCCGCCGCGCGGGCAAGGTGGGGGGCAAAGAGCGGCCCGTCGATGGCAAGGTCGGGGTGGTAGCCCGTAAGGCCGTATTCCGCGCTGATCTCAAATTTCAAAATGCGAAAGCCGAGATCTTCCGTCAGATTTTTGAAAATATCCGCCGCCGCGGCGCAGTAGGGGTCGAGGGCGCCGGCGCCCACAAAGCGATGGGGATATTTTCGCACCGCCTCGGCCACGAAGCTGTTCTGAAAGCCGTAGTTGCAGGCCTGCATCAGCACGGCGCGGTCAATACCGCCCTCGTCCATCAATTGGAGCAGTCGCTCCGGCGCAAAGCCGGTGTCGCCGTCCTCCGGACGCAGGAATTGCTCTCTTTTGCCGGTTGCCCATTCCACCATACCGCCGCCGATGGCGCGGGCCTCGCCTTGGGGGCCGTAGCCCGTAAGGCGCTCGTAAATATGTGCGTGGGCGTCGATGATCTCCATGGCGCGCCCCCCTTTCCGTGCTTGTTGTTACCGTCTATTGTACCACAAATTTCCCCGCGACGCAAGAGGTATTTTCGCGGCAGCAAATTGGGGTTTATGCGCCCGGAGGGCGCAACTCTGTTCGCCTGCGGCGAGTGGTGACACTACGCTTGTGATGCGCGGCATGCGCCGCGTAAGATAGCCTTCCCCGGCGAGTGCAGACTCCGCTGGAGAGGGCATGCGCGTTCGCCCAAGACAAGGATGTCGGCCGCCTACAGGGCGTAGATGACAGCCGCATTGTGCGTCGCGGACTACACCTCATCCGTCAGCCTTCGGCTGCCACCTTCCCCCGCTGGGGAAGGCTAACGCTCGCCGCATTGTTATCTCAAACGCCCTGATAAATCAAAAATTGAACGTCAAATTGAGGTTTGTGGGGGGATTGCCAATACGAAAAACAATCTCGCAAGCCTGTAGGGGAGGCGTTTCGCCTCCCGCTGCAACGAGCTTTGATGATTTCGGGAGGGGAAAGCCCTCCCCTACTACGCTGTAACAACTAAAACTTGATGATTGTATCTGCGTATCTGCGCGTCATCTTGAGCGGAGTCCGCCCGAGATCCTGCCATCGCTACGCTCGGCACT
>JAFTQT010000113.1 GCA_017462615.1 Clostridia bacterium | reverse complement strand
CCCGAGGTGGCATCCGTGGGTGAAACCACCGAGACCGCCAAGGCCAAGGGCCTCGACGTAGAGATCCAGACCGTGACCTTGAAGTACAGCGGTCGCTACATCGCCGAGAACGAGCACGGCAACGGCGTGCTGAAGGTGCTCATCGACAAGAAGCACCGCAACATCGTCGGCCTGCATATGATCGGCTCCTACGCCTCCGAGATCATTTACGGCGCCGCCATGATGGTAGAGACCGAAATGCGCGTCACCGATATCCAAAAGCTGGTCTTCCCGCACCCCACGGTCTGTGAGGTCGTCCGCGAAGCAATGTTTATGTAAAAATTTTATAAAGGAGAACATATAAAATGCCTAAGAGTCAATACGTAGATCCCGGCAAAGCCTTTGAGGCCGGCTATATCCATTTTGACGACATCCCCGTATGCCAGTACAACAAGACCCTTGCCGAGGAAAAGAAGATCTATACCAAGGATGACTTCATGCGCATCTACCGCGACATGGCCATCATCCGCGAGTTTGAGACCATGCTCAACGAGGTCAAGGTCAAGAGCGAGTACAACGGCGTGAAGTACAACAACCCCGGTCCCGCTCACCTGTCCATCGGCCAGGAGGCATCCGCCGTCGGTGAGGCTTACTGCCTTGACATCAACGACTTTTCCTTCGGCTCTCACCGTTCTCACGGCGAGATTCTGGCCAAGGGTCTGTCCTCTATCTACAAGCTGACCGACGAAGAGGTCTACGACATCATGAAGGAGTTCCTCGGCGGCGCTGTGCTTGCAGTCGTTGAGAAGCAGATGAAGTCCGAGAACATCAAGGACCTTGCCATCAACTTCCTGCTGTACGGTGCGCTGGCTGAGATCTTCGCCCGTCAGACCGGCTTTAACCGTGGCCTTGGTGGCTCCATGCACGCCTTCTTCATTCCCTTCGGCCTGATGCCCAACAACGCTATCGTAGGTGCTTCCGCCCCCATCGCTCTGGGTGCTGCCCTCTACAAGCGCTCCAACCATAAGCCCGGCATCGTCATCTCCAACTGCGGCGACGGCGCTACCGGTCGTGGCCCTGTACTGGAGGCTCTCAACTTCGCTTCCATGGACCAGATCACCAAGCTTTGGGGCATGGACGGCAAGTTCAGCGACGGCGGCATGCCCATCCTCTTCAACGTATTCAACAATCACTACGGCATGGGCGGTCAGACCCGCGGCGAGACCATGGGCTTTGATATGGCAGCCCGCCTCGGTGCCGGCTTCAACCCCAGCCAGATGCACGCAGAGCGCGTCAACGGCTACGATCCTCTCGCTGTGATCGACGCTGTGACCCGCAAGAAGAAGCTGCTGCTGGAGGGCAAGGGCCCCGCGCTGCTTGACGTGGTTACCTACCGTGTATCCGGTCACTCCCCCTCCGACTCCTCTACCTACCGCACCCAGGAGGAGATCGATGCCTGGAAGGCAGCCGATCCGATCCTTGCCTTCAAGAACAAGCTGGTCAAGGGCAAGATCGCTACCGAGGAAGACTTCGCCGTCATGCACGAGCAGATCACCGCTCGCATGACCGAGATCATGAAGCTGGCCATCAACGACGAAATTTCTCCCCGTATGGACCTCAACAAGGATCCCGACGCCATTTCCTCCATTATGTTCTCCAACCAGAAGGTCAAGAGCATGGATCCCTCTCGCGAGGCGGAAATGCTGATGCCCAAGGAGGAGTGCCCCCGTGTCAAGGAGATCAAGGGCAAGATCCGCACCGCTAAGGATGCAGACGGCAAGCCCGTTTCCAAGATGAAGATGTACAACATCTGCGACGGTCTCTTCGAGCCGATCATCGACAAGTTCTACGACGATCCCACCCTCATTGCTTACGGTGAGGACAACCGTGACTGGGGCGGCGCCTTCGGTGTATACAAGAAGATGACCGAGGCTGTTCCCTACCATCGCTTCTTCAACTCTCCCATCTCCGAGTCCGCCATCGTCGGCTCCGCTGTAGGCTACGCAATGTGCGGCGGCCGTGCCATCGTTGAGCTGATGTACGCCGACTTCATCGGCTGTGCCGGTGACGAGATCTTCAACCAGATGGCCAAGTGGCAGGCAATGTCCGCCGGCATCCTCAAGATGCCCATTACCCTGCGTGTGTCCGTTGGCTCCAAGTACGGCGCCCAGCACTCTCAGGACTGGACCGCGCTCTGCGCTCACATCCCCGGTCTGAAGGTGGTATTCCCCGCAACTCCTGCAGATGCCAAGGGTCTGATGACCTCTACCCTGGACGGCACCGACCCCGTGATCTTCTTTGAGTCCCAGAGAATCTACGGCATCGGTGAGGAATTCATGGCCGGCGGTGTGCCCGAAGGCCACTACGAGGTACCCCTCGGAGAGCCCGATATCAAGCGTGAGGGTAAGGACGTGACCATTCCTACCATCGGTGCCGTGCTGTACCGCGCTCTTGAGGCTGCCAAGATCCTGGAGGAGAAGTACGGTGTATCCGCTGAGATCATCGACGCCCGCACCATCGTTCCCTTCAACTACGAGAAGGTCATCGAGTCCGTTAAGAAGACCGGCAAGATCCTGCTGGTAGGTGACGCCTGCGAGCGTAACTCCGTCATGAGAGACATGGCCTCCAACATCACCGAAATGTGCTTCGATTACCTGGATGGCCCCGCTGTGGTGGTTGGTTCCCGCAACTGGATCACCCCCGCCTTCGAGCTGGAGAAGAGCTTCTTCCCGCAGGCTGACTGGATCATCGATGCACTGCACGAGAAGATCATGCCCCTGCCCGGACACGTGCCCACCAACAACTTTACCGACATCGAAAAGGTCGAGAGAGCCAAGAAGGGCCTGTAATAAACGTTTTTCGCAATACATCGGGCGCAAGCCCGATGTATTGCTTTTAGGAGCACTATGAAATTATTGCGCTTACACACCACCGATCCTTACCGGAATCTGGCGGTGGAGGAATATCTGTTTCGCCACGCCACGGAGGAGATTTTTATGCTATGGCAAAATGATCGCACCGTGGTCATCGGTAAAAATCAGAATCCCTACGTGGAGCTGGAGCTCGACTTTATCCGCGCCGAGGGGATCCGCATCGCCCGACGGATCACGGGTGGCGGTGCCGTTTACCACGACATGGGAAACGTGAATTTTTCCTTTATATCCCCGCAAGGGACGAACGGTATTGATTTTGCCACCTATTGCGCGCCGATCGTCAGCGCCCTGCGTGGGCTGGGCGCAACGGTGGAGCTCTCGGGACGAAACGACCTGCTCCTTGCGGGCAAAAAGGTTTCGGGCAACGCACAGCACGCCTCCGACGGACGGGTGCTGCATCACGGCACACTGCTGTATGATAGCGACCTCACCGTGCTGTCCCGTGCTCTGCGACCGGACGAGGAAAAGCTCCGTGCCAAGGCGGTTCGCTCGGTTTCCTCCCGCGTAACTAACCTGCGTCCTTATCTCCCCACGGTAACGGATACGGAGACGCTGATGGATGCATTGTTTGCCGCAATGGACGGGGAATGGATTCCTCTGCCGCAGGACGCCGAAATTGACGCTCTCACAGAGCGAAACGCTTCGCAGGAATGGCTTTTCCCCCAGCGTGAGCTGCTCTCGCGCTATGCCCTCGTCCGCAAAAAGCGCTATTCCTTCGGCACCGTGGAGATCGCCCTTGATATGGAAGGCGAAATCGTGCGGGAGCTGCACATCGGCGGCGATTTCTTTGGCATCGCGTCCGTAGAGGAGCTTTGTCGTCTGCTCCGGGGCACGACCCGCAACGAGGCAGCCGCCAGGCTTTCCAATCTGCAGCTTGACGCCTACATCCACGGCATGACCGCCGAGGAATTGCTCGCGCAAATCTTTTCCTCAAATGACACAAAAGCCATCGGCTGAGCCGATGGCATTTGCTTTGAATATAAATGATAACGATCAGAGCATATAAAGCGCCGCCTCCGCGATCTCACGGTCGGAGAAAAAGCTTTTACCCGTGGCGGTCAGCTGGGTATTGTCCTGCGCCTTGCCGAGGATCAGAAGTGTGTCTCCCGGATGTAGCGCCGCTACGGCGGTGGCGATGGCCTCGGCTCTGTCCTGGATAAAATCATAGCGGGCCAGCCGCGGCCATTCTGCCACCATATCCCGCACGATATCCTCCGGCTTCTCGCTGTCGGGATCGTCGGCTGTAAAAAACGTAAAATCCGCCAGCTGTCCTGCAGCAGCCCCCAGCGGCGCGCGTCTTGCCTTAGCACGACCGCCCACGGAGCCCAGTAATACAGAAAGCCTGCCCGTGGTAACGGTACGCAACGTACGAAGCACGCGCAGCACCTCCTCACCCGTGTAGGCAGTATCCAGATACACCCGTCGCCCCTCCCGGCATGCGATCAACTCCAGTCTTCCCACGGGCGTCACCGCAGCAAGCCCCTCTGCGATCTCCGCAAGAGTAAGCCCTGCCTCACGCGCCAAAACGGCGGCCGCCTCCGCGTTCCGACAGGCAAAATCCCCCGGAACGGGGTGAAAAATCGCATAATTTTGGCCATCCTTTTGCAATGTAAGTCCTCTTCCATAAACTTCACCCTGCACCGCTGCGCCCTCGTCCGTCAGGCTGAACGCTCCAGAACTTCCATAGTATGTGATCGGAGCGTTCACATTCAATACCGTATTCATGCCAAAAGGGAAATAAGCCATCCGTGCCGGCGGCGCGAACAGTGCCGCCTTTGCCGCGCAATAGGCCGCAAAATCCCGGTGCATACCGGGCCCGATATGGTGGGGAGCAAGATCCGTGAGCAACGTAGCGTGAAAAGGGATTCCCCTTGCCGTTTGATGCTTCAGCATGTAAGCCGAGAGCTCCAAAACGACAAATTTCGCGCCATTAGCCCCACAACGGTATAGAAAGCGCCACAAATCGGCAGCATCCGGTACTGCCGATCCGGCAGGTATAAATTTCTTCCCATCATCTGCCCCATCTCCGGTCAATACCGCAACGGTTTTGCCCGCCCGCCGCAGCATGCCGGCCGTCAGCAACGCCACGGAGCTTTTGCCGTGTGTGCCGGTAATGCCAAAAACGCACATATCCTCCGGCAAGGGTCCCCACAGCTTGGCACAAAGCCCGGCCAGTGCCACCTCCGCATCTTCAACAAGACAAACAGCAGCCTCCCTCGGCAGCGCCAGTCCCCGCTCCGCCACGAATACGCGGCAGCCGCGATGGTAGGCCTCTTCAGCACTGTAATGTCCATCTCGCAGAGCGGTGCGTGTACACACGAAAACGCTGTTTTTCGACACCGTTAGGGGGCTTGTTTCGATATTTTCAATTTCAATAGCAGGTAGCCGTGTCGCGGTAAGCGAAAGCTCCGGCAAGCCACGCAGCAAATTTTCTGCCCTCAAAGCATCGACTCCCCCTTCAAGATTCCCTCGCCCTCGCGCAGTATAAACCGCGACTCCAGCGTTTTTCGATTGCGCTCCACAAACCCGGCGTAGGCTGCGTCACAGAGCACCAGGAGCGGTACGCGTAGCCCACTTTCCTCGTTGATGTCCGTCAATATATTCAATAAAATATCATCCGGTAGCGTGGGAGGCGCGCTGATCAGATGCACCCCCGGCAAAAAACGCAGCGTCAGCGCCCGCCGTCCCGTCACCACCGTGCTTTCCACGCCAAGTCGTCTGCTCATTTGCCGCACGCACGCGTGGCAAACGGTACCGGAGCCCAACATTACGGGAAAAAGGCAATCCTGCCAGATCTCGTTCATCCCACACCCTCGCTTTCCTGTTTTACTATACCTTATTATACACCCAAACGGTGCGTAAAACAAGCGAATTTTGTAGCTTTCAAAAATAATCTTGCAAGAAAGCGAAAAATGCGCTATAATAAGGGTATCTCACCCCGGAGGTGGCTATGAAAAAGGAAAATCTCATCCGCATCTTTTCAAGGATGCCTGAGCTGGAAACCGAGCGGTTGCGTCTGCGCCCCATGCGCGTTTGTGACGCCGAGGATATGCACGACTACGCAAGGCGCCCGGAGGTGACCCGATATTTGCTCTGGGAGCCTCACAGAACCCTGGACTACACCCGCTCCTATCTTGAATACCTCGCCGGGCGTTATCGCACCGGCACCTGCTACGAGTGGGCCGTGATCTCCAAGGCAGAGAACAAAATGATCGGCACCTGCGGCTTCGCCTCTGTGGATTGCAGCCACAACTCTGCCGAGCTTGGCTACGTACTGCATCCGGATTACCACCGCCGGGGGCTGATGCCGGAGGCTGCCCACCGCGTCATGCGCTTCGGCTTTCAGGTAATGGGACTGCATCGCATTGAGGCGCGCTATATGATAGGTAACGATGCGTCCCTCGCCGTTATGAAGAAGCTGGGTATGCGCTTTGAGGGGATCAAGCGTGAGTCCATGCTGATCAAGGGCGCCTATCGGGATATCGGCACCTGCGCCATTCTCGTCAACGAGTTTCGTGCTGAATAAGAAAACTGTTGCCGGGCAATACTCTCTCTACTACCATAAGGAGGGTATTTTATGGAAGCATACACAAATTCCGGCGTCAACGCAGAAAAATTGAAGGGCACCAAAACCGAGCAAAATCTGCACACCGCCCTCAGCGGCGAATCTCAGGCCTATCTGCGCTACAAATGGTTTGAGGAGAAGGCCAAGGCCGACGGCTACGTGGAGATCTCCAGACTTTTCCGCGACACGGCAGCCAACGAGGCCGAGCATGCGGAGATCTGGTTCCGATACCTGGGCGGCTACGGCTCCACCGAGAAAAATCTTGACGTAGCAGCCGGTGGCGAGCATTTTGAATGGTCCACCATGTACGCCCAGTTTGCTGAGGAGGCAAGAGCCGAGGGCTTCGGCACCATTGCCGATCTCTTTGACCGGGTGGCAAGCATTGAAAAGCAGCACGAGAAGAATTACCAGCGAAAGCTCACGGACGTACGGGAGGGCAAGGTCTTTACCTCCGACACTACCGCCACCCGTTGGATCTGCCTCAACTGCGGCTACGTTCTCGAGTCGAAGGAGCCGCCCGCCTTCTGCCCCACCTGCTCCTACCCCAGAGGCTATTTCGCAAAGGAAACGCAGAACTGATTCTTGCCTCGCGGCAATGCCGCGAGGCTTTTTTATATTCTGCCTTTACAAGCCCATATTTTTGTGCTATACTGATGGCAAAATACAAGCAAGGAGAGAGCTGCTATGGAATACACGAAGAGCGAATGGCAGGGCTTTGAACGACTGGATTTTATCTTTGAGGGGCGCGACGCTATTGTAGTTTGCCCCAAGGAACCGAATCCGGCGCGAAATTGGCTTCTCAAAACCGAATATTTCGGCGCGTTTCCCGCCTTTGAGATCGAAATGCTACAACGCGGCTACCACGTGGCACACATCAAAAGCAGCACGCGATGGTGCCCGCCTGCGGACACGGATACCAGAGCCGCATTCTGTGATTTTCTCATTCGTGAGCTGCATCTTGCGCCTCGTTGCGTTCCTGTGGGCATGAGCTGTGGCGGCATGCAGGCGGTGTATTTCGCTGCCAAATATCCGCAATACGTCAGCGCCCTGTATCTGGATGCGCCGGTGCTGAATCTGCTCAGCTGCCCCTGCGGCGTGGGCGCGGCAAAGGATATTCTGTATGAGGAATTCGTCAAGGCCATGGGGCTGACCGTCTCCGACCTTATCAATTATCGGCAGCATCCCATTGATTTTGCGGATATGCTCATTCAAGAGCACATCCCCGTGGCGCTGGTCTGCGGCGACAGCGACTGCATTGTGCCTTATGCAGAAAACGGTCAGGTGCTGGCCGAGAAATACCGAAGCAGCACCGTACCATTCTTCGAGGTGCTGAAGCCCGGCTGTGACCACCACCCGCACGGCCTTGAGGACAACGCACCATTGATCAACTTTGTGGAGCGGTATGGCCGCTAAAACTCATACCGTTCCCCACCTAATAGCAAAAGGCCGCACGGCACATGCCGTGCGGCCTTTTGCTTTATCTTCACCGCTTGGGCTTGCCGCCGCGACAGAGGGCAGCAGCGAGGAGCCCGAAGATCAGAGCGGCGGCCGTGCCGCCCGCTGCGGCGGTGAGTCCGCCTGTCAGCGCCCCGATCAATCCTTTTTCATCCACTGCTTGTCGCACGCCCTTGGAAATCAGGAATCCGAAGCCCGTCAGCGGCGTGGTGGCACCGGCACCGGCCATATCGGCAAAGGGGCCGTAAATGCCCAATGCGCCCAGCAGCACGCCCGCTACCACGTAGCCCACCAGGATCCGTGCCGGAGAAAGCTTGGTCTTATCGATCAATATCTGGGCAACAACGCACAGCGCGCCGCCCACCAAAAAGGAAAATAACAGTTTCAAAAAAACATTCATACCTGCTCCTCCCTCGGCGCCAGGCACACCAAATGCGCCACCGCCGGAATACATCTACCCTGTTGGATACTCTGGGGGCTCATCATCGCCCCCGTACCAAGAAACAATACCCGCCCGTAGTCCCCCTTGGCTATACGAGGCAAAAGATAGCTTGCCAGCACCGCAGCAGAGCAGCCGCAGCCGGAGCCTCCCGCATGAACATCCTGGCTTTCTCTATCATAGATCATCATACCGCAATCCTGATAGATCTCACGGATGTCCCGCCCCTCGATCTGCATCAGCTCGCAAAGGATATCTCCCCCCTCGCAGCCAAGGTCTCCGGTGACGATCAAGTCAATATCCCCCGGAACGGTACCGGTTTCAGCGAAGAAGCGCAGCAGCGTATCGGCAGCTGCAGGCGCCATTGCCGCCCCCATATTGGCGGAATCCCGCACACCCTTTTCCACTACCCGACCGGGCAAAACGCCACAGATGCGCACCGCGCTCTCTTCCTCCGCCCCCACCACGAAGGCACCGGCACCCGTCACCGTCCACTGCGCCGTAGGGGCTCTCTGCGCGCCGTATTCCAGGGGTGAGCGATATTGCCGCTCCGCCGTACAGTTGTGAGAGGAGGCCACCGCAGCGGTGCGCTGCATCATGCCACCGGAAACCACTAGCGCGGAGAGCACCAAGCCCTCTGCCGCCGTGGAGCAGGCGCCGTACAGCCCAAAATACGGTGAATCAAAATCCTGTAGTCCGTAAGCGGCACCAATACATTGATTCAGCAGATCCCCGGCAAAAATAGCCGAAAGGTCCGTATCTCTCATGCTGCATTTGGCCAGCGCCGTATTCAGAGCCAGGCGCTGCATCTCTGCCTCTGCCCGTTCCCAGGTCTTTTGCCCGAAGCGGTCGTCTGTACCGTGCAGATCAAAAAATTCTCCCAGCGGCCCCTTTTTTTCTTGATTTCCTACCACTGAAGCAGCGCTGATGATGCCGCACTCAGTCTCAATTATCGTTTTTTTCATGCCGTCGCCCTCCTTTTTGTCTTACCGAGATTATTTTGCCAAATTTCGGTATGCTTTATACAGAAAAAGGAAAAGTCGCTCCGCCAAGCTTGGCAAAGCGACTGTTTTTTTGTTTTTTCAACACCGTTTGACGGGTAATTTCAATTTTTCCAAAAAGAGCGGAAGCGATGCCGCCATTTGAGCAAATACATGGTCAAGAGTCTGGTCAACGCCACGTCGTACAGCACGAACACAGGTGTGCACACGATCAACCATACCCAGGCATACCCGGTCATTTCAAAGCCCGGCAGCACCAGAACGGTTGCCAGCAGCACCATCAGCGCCAGTGCTACGTTGAAAGTCACAATCTTCAACACCCAGGAAAGCACGACGGGCAGCCGTTCCAGCTTTTCCTTCAGAATGGGGTAGTAGCCAAAAAACAGCGCATACATGGCGGCCGGAGTTTTCATCGGCAGCAGCATCAGAGACAGCACGGCGGTAACAGCATAAATGAGATAGGGATATTTTCCGCGTAGCTCTATCACCGCCAAGATCACGGCAAAGGATGCGATCACCGCCATGGAAATATCCAACACCTCAACAAGGGCCCCCAACGCCAGCAAAATCACGCTTAAGGCAGACAAAATGGCCGAGAGGGTCAGCTTGCGGGTGCTTTTTCTTCTGCGCGCACCCATCAGCAGCAAGGAATGATGTCGCCGCCCATGCATTCGCAGCAGCAGTCGGCGCAAATCAGCGTTTCGCAGCAGTCGCAGCCGGAACAGCAGTCAAAGCAATCGTCAGACGAGCCTCCTCGACTGGTGCGGTAGCCCGTGCCAAACTGCCCCGCCTGCTGGTGCATTTTCTGTTTGAAGGTCCAATATTCGTTGTTGCCCGGCTCCATCTTGTAGGCAATGTCAAAATACCGCTGGGCATCCACGTAATTGCCCCGACGGAGGCACACGCAGCCCGTGAGAAAATGCCATTCCGCGCCCCGCTCACTTTCGGGCACCTCGGAAAGCAACCGTTCCGCAGTTACGATATCCCCCCGATTGATGCAGTTGCGGATCTCCACAAAGCGGCCACTGCCCGTGTATTGTCCGTTATTGCCGATGCCGGCGTTCTCTGCCCCTCCCGCGCGCATCCGGGTGATCTCCTCATAGGCAGCGTTGATCTCCTTCATTTTCTCGCCCGCAAGCTCCGCCAGATCCGTGTCTGCATAGCGATCAGGATGATATTTGCGGGCCAGCTCACGATAGGCCTTTTTGATTTCTTCGCCACTGGCTTCGGGCGATACGCCCAGCACCTTGTAGGGGTTATTGTTCACCTGGAATATCCTCCTCACGATCCGCCTTGCCGCACAACACACGCCGCACGGTATCGGGCATACCGAAATATAATATGTTTTCCACCACGGCCTTGATCTCTTGCCGTGGATGCTCCTCTATGAGATCTAATGCTGCCTCCAGATCGGAAAGGCATGCAATCAGCGCTACGCGGATGCTCTCCCGCTCCTCGTTTGTGGGTTTTTCGCCAAAAAGTGCTAAAACGGGGTTGAAATTTCCGCGTTTCGCATCCTTTTCAAGATCGTCGATAGCGTCGATAATATAGATAAACCGCCCCACCTTGTCGCCAATCGACCGGGCAACCCTCTCCTGTGGGCCGGAAAGACCGTAAGCCGTCATATCCGCAACCAGCGCACCGAAAATAGCGGCAGGCGCATCCACCGAGGCAGGGCGCTCCCGCTCCAGCCTTAAGAGCGCAGCGAGATGCCCGCGCAAAGCCTCTGCCAGCTCCGGCAGCCGATTGCGAGCTCTTCTGTAGGCGTTTGACAGAAACAGGCAACGAAGCCGCGCCTTCATGCTTCCCCAAAAGCCCTCGTCCGCCATGTCATCCCGGCATTTTTCATATGCAAGCAATGCGGAAACGTCTGCGCAATAAGAAAGCTGGTCGTTTTCCTCCATCATTGGCCGCTTTTTGAGGGGGTGTACCAGGCAGCGCCGACGCTTGAAAACAGGAACGGTGCCGCACAGCAGCATCCGCACGTGAACAAGGAAGGCCACGTCGTAACTGAGGGTAAGGCGGGAGCATTGGCCGGTGCATTTGCCCATTTGGCGGCAAAGTCCGCAGTACGCGGCACGATAATACTCGTATTCCCGTATCTTCAATTCGGATTTCCGGATCCGCACGTAGCCAAACACAGCGCCACCCCCTTTCTTTTATCATACCATAAAATCTGCCAATATACAAGTGCCAAATTGCAAGCATCACACTGCTTTTACAGCGTTTTGCGGTAGGCAAGAGGCGAGATGCCCATAAAGCGCCGAAAAATTTCCGCATAATAGCTGCCGCCGGAAAAGCCGGTTCGCTCCGCGATCTCCGTGATGGATAGACTCTTATCCTGCAGCAACGGTAGTGACCGCCGCACGCGCAAATGCTGGAGATAGGTAAAGGGCGTGCGCCCCGTAAAGCGATGAAACACGCGGCAAAACTCGCTCCGTGACAGCCCGCAGGTACCGGAAAGCTCCGCGAGAGAAAGCTTTTCACAGTAGTGGGCCTCCATATAGGAAATGGCCTCCTTGATGGCAGCTGCGCCGCGGTCGGTATAAGCCTCCGCCGAACGCTTGGCTACGCCATACAAAAGATGCCAAAATATACAAAGCTCCGCCTTGAAAAGCATCTCGTATCCCTCACAGCGCTCCCGACGCAGCTGATAAAGCCGATGCACGGAGGCAAGCAGCTCCGCATCCTCCGGCACGTCGTGTCGCATCACCAGCGCGGGCAAGCGGTTTTCCTCTACCAGCGGCTTCACGTAGTACTCTTCAATGCGGCTATGCTCGTGCCCGGAGATCATCACGGTGGAAAAATTGATGGGGCCATAGAGACAGGAAGCGTCATCCTTTTGCCATCCGGCGTGCATCACGTTGGCATTGACGAACACGGCATCCCCCTCCCGTAGCAGAAAAACGCGGTCGTTAGCCTGATAATACATCTCTCCCGATTCGATCAACGTCAGCTCGGTTTCCGGATGGAAATGACATTCAAACCTTCCCCCCTCATAGCCGGCGATATCGGCAGTATGTACGCCGCCCGCCACGGGGAAATCCGGTTTTCCTCTTGTTCCGCGCTCGAGGCCCGATTTATCCAAATTTAACCGCTGGTGTCCCACGCGCTCACCTCCGCAATATTGTTATGAAAATGCGCAATATTTTCGTTGACTTATTGCCCAAAGCCGTACTATAATGATTATAACACAGCAATGTGAAAAAAGCAACAGTATTCTGTGAACGGAGGTAAATTATGAGTAAAATTACATTTATGGGTGCGGGTAGCACCGTTTTTGCCAAGAACGTGCTGGGCGACGCTATGCTCACCCCTGCGCTCCGCGATTTTGAGATCGCGCTGTACGATATCGACGAGAAGCGCCTGGAGGAATCCTACGTGATGATCTGCGCGCTCAACAAGAACATCAACGAGAATCGCGCTAAAGTCAGCAAATATCTGGGTGTCAGCCAGCGCCGCGACGCGCTGCGTGACGCAGACTTTGTAGTGGATGCCATTCAGGTAGGCGGCTACGATCCCTGCACCATCATCGACTTTGAGGTGCCGAAGAAATACGGCCTGCGGCAGACCATTGCCGATACCCTTGGCATCGGCGGCATTTTCCGCACCCTGCGCACCATTCCCGTGCTGGAGGGCTTTGCCGAGGATATGGAGGCCGTTTGCCCCAACGCCTGGTTCCTCAACTATACCAATCCTATGGCCATGCTGGCCGGTTATATGCAGCGCTACACTAACGTAAAGACCGTGGGTCTTTGCCACAGCGTGCAGGTCTGTACCAAGAGCCTCTTCCATTCTCTCGGTATGATGGAGGAAT
>JAFTQT010000112.1 GCA_017462615.1 Clostridia bacterium | reverse complement strand
TAACAAAACAACGCACAAAACCATTTTTACCTTTTTACTCAAATACATCGCAACAATCTCTTTTCGCTATACTTTAGAATGATTATATCATATATCGAATCTTTTGTAAATACATATTTGCGACGCTGGTGTACTTTTCGCTGTTCTTACCTATATTTACACACCTTTTTACTGCTCTTTCGCAACAAAAAAGCCTAATTTGTCTACCGGACAAATGTGTGCTTTTTTCAGCGAAATTCGCCTTCGGCGAGTGAAATATGGCTTCGCCATGTGAAATAGCTCCGCTGTGAAATATTTGCTACGCAAATGTGAGGAGGCGAATTTCATTTCACATCGACCGAAGGGAGATATTTCACAATTTCCGCAAGGAAATTATTTCACATTCGGCGTAAGCCGAATATTTCACTAAATGCCTACCGCAATTATTTACGGATGATATACAAGGATTACGCCTTGATTTGTCGCTGAAAGTGTGATATAATGGAGTAAAGAAAGGGGGTAAGGGTATGCCTCATGGATATAAACGAGAATATAACGATATTTTTTATTTTCGCAAAGACCATTTCTGCCCCGAATGCAAAACAAAACTGGAGAAAGTTCCGGTGTCAAAAGTGGTTAATTCCAGATCTCCTGAAGCGAAGGATTTCGATTTCAGCATGCCCGGAGACAATTTTGCGATAGGCGATATTCAATTTACATGGGATGAATTTGAATGTCCAAACTGCAAAAAACACCTTACCGTTAATGAAATGAAAGCAATTGAAGGAATTTCATTACCTAAAAAGCCAAGTAAATTGAGAAAAATACTATTCTATATATTTGGCATTCTTCTTATCATTGCAGTCGCATTGATGAAGAAATATTTAAGTTGAACCTTTTGTTCGCAATCACCTCGATTTTTGACCTTTTTACTCGTTTATGGCAACAAAAAACGCACTTTTGTCTACCGCCAAAGGTGCGTTTTTTGAATGATGTTTGCCTTCGACAAATGATGACGGCTACGCTCCCTGCTTGTGAAGCCATCCCTTGACACCTCGCCGCTTTTGTGCTATACTGTATAGGCAAATTCGCTCCGGGAGGCTTTTATATGAATCTTTGCGACAGTAGAACCGTGAAAAATATTATGGAGGCCTTTGGGCTTCATTTCCGCAAGGAATTTGGCCAGAACTTTCTCACCAACCGCATGGTGGTGGAGGACATTGCCGACTCCTGCACCGACAACGCCGACGAGACCATTTTAGAGATCGGCCCCGGCATTGGCACGCTGACCCGTGAGCTTTGCGCCCGCTATCGGGACGTGGTGGCGCTGGAAATCGACAAAAGTCTGATCCCCGCCCTCGGCTACACCTTGGGGGAGTTTCACAACGTCACGGTCATCAACGAGGACGTGATGAAGGCGGATCTCGCCACTATTCTTGCCCCGTATTTTGAAAAAGGGCCGGTTTCGGTATGCGCCAATTTGCCCTACTACATCACCACGCCCATTCTGATGAAGCTGCTGGAAAGCGGTCTTCCCTTTCGCCACATCACCATTATGATCCAGCTGGAGGTGGCCGACCGTCTCACCGCCACGGCGGGCACCGCCGCCTACGGCGCCATTACCGCGGTGCTGAACTACTACGGTGTGGCGGAGCGGCTCTTCCGCGTGAACGCCGGCAATTTCTTGCCGCCCCCCAAGGTGGATTCCGCTGTGGTGCAGATCACACTCCACAAGGAAAAGCCCTATCAGCCGAAAAACGAGGCCGTGTTCTTCCGCACCATCCGCGCCGCCTTTGAGCAACGCCGCAAGACCCTCCCCAATGCCCTTTCCGCCGGGTTCCCGGAGCTTTCAAAGGAGCAATGCGTGGCTTTGGTGGAGGCAGCAGGCCACCGCGCCGATATTCGCGGCGAACGGCTCTCCACCGCAGAATTTCTCACCCTTGCCGATCTGATCGCAGATGCGTTATAAATGAGAAACGCACCCTTTCGGGTGCGTTTCTTCCTTTTTTCAATACCGTTTAGGGGCTTATTTTATTTTTTTATCACGGATCAGGCGGCGCAGAAGGTCGATATAGACCTCCGCCTCCATGGCAAAGCCAAGGTCGTTGGGGTGGCATCCGTCCACGGTGGCACAGTCGGCAAAGGGACCGCGCAGCATACTTTGGCCATCCACAAACCACACGTTATGATCGCCCTCGGCAAGTGCCCTGTGATAGGTATCGATCACCACCTGACGGCGGCGGGCGGTCTGCTGCTCGGTGAGATCGTCGGCATACTGATTGATATGGAAAAAGTCCAATCGAGAGGCCATAATGATGGGTAGATCGGGCTTTGCCTCGCGGATGCGATGGTAAAATTTCCAATGGCGATCCCGAAGACTTGCCAGCGTTGCATGGTTGTAGTCGTGCTCCATCACCACCACGGAGGGATCAAGGCTTGCGATATAGTCCGCCATGGCGTCCTCACCGCGCGCGCCGTCGGAGAAGCCGAGATTCACGTGATCAATATTGAAGAAACGACCGAGCATGGCCTCATAGGTATTGCCGGGACGGGAGGCATCCGCCCCCTGCACGTGAGAGCCGCCATAAAAGACCATGGGGCGGATATTGCGATAGGGCGCACCCTCTCCAAGATACGAGCCCTCTTTCACGCCCACGAAAAGGTTATCCACCGCGTTGTAGGTGGGGAAATTGATGGTGATATACCGAAGCCCCGGGGTATAAAAGTCGATCTTGGACTCATATCCCGTCTCCGACTTGGCAGGCGGCACGAAGGAGCGGTAAAACATGCTTTCCGAGCCGTCGGGGGCATCGATATACAGGTCAAAGCCGGAGGTACACATCAAGGACATCCGGGCAGACCTTGTCATGCGAGGACATTCTGCTTTGATGACAATATAGGGCGAGTCGGTGGCAAAGCGCACGCGGCCGCCGGCGGTATTGGTATACAGCCGTCTGACGCTATTGTTTTCGGTGGCCTCGGCCACCCCATCGGGCATCCGCTTGAACTGCGGCTGATTTTGGGCATCGTAAAGACCGTAAAGCCGAAAGGGTGCCTTGCGCACGTCAAAAAGCTTCAGATCGAGGGCGTTGACCTTTTCCGCCACCGCCATGTTGCGATCAATTTTTTCAATATCAAATTCCTTCATAGCATTTCACCTCTGTCAAAGCGCGATCGGCCCAAAAAGCGCCACCATCAGCGCGTACATCAAGGGGATGGAAACGACACACAGGGTGTGAGAAATAAGCGCCATGGAGGCGCCGGTTTCGGGATTGCCACCAAAGGCCTCCGGGAACACCACGGTATTGAGGCCAAGGGGAGCGGCCACGGCGAAGAAGCAGTAGTACAGGGCGTTGTTATTGATGGAGAGCGAGAAAAGACTGTTGGCCAATGTTTTGAGGCCGAACAGCACGCCGATGATGACGGCGGGCAGTACCACCAGGCGCAGGGCGGTGGCCACGTAAACCTTCGTTTTCTTCAGCATGCCGGTAATGCTGTAATTGGCTACGGTCACACCCGCAAGGAGCATTGCCGTGGGGCCCATGCAGACCTTGAGGCTATCCAACGACTGATTGACGAAGTCGGGCAGATGCTGTCCGAGACCCGTAAGGCCCACGATAATACCGAGGAACAGCGCCACGGTGGGAGCGTTGAGGATCTTTTTGAGGGGGTTGGACTTTTTGTCGCCGTCCGGCACCAGCATACTGATGCCCCAGGTATAAATGGCGATGGAAAGGGGCAGGCAAAAGAGCTTATAATACGCCAGCGCCTCCTCGCCGAACATGGAAAGCACCACGGGGTCGCCCACGTAGCCGCTGTTGCCAAAGGCAAGAGCATAGGCGTACACACCGCGCTCCGGGCAGCGCTCCTTCACGAATACGCGGGAAAGCACCGTAGCCAGTGTCAATGCGAGAAATACACCGACGGCGGAGAGCAGAATATTGGTGGCGTGACTGCCGAAGGTCTCCACGGTACAGAACCGTGCCATGGAGGAAAAGCTGATGGCCGGTGCAAAGACCCAGGTGACCATTTTGGCCATGACTTTGCCGGAATCCTTGGAGAAAATATTGCATTTCCGCAGGATGAAGCCTGCGGCAATGCAGAGAAAGAGCATCAGCATCGGATTCAGCGTGGCAATGAACGTTTTCAGCATAACAAACTCCTGAATAAGAAAAAATCGTCGCAGAGGCTTGAAAGATCAGTAATCGACCGTATCCTTAATCCGATACGTGGAGGTGTGTTGCTCGCCGTCAACGATGTAGCTGAACGACGGCGAAATATAGCGGCTGGTGGCACCGTCTGCGGTGATCACAAGGTCGCGAAAGCCCCAGTTGAAGTTTTCAACCGTCTGGGCGCCCATCTCGGCCAGCGATCCCGTCTGCGCCAGCTTGAGCGGGTAATAAAACTCGGGGTCCAGTGCAATGACGGAGGATTTGTGGGTGTGGCCGGAAAAGAGGCCGACGATCCGCCGCTCCTTCATCAGGAGCTGCCGGAACTCCTCCGACTCCTTCTGAAGGTCAAAATGGTGGGAGATCAAATAGATCCTTTCACATTCGGGGTGCTTCTCGATCTCACTCTGTATAAACGCCATATCCACGGGCGCATAGGGACTATCGTTCTTGCCGCCACCCTCGTAGATAGGATTCACCGCGCCGCTGTAGGCATCGGGCATCAGAAAAAGGTGCTTGCCGAGGGCGAAGGAGGCGTTGCGACCGTTGCCCGTCAGCTCCTGCCATTTTTTGTTGGTATAGAGCTCGTGATTGCCGGGCAGCACGATACAGGGCACGTCCATCGGCAGCTGCGAGGCGTAATTGTCCATAAAGATCTTCGTTTCACTGACGGAGGGATCACGCTGGTAGCTGCCGCCACCGTTCCAGCCCCAATAGTCAAGGGAAACGTCGCCCGCAATGATGATGAGGTCGAAGGGCTGCTTTGTGTGCTCCTCCAGAACGGCATCCACAAAGGCCTGTAGGCGTTTCTCGGGAGAAATGCCGTAATAGGGCTTCGCGACCACGGTGGTATAGTGCAGATCCGAGGCGATCAGCACGCGGTAGTCTGTTTTTTTCGGTGTCTGCGGTGCGCAAGCACTTAAGGTGTGCGTCAGCCCGGCAGGTCGCAGTATTTTTTCGGTAATTTGCGGCACTTTCACAGAAAGCCTCCTTTTTCGTTTGGCAAAGCCTCTCGACTACGCCGACTTTGCGGCGCTTCCACAAAAGCGGTATCGAATTTACAGAAATATTGTAGCACGGGGAAAGAATTCTGTCAATTCCTTTTCCGCTTTTTTCTCAAAGGGCGTACGTTTTATATTCAAAATTGAACCAAAAAGCGTCACAGGGAAAGCGTCGCGCCCCTGCCCTCCCGCCGCAAGGTGACACCCTTTGATGACATCTTCGGGGACCCGGGGGGCTTGACAAAAGGAAATCAAGGGTGCTATAATAATCGTACGATACGCGACACCCACAAGAAAAAGAAAGGCTGTTTGAATATGAGCGAAGGCGTAAAAAAGAAAAGAGATATGAAATTCCAGAGCGTTGATGCGCTCCAACAGGTGGTCAACGTGGTCAATGAGGCCGCTGCGGCACTGCAGGATAAGACCAGAACCATCCGCGAAAGTGCGATTCCCGAGGTGTTGAGCGGTGCGCTGGGCGCGGGAGTCGGCGGCGTGATTTCCTTTTTGGCATTGTATGGCGGAGGCTCGGTGGTGGGACTATCCGCCGCAGGCATTACCAGCGGTCTCGCCGCAGCCGGCTCGCTCGTGGGCGGCGGCATGGTCGCCGGTATTTTCGTGCTGGCGGCACCTATCGTAGTGCTGGGAGCGGGCGGAGTAGGCTGGGCCGCCCATAAAAAACGCAAGCAGCTACGTCAGGAGAAGGAGCGGCTTTATAAGGAGGCGTTGCTCAAGCACGAGGCCATCATTCGGGCACTGAAGGAGGAGGCCGACGCCACCAAGGAGCGTTTGGATTACCTGCAGAGCCTGAACATTCTGCTTCGGCAGGCCATCAAGGACTTGAAATTCGACCTGGGCATCCCCGCGGAGCAGTAAATCATGCACGAACGCCAAGACAAAAAGACCGAGCGGCAGATCAACGCCGTACTGCACCACCAAGCCGAGGAGCTGAAGGGCATCAAATTTCCAAACGCCGCCGACCTCGACGACACCATCGCCTCCGCCGAAGCGTTGCTCAAGGAGCTCGGCTACCGCATGCCGCATAACGGCATTGCGTCGGGCGCGGAGGAGACGCAAAAGAAGCAAGTGACCGTCCCCTCCTGGGACGCGCTCTGCGCCGAGGCAGAGGCCGCCGTCGGTCACGGTCGGGAATTGGAGGCGCTTTTTACCGAGGAGGAGCTTCGGCAAAACGATGCGGCCGTTCAGAGGCTGAATGCGGAATATAACGCGCTTCACAGGCTGGACAAAATCGACGTTGCGATCAGTGCCGTCGCGGGCATTCTCGGCGGAGCGATGGATATTTTGCTGGTGGGCATTCCTCAAAAAACCGAAAACGGACTGAAGGCAGGCCCGCTTGCGAATTACATCAGAGAACAATTCCACAAAAAATATCCACCCGAGGAGATGGAAAAGCTGGCCAACTCCGAGGAAAGCAAGGTTCCCTACGACGCGCAGGACAACAGGAATACCTCCGAGTACGTGGAGGGGCTGTCTTCCTATTATCACAGACTTCTCTCCCTGGGGCACGATCCCCTGCTGGGCTTTGTGGTCGGCGTGCTGGACATCATGCTCGGTCGGATGACAACCATCGACAAGAACGGTCGGATCGTTTCTCAGGTCATGGAAAACTATGCCGACAGAAAGGAAACCGATCTTTTTGAGGCGATCGCCAAGCAGATCGCACACCTCAAATCCGACGTCACCACCTCCATGGGACTTCCCGCTCCCATGATGAGTTTGTTCAACCTCCTGCAGTTCGGCAGCATCGGTGAGGAGGAGCAAACCATCGCGGAGATCGTGCAGGGCATGTATTACGAGGGCTACGACTTCATTCACTTCTGCTCCATGAGCATCCCCGTGATGGTGGTAGAGGTGGTCGTGAGGCTTGGGTGGGCGATCAAACGGATCAAGGAGGGACACCGTATTCGGGATTCCATCCCCTTCTCACTGAATCGGGAAAAGCACCCCAAGCTCGCCACGATGCTGTTTATCGGTCATACGGCGGCCACCGCCATCAACACGGGAAAGATCTGCTTCACCAAGAACCCCATGGCCATCAATTACCCGCAGTGGCTCGCCTTTGCCAAGTATGTGTTCGGGCAATTGAAATGGGGCATACTGACCAAGCCCGTGTGGCGGGACAGCTACGTGCGCGATCGGCTCGGAGACGCGCTGCAAGCGACGCACCGCGAGGTAGCTCGGGAGCTGGAACGCTTTTCCGAGGATTACGTTTTCATATTTTCGTGACGCAAAAACCGCCCGTTTTGGGCCCGTTCATAAAGCAAGCCCCCGACGCCAAAGCGTCGGGGGCTTGCTTGCGACAGCAATGCCGATTGACTCAGTCCTTGGTCAGCACCTTTTTCTGCCAGGACTTCTGGTGGCAATGGGGGCACTTCATATATCTGGTTCTGCCCGCGTGCATCGACCACAGCACGCTGTGGAAGGTGGGCACGTAGCGGTGGCCGCATTTGGCGCACACGTAGTAGCCCGCCGTCTGCTCGATCTTGATGGCGTATGGCAAAACCAGCAAAAACGGCACAAAGCCAACGATGATCAGCACCACGCGCAGCCAATCCTTCATGGGCAGATACGCCGCCACCATACACATGCCAAGCATGCAAATGATGGCGCTGATGCACATCACCCACTCCAGGCGCAGCAGGCGGCGGTCAGCCTCCTCCTTCATCTTTGCCACGTCCAGTAAATTCTTTTCCAATTGCTCATTATAATGATCCATATCAATAACCTCCCCACTGAACAGATCGTTGATGGTAACGTGTAGAATACCACACAGCTCCGGGATGAGGGATATATCCGGCATCGATCTGCCGTTTTCCCATTTGGATACTGCCCGGTCGGTGATATTCAGCCTCTCTGCCAATTGCAGCTGCGTCAGATTTTGTTTTTTCCTGCAATCGGCTATAAATTTTCCGATTTTCACTTGATCCATCGGTTTTTCCTCCTTTCGCCTTTATCATACACGGCGTTGTCTCAAAAGTCCACACACCGACGGTTGAAAGGGGAGGATTCAACCGTTGGTAGAGCGACATTTTTCTTTATAAAAAACGCATTTTTTGCAAATAGTCCCGAAACGGTATTGAATTTTTAGAAATTCAACTTTGCACAGAGCACACGCGCCTCAGGATTCCTCTACCAGCTTGCCGCAGATCTCCTCCGGCGTCAGCACCAACAGCAGCGTGCGGTGGGCGTGCTTTTCGATCTCCTCCCGGATATACGCCGCGTCATCCGTGAATTTGTGGCTGAGGCTCGTTGCCACCTCGGCGATGCGCGCCGGATCGTCCACGATCTCCACCCGACCGAACACCACCACGCTTTTGATATGCAGCGCCCAATGCCCCGGCAGACAATGACCCGCGTCATATACGCAAAAGGAGACCTTGTTTTCTCTTCTCAGCGCGTCCAGGCGGTGCCCCACGTTTCCGCTGTGAAAATAAATTTTACCGTCAGCTTCGTTATACCAATGATTCATTGGCGCACCGTATGGGTAGCCGCCGTCGCCAAGGACGGACAGCACGCCCCGTTTTTCGGTTTGCAGTATATGAATACATTCTTCCCTGGATAATTTTTGCTTTTTCCGCATCAGTTCTCTGAACATTTTGCCTCTCCTTGTTTGGTTCTTTCGCATCGGTGCTGCGCCCATAGGACGGTGGCGCACAACGCTTGGCCTCTCCCTTTATGTTGCAAGCAGCTCCTTGCTGTATTTTCGGAAATCCTGTATCATCGCGCAAAAGGAGGGCGACTTCAACAAAACATTTCCATCCTTGTCGAGATATTCGCTGCAGAAATCCATATGATGGAGCATGCCGTATGACATGACCATAAAGGGGCCGTGCAGCACAACGACGGCGTTTTTTCTCCACAGATCCTGCTGAATAACCACGCCCTTTCCGTCAGCGCCGCTGTGCATCGGCATGCTGTCCAGCGATTTTTCGGAAAAATAGATTGCTAAATAATTTTCGCGCTCGCCGGCGAGGAAAGCGCGTAATTCCGCCGCGGATACTTCCCTGAAGTGTCTTTCCGTATTTTGAGAGTCCCAATACCAGCAATAAACGAGCAGATCCTTTTTCAAGAAGTATTCCGCCATGCCCAGCAATTGGTCATTTGACCAATAACCCGCCAGCGAATAGGTCTTGTACTTGATCTTGGGCTGCTTGCAGGGCGTGATGGGATGGGTAAGCAGTTGGGCAGACGGGGAATAATCAATTTTCACTGTCGGAATTCGTTTGGACTTCCCACAGGCCGTACACAAGCAATCGATGCGGATCTCTTTGAAGTCCTCCGTTCCCACGCGCGGCGTGTAGTGAAGCATTAGATTGAATCGGTCGTTCTTGCAGGAGCATTTCATCACGGGCGGGTATTTCTCCTGGATCAGGTCATACCAATAATCCGCGCTGTCTAAAAGAAAATAGGATCGATTCGTCGGAGTGCATACGATGCCTACGTTTTCCTCACGAATATATCTGATTTGAAAATCCGTCTCGCCGTCCGGAGTAACAATAGCCTTGGAAATTGTATTCTCATCTTGATACATGGCTTCTCTCCTCTTTTCTCAAATGAAAGTTGATCGATCAGACACTTACCCGAGATCATTAAATCACAATTTCTACCTCTCGTTGTTTTCACGACGAACAGGCGGGAAAACAACATAAAATAAAAGAAATTGTGATCAATAAACCCTTCTTTACTTCGCGCCGAGGGGCCCGCGAACAGCGGGTGCGGCGCATTGCTGG
>JAFTQT010000111.1 GCA_017462615.1 Clostridia bacterium | reverse complement strand
CCTCACCTGCCGCCGCAAAACCCCCAAGCGCGCCAAAACAGCGTAAGCGAGGCAACCCTTGCCAATGTACAAATTTTGATCTGTCGGGGGCGGGATTCTCTCCCTCCGTCACGCATTCGCGTGCCACCCCCCTCGACAGAGGGAGGCCGGCATCGTCCGCAATATAGCGGACGTTACACTCGTTTCGCATTGAGTCGCAAGGGCTTCGACTGCGCGTGCCTCCCTCTGACGAGGGAGGTGGCAAAAATCTCTGATTTTTGACGGAGGGAGAGATCCCCTTTCATTTAATACCTCGCTAAATCCCAATTTACCTTGTCGCACTCCCCAATCAATAAACTTGCAGCATTTACACAATCAATATAAACGGGAGGATATACTATGTTCAAGAAAAAAGAATGCGTTGCCATGCTGCTGGCCGGAGGGCAGGGCAGCAGACTCTACGCCTTGACCGAAAAAACGGCCAAGCCCGCCGTCACCTTTGGCGGCAAGTATCGCATCATCGACTTTACCCTTTCCAATTGCGTCCACTCGGGCCTTGATACCGTGGGCGTGCTGACCCAGTATCAGCCCCTGGTGCTCAACGAGTACATTGGCACGGGCCTGCCCTGGGACCTTGACCGCAACTACGGCGGTGTGAAGATCCTGCCCCCCTACCAGGGTAAGAGCGGTGCGGATTGGTACCGCGGCACCGCCAACGCCATTTATCAGAATCTGAATTTTATCGAGCGCTACGACGCCGATTACGTGCTGATCCTGTCGGGCGACCACATCTACCGTATGGATTATTCCAAAATGCTGGCGCAGCACAAGGCAACCGGTGCCGATTGCACCATTGCCGTCATTGACGTGCCCATTGAGGAGGCCAGCCGCTTCGGTATCCTCAGCACCACCGAGGACGGCACCATCTACAAATTCTCCGAGAAGCCGAAGAACCCCGACAGCACCAAGGCCTCCATGGGTATTTATATTTTCACTCGCCAGAAGCTGTTTGATTACCTTATTGCCGATGCCGCCGATCCCAGCTCCTCCAACGACTTCGGCAAAAACATCATTCCCACCATGCTGGCGGCAGGGGAGAAGATGATGGCCTACTCCTTCGACGGCTATTGGAAGGACGTGGGCACCATCAGCTCTCTGTGGGAGGCCAATATGGACATCCTCGGTGCCAGCCCCACGCTGAAAATGAACGTCAGCGACTGGCGTATCCTCTCCCGCCACGACAACGCGCCGCCCCAGTACGTGGGACCGGGCGCTGTGGTGGAAAATTCCTCCATCACCGAGGGGTGCGAGATCCTCGGCACCGTACGCAACAGCGTGCTGGGTGAGAACGTGCGCATCATGGAGGGCGCCGTGGTGGAGGATGCCGTGCTGATGGGCGATACCATCGTGTACGAAAACGCCAGAGTCACCTACGCCATTGTTGACCGCGGCGTCAAGGTTGGCCGCGGCGCCGTCATTGGCAAGCAAAAGGACGAGGCAAAGGGCATCGCCGTGATCGGCGAGGGCGTGCAGATCGTTGACGGTGCCGTGATCGAGGACGGCGCCATGATTTCGGAATAAGGAGGATACCGATATGACAGCAGCAGGACTTATTTTTGCCAATATTCATGATGCCACCGTGCCGGAGCTGACCGGCCGCCGCACCATGGCCAGTATTCCCTTTGCAGGACGCTATCGCCTCATCGACTTCCCCCTTTCCAGCATGGTCAACGCGGGGATCGCCAAGGTGGGCGTGCTGACCCACGATAATTATCGCTCCCTCATTGACCATATCGGTAACGGTAAGGACTGGGATCTGGCGCGCCGCAACGGCGGTATCAAGATCCTCCCGCCCTTTATCACCGCCTATGACAGCGCCCTTTCCGGCCGCGACAGCGCCACCCGTCTGGATGCGCTGATCAACGCCCGTAATTTCATTGACCGCTGCAACGAGGACGTGCTGATCCTTGCGGATTGCGACGTGATTTGTAACGTAGATCTGCAGGCCGTGATGGAGAGCCATCAGGCAAGAGGCGCGGATTTCACCATGGTCACCACCACGGTGGATACCGCCGTGCAGACGCTGGACAACCACGCCGAGGTGCCCACCGTGAATGCCGACGGCCGCGTGACCGATATTGCCGAATACAGCGGCGAGGAGGGCAAGGTGACGGTCTGCGCCGACATCTGGCTTGTGAACCGCACCTATCTCCAGCGCGTGCTCACCGAGGCCATCTCCCACGGCCACAAGAGCTTTTATAAGGACGTGATTTTGCGGCATCTTTCCGCAGATAAATTCTACGCCCACCATTACGACGGCTTCTTTGGCCGTGTGAATTCGCTGGAGAGCTACTTCCGCTGCTCCATGCGACTGCTTGATCACGATGCCCGCGTTAATCTCTTCTACCGTCGCAGCCAGCCCATCTTCACCAAGGTGAGAAACTCTGCTCCCACCCGTTACGCCCCCGAGGCTGAGGTGAAAAACTCCCTCATTGCCGACGATTGCATCATTGAGGGCAAGGTGGAGAACTCTATCCTCTTCCGTGGCGTGAAGGTAGGCAAGGGAACTACCGTGAAGAATTCCATTCTGATGCAGGATACCCTCACCGGCGAGAACGTACGGCTTTCCTGCGTCATTACCGACAAGAACGTGGTGATCAAGGATGGCCGCGAGCTTTGCGGCCACGAGACCATGCCCTTCTATATCGGCAAGGGCGTGATGGTGTAAGCGCCCGGAGGGCGCAGCTCTGTTCGCACAACCCCGTCTGAAAGTTTTGATCCAACTTTTTCCAAAAGTTGGCGGGTGTGGGCAGCGCCCACAAAAAAACGCCGTTTCTTTTTGATAACTTTTTCTTTGCGGCTCACACCTGCAAAGAAAAAGTGGCTACGGACTCTGAAAGGCCCTGTGGCTACAGCCATTTGGCGTTTGCAAATTTCTTGCCCGCTTTTCTCTTTGACACCAGAGGCACAAAGAGAAAAGCTAACAAAAGAGAAATGCCCTGTATGGGGCTCTGCCCCATGCCCCGCAAGTTTTTGAAAAAACTTGACTAAAACTTCCCGAAAAAGCTTGCGCGAACAAAGCGATAAATCAAAATTTGCACCCTTATGCCACGAAATCAACCTCGCATCAAAATCGCAACCAAATGAAAAAAGGAGAATACAATGAAAAAGATACTGTTTGCAGGCGCGGAGGCCATGCCCTTTGCCGCCACCGGTGGTCTCGGTGACGTGCTGGGGTCGCTGCCCGCAGCCCTTGCCGCAGAGCCGGATACCGACGTGCGCGTCATACTGCCCCTCTACGGGCAGGTGTCCGACCAGTGGCGCGCCAAAATGAAGGAGGAGGCGGTCTTTACCGTAAATCTTTCCTGGCGGCAGCTTTACTGCGGCATCAAGTCTCTCAAAAAGGACGGCGTTACTTATTATTTCGTTGATAATGAGTACTATTTCAAGCGCGACACCCTCTACGGCGCCTTTGACGACGGCGAGCGCTTCGCCTTTTACTCTATGGCCGTGATGGAGGCCATGGCGCAGCTTGATTTTTACCCCGACGTGCTTCACGCCCACGATTGGCAGGCCGCCCTCACGGTGGTCTATCTTGCCGCGCTCTATCGGCAAAAGCCCGGCTACGAGGGGATCCGCTCGGTATTTACCATCCATAATATCGAGTATCAGGGGCAGTACCACTTCGGCATCCTTGGCGACGTATTTGGCCTTGGCTTTGAGGAGTACGAGCGCATGGATTTCGGTGGCTGCATCAATCTGATGAAGGCGGCCATCGTTTCCGCCGATACGGTCAGCACCGTCAGTCCCCGCTATGCGGAGGAGATCTGCACCTCCGAGTACGGCAAGGGTCTGGACGGTATTTTGCGTGACAATCGCCACAAGCTCTGTGGCATCCTCAACGGTATTGACTATAGCTACTACAATCCCGCCAAGGATACGGTCATCCCCGTGCGCTATAGCTGGCGCACCCGCGAGCAAAAGCCCGAAAACAAGCTGGCGCTGCAAAGCGCCCTGGGGCTTCCCGTGGGGCGTGACGTGCCCATGCTTGCCATCATTTCGCGCCTTGTGGCCCACAAGGGGCTTGATATCATTGCGGAGATCGCCGCAAATCTGGTTGGCAACAATGACGTGCAGCTGGTGGTGCTGGGCAGGGGCGACGAGTCCTACGAGACCTTTTTTACGGAGCTGGAGCACCGCTTCCCCGACAAGGTGCGGGCGCTGATGCGCTACGACAGAGACCTTGCCAAGGAGATCTACGCCGCCGCCGATATCTTTCTCATGCCCTCAAAGACCGAGCCCTGCGGCCTTGCCCAGATGATCTGCTCTCGCTACGGCGCCATTCCCGTGGTGCGCGAGACCGGCGGTCTCTTTGATTCCATCAAGGGCTACTGGGAGGATAAGGGTCGCATTCTCGGCAACGGCTTCACCTTTGCCGGCTACAGCGGAAACGAGCTTCTCAACTGCATCCTTTCCGCCGTCACCCTTTGGCGCGATGCCGAGCGCCGCCATAAGCTCATCGGCAAGATCATGCGTACCGATTTCTCCTGGCAGCAGTCGGCACGGAGCTACTGTGAAATGTACAGCAAGCTGAATGGATAATACCATATACAATTTTTGGAGGAAATAAGCTATGAATTACAAGCCCAATGCAAACGAAGTCAAAAGAAGTATCAAGGAAAAGCTCTCCCGCCATTTCGGATGCAATCCTGCGGAGGCCACAAGAGAGCAGCTCTATAAGGCTGCCGCCATCACCGTGAAGGATATTCTCACCGAAAAGCGCAGCGAGTTTCGCAACAAGGTCAATCGGCAGGGCGCGAAGCGCGTATATTATATGTGTATGGAATTCCTGCTTGGCAGGTCGCTGAAGACCAATCTCGGCAACCTGGGCCTGCAGGAGACCTACCGCGCGGCGCTTGCCGATCTCGGCTGCGATCTCGAGGAGCTTTACGAGTGCGAGCCCGATGCGGGCCTCGGTAACGGCGGTCTTGGCCGTCTTGCCGCCTGCTTTATGGATTCGCTCTCCTCTCTTGACTACCCTGCAACGGGCTTTTCGCTCTGCTACGAGTACGGCCTCTTCAAGCAGATGATCGTGGACGGTATGCAAATTGAGCTGCCCGACGTGTGGCTCCCCGGCGGCGAGGTCTGGCTTGCCCCCCGCACCGACCGCATCTACAAGGTTCGCTTCTGCGGCCGCGTAAAGGAGGAGTGGCGCTACGGACGGCTGGAGATCAGCTACGAGGGCGGCGAGGAAATGGAGGCTGTGCCCTACGATATGATGATCTCGGGTGCCGACAGCGACGCTGCCTCCCAGCTTCGCCTGTGGCGCGCGCGGGATATTCAGAATTTCAACATGGGACTGTTCTCCCAGGGGCAGTACGCCCGTGCCATGCAGCAGAGCAATGCTGCCGATATCATTGCCAAGGTGCTGTATCCCTCCGATAACCATCCCGAGGGCAAGCTCCTGCGCCTGTCTCAGCAGTATTTCCTTGTTTCCGCCTCCTGTCAGAGCATCATCCGCGACCACATGGCCGTTTACGGCACGCTGGATAACCTGCCCGACAAGGTGGCCATCCACATCAACGATACCCACCCCGCCCTTTGTATCCCCGAGCTGATGCGTATCATGCTGGATGAGTATTACTTCTCCTGGGATAAGGCGTGGGACATCGTGACCCGTACCGTTTCCTATACCAACCATACGGTCATGCCCGAGGCGCTGGAGACCTGGAACGAGGATCTCTTTGCCCTCAGACTTCCCCGTATGCACATGATCCTCAAGGAGATCAACGAGCGCTTCTGCAAGGCGGCTTGGGAATTTTACCCCGGCAACTGGAAGCGCATCAGCGATATGAGCGTCATCGCCTATGGCCAGGTGCGTATGGCCAACCTTTCCGTGATCGCCTCTCATACCGTCAACGGCGTATCCAAGCTCCACTCCGATATTCTCACCGAAACCGTTTTCAAGGACTTTTATCGGATGTGGCCGCAGCGCTTCACCAACGTGACCAACGGTATTGCCCACCGTCGTTGGCTTGTGTATTCCAACCCCGCCCTCGCCTCTCTCCTTGACGAGTGCATCGGGGAAGGGTACCGCAAAAACCCCGAAACGCTGCAGGAATTCCGCAAATATGCCGACGATCCCGCCGTGCTTGCCCGTCTTGGGGAGATCAAGCACCAAAACAAGGAGCGCTTTGCCAATCATCTTGCCAAAAAGACCGGTATCGTGCTGGATACAAGCGCGATCTTCGACGTGCAGATCAAGCGCCTGCACGAATACAAGCGCCAGCTGCTCAACGCCCTGAACATCATCGGTATTTACCTCGATCTGAAGGATAACCCCAACCTGGAGATGCAGCCCCAGACCTTCATTTTCGGTGCCAAGGCCGCCCCCGGCTACGCCATGGCCAAGCGCATCATCAAGCTGCTTTGCATGATCGCAAAGGATATCGAATCCCATCCCCGCATTGCTGAAAAGCTGCGGGTGGTATTCCTGGAGGATTACAACGTCAGCACCGCAGAGATCCTGGTTCCAGCCGCCGAGATCAGCGAGCAGATCTCCATGGCCGGCAAGGAGGCCAGCGGCACCGGCTGCATGAAGCTGATGATCAACGGTGCCCTGACCCTTGGTACCCTGGACGGTGCCAACGTGGAGATGCAGGCTGCAGCGGGCGCCGAGAACATGTTCATTTTCGGCCTCACCGCCCCCGAGGTGGAGGAGCTGTGGCAGAAGGGCTACAACTCCGCCCTCTACTATGCCAACAACGAGCGCCTTGCCCGTATCGTCAACTATCTGAACGTGGGCTTTGCCGGCGAATCCTTTGCCGATATTGCCACCTACCTGCTGGCAGGCTACGGTGTGCCCGATCCCTACCTGTGCCTGGCGGATTTTGAATCCTACTACAGAGCCCATCAGGATGCCCTTGCCGCCTATGCCGACAAGCAGCGCTGGAATCGGATGTCCCTTGCCAATATCGCTGCCGCCGGCCACTTTGCCGCAGACCGCAGCATCCGCGAGTACGCGGAGCGCATCTGGGGTCTGCAGAGCCTTGCGGAGAACAAATAATGCTGATCAAAAGACCCTTGCCCACGGCGCTGCCCACCATTCGGAAAAGCGTGGGCGGTGAGGACGTTTCCCTACAGGGAGCGTTCCTTCACCGTGACGTGCTGCAGCTTTCCGTAGAGGTGCCCCGCACCCTGGGAGCTGCGGCGGTGGTGCTGCGCCTCGCCCCCGACGGGGGAGAGGACGCGGACTACCCTCTGGCCTTTGCGGGTAGTGACCTGGGCGTGGATACCTATACGCTGACGCTTTCCCTGGCGGCGCTGTGCGGAAAGGCGGAGGCAGGACTTTTTTACTACGAATTTCTGTTTCTGCGGGGGCCGGATACCCTCTTTACCAGCACCTCCGACAATGTCACCTTCACCCTTTCCCCCCATAGCGCCGGCCGCTTCCGGCTGCTGGTGTCGGAGGATGATTACGACACGCCCCGCCGCTTTCGCGGGCGGGTGATGTACCACGCCTTTGTGGATCGCTTCGCGCCCGGTAAGGGCGAGCGGCCTGCGGGGGCGGTCTATCACGAAAATTGGCATGAGGAGATCGAGCAGTTCGGCGCCTATCCTGGCGCGCCCGTGCCCAATACCGAGTTTTTCGGCGGCACCCTCTGGGGTATTATCGACAAGCTGGATCACCTCGCCTCCCTTGGCGTGGGGGTTCTCTACTTAAGCCCCATTTTCAAGTCGGTCTCCAACCATAAGTACGACACCGGTGATTATGAGACCGTGGATCCCCAGTTTGGCGGCGAGGCGGCGCTGCGGGCGCTGATCGACGCCTGCAGGGAACGGAATATCGACGTGATGCTGGACGGCGTTTTCAACCATACCGGAGACGACAGCCGTTACTTCAACGCAAAAGGGAACTACCGGAGCCTGGGCGCCGCCCAATCGGTGCTTTCTCCCTATTATCAATGGTATTATTTCCGGGAATATCCTCACACCTACGAGTGTTGGTGGGATATCCCGATCCTCCCCAAGCTTCGCCTTGCCCACCCCGACGTGCATCGGTACTTCGTGGGGGAGGGCGGCATCATTGACCGATACACCCGGATGGGCGTCATGGGCTGGCGGCTGGACGTGGCAGACGAGCTGCCCAACGCCTTTCTCGACGAGCTGCGCCTGCGGGTGAAAAACGCCACCGACGGCGAGGGCGTGGTGCTGGGTGAGGTGTGGGAGAATGCGGCGGATAAGATCGCCTACGGTCGCCGTCGCCGCTATTTCCAGGGCAGGCAGCTGGACAGCGTCATGAATTATCCCCTCAGACGGGGCGTGATCTCCTTCGTGCGGGAGGGCGATGCCGCCGCCCTTACCTCGGTTCTGCGGGAATTGTGGGGCTCCTACCCCACTGCCGTTTGCCACAGCCTCATGAACATTCTCTCCACCCACGATACCGAGCGTATTCTCACCGTGCTGGGTGACCGTCCCGACGACGGCAGTCGCACCAACGCTGAGCTGCGGACGGCACGCATGAGCAAAACGGAACGGCGGCGCGCTACGGCGCTGCTGAAAATGGCGGCGGCGCTGCAATACACGGTCTTCGGCGTGCCGTCGCTGTATTACGGCGACGAGGCGGGCATGGAGGGCTATCACGATCCCTTCTGCCGCCGCCCCTATCCTTGGGGGCGCGAGGACAAGTCTCTGCTGGCCTTTTATCGTAAACTCGGGCGCATACGGTGCGAGAATCCCGTATTTGCCGACGGTGATTTCCGCATTCTTGCCGAAACCGATCACGCCATCGCCTTTGAACGGAAAAGCGAAAGCGGTCACGTCGTGGTGGCGGCCAATCGGGGGGAGGCGCCCTTCCCCTTCACGCTGCCGAGGGGGCGTGCCGTTGACCTGCTGACCGGAAAACCCACACCGCCCACCGTCCTTTTGCAAAATATGTCGTTTCACATCTGGAGGATCACATAATGCTTCGTCGTGTATTTGAGCATTTTACCAAGAGCAAAAATCCAAACAGCCCCCGCTATCGCATGGATATGGCGAAGCGCATTTGCGGCCATCACGTGAAATACGTGACCGAGCGCATTGACAACGTGGATGAGGTCATCGGACGCTCCGGCGGTCTCAATATCAAGGGGGACGAGCTCCTCGTTTTTGCCTCCGCCGACGTGCTGATGCGCTGTAAGATCGCGGATATGGAAGCGGCGGAGCTGCTTTCCAAGGACGGCGTGGTCATTACCGCCCCCGATTTGGAGCACGACGGGCGCGTCCGCACCGTGGTGGTATATTACGTATATTATCGGTGAGAAAATCATTTTTCCCCCCTCTTGACAACTTTCTCCAAAAGTCTTATAATAAAATTGTATCAATTTTTAGATCGCAAATCGAAAGGAGATCTCAAAATGAGCTTTTTGAAAGGTAAGGTTGCCATCATCACCGGTGGCGGTCGTCCCACTCCCCTGGAGGACGGCTCTGCCGGCTCCATCGGCTACGGCATTGCCATCGCTTACGCCAAGGAGGGCGCAAACCTCGTCATTACCGGACGCAATATGCAGAAGCTGCTGGACGCCAAGGAGGAGCTAGAGCGCCTTTACGGCATCAAGGTGCTGGCCGTGCAGGCCGACGTGAACGCCGGCGCTGACAACGAGGCTGTGGTTAACCACGTCATCGAGGAGACCGTCAAGGAATTCGGCCGCATCGACGTGCTGATCAACAACGCCCAAGCCTCTGCCTCCGGCGTGCCTCTCGCCACTCACACCACCGACCAGTTTAACCTGGCCATGTTCTCCGGCCTTTACTCCGCCTTCTACTACATGAAGGCCTGCTACCCCTACCTCAAGGAGACCAAGGGCAGCGTCATCAACTTCGCCTCCGGCGCGGGTCTTTTCGGCAACAAGGGTCAGTGCTCCTACGCCGCCGCCAAGGAGGGCATTCGCGGTCTTTCCCGCGTAGCCGCCAACGAGTGGGGCCCCGACGGCATCAACGTCAACGTGGTTTGCCCTCTTGCCTGGACTGCTCAGCTGGAGCAGTTTGAAAAGGCTTATCCCGAGGCCTTCAAGGCCAACGTGCATATGCCTCCCATGGGCAGATACGGTCACTCCGAGTACGATATCGGCCGTGTATGCGTGCAGCTCGCATCCCCGGACTTCAAGTTCATGTCCGGTGAGACTGTGACGCTGGAAGGCGGCATGGGTCTCAGACCTTGATGTGAATAAAGGAAGGGGCTGCTTCATTCGCGCAGAACAAAAACACACGGAAATTCCATAACAAAGCCGCTTTGCTATCAAGAAACGATGGCAAAGCGGTTTTTTTAGGTAGAAATTCCCTGGAATTTCGATTTTTATGTGTGTTTTTTAGACGCGCTCTCGGCACGCAACGTATGGCATACGCCTATCGTGCCGAGAGCACGCCTTCTGCATCAAATGACGCAGCTCTTCTTTTTTGCCCTTCGGGCAAAAAATTCACACCCTCCCCCCCGAAAACCTGGAAAAAGGGGGGAGGGGGTGTTTACGGCGGACGGGGCGTGCTTGACAAAACAGAGATAATATGGTAATATGAATCTACAGGCACGGCCTAAAAAACGAAAGGAGAACGAATATGAGTAACACAAAACGAAACTACAGTCGGATGATCCCCTTGGTGCTTTGCCTATTGATTCTGTCCGCGACTTTTTTGACCGCTTGCAAAAAACCCGATAAGGATCCGAAGGTCCGCACCTTCATTTCCTATGAAAACGGCATCCTCACATGGGAGCTGGTGGGGATGGAGGGGCGCAAATACACGGTAAAGGCGGATTACACCGCCGTCGATACTGCCGAGCTTCAAGCCCTGTCTGCTGCAGCGGACTTCATTCCCGAGGAAGAGGAGCTGGCGGCGGTGGTCGGTCAGTACATTGCTTCACTTTACAGCTTTGATTATGCCCTGCATTGGAATCTGTATCCGGAGGCCTACGCGCAGGATTGTGTATTTGGCGACGGCATCACCAAGCACACCAAGGAGGAGATCGTCACCGGAGTCAGCAAAGTGGTGACTGATACCTTTATCGTTCCTGCAGAAAGTGTAGAGGTGCGCTTCAAGGTTGCGGGCCGTCGCGTGAACGATGCCGAGGCAAGAGCCGAGATGGAGAGCCACTACGAATCAGATTCTCTCTCCGATTTCGTTCCCCTTGCCGAGATGGAAAGCTATACCACCTACGCCATTGCCGATCTGCAGGTGATCTACAACGGCACCTATGCCATATCCGAGGAGATAATGGAAACCGAGATGGCGCTGCAGCTTTATCGCTATCAGGGGCAGTGGTACGTACATGCAGGCGCGGATTTCTTAGACGATTTTGGTATTGATCTTGCGGACGATGCAAAGCGGGGGGAGGATGGCTTTGCCTACCGCACCGGCGACGAGAGCGGTACCATCACGGAGATAAAGGACGGCTACCTCCGCCTGGAGGGGAAGGAGGGCTACTATCTCCTTGGGGATGTTTCGCTCGAACACCGGGTGGGCGATACCGTTGTCGTTTTTTACTATGACGGATATTTTGCTGACCTGCCCATGTGCAGGCTCTCGGACGGTGCCGCATGCCAGCTTTATCGAGTCAGCGCTGTTCAGGCGGTTCCTCAAGATAGTTGAATAATCTCCTTTTTCCAAAGGCTTTGTGGAAGGGGTCGTTTGTCGCAGACAAACGAAAGAGAGGAGAGGTGCTTTGCAAAAGCACCTCTCCTCTCTTTTACCTGTTACAAGCTCCTCAGCAGAGCCTCGTACTTGGGCAGAAGCCACAGGTAGCCCTCCGCCGAGAAATGGTGGTTTTCTCCGATGCCGAGGGCAACACCTTCATCGATCCAGGCCACGTGATTTTTGTTTTGAAAGGAGATCCCGCTGTTTTTGTAATTGTTGAAGCAGGGGATCGCCCAGATCGCGCAAATCTCCTCCATGGCGGTCACGTAATCGATATCCGAAAGGCCGTGGCGATTCTTGGAGGGGTAACGGTTATAATTGGTCATAAACAGGATCTTCGCCTTGGGATATTTGGCGGTGAGACCCTCGATCAGCACGTTCAGCGCCCCCTTGAAGGTATGAATATCGCGGCTGTCGTTTTCACCCAAAGGCACGTGCAGGCGTTTGTCGTTGGCACCACCAAGCACTACCACGTAGTCGGCTTCATCGGGCATTTCGGCGTAGCGGATGCACATGGGCACGGAGGAGGCCTCCTCCGGCTGGGCAATGGGGTTGCCGTTTTGGCCGAAATTGTGTACCGTCATGCCACATTTTGCCCCTAAGAGGTTGGGCCAGGTGACGGCGTTGCCCAGCTTGTTGCCGTAAATGAGGGAATCACCGAGGGCAACAAGCGTTTTGCCGTATAACATATCGTTTTGCATGATGTCGTCCTGTCGCGTTGCTCATATTCTGCGCACGGCACCCGCAAGGGGCGTGCCCTTTTGGTAAGCGGAAATGACCGCGTCCACCTCCCGGGGGCTTTCCAGTGTAAAGAGGAAATGGCCGCCCACGAGCCCCGCCCGCTGCAGCTCCTCTTTTTTATCGCTCATCACCGTGGGGCGGCTGTTGAGAATGAGAGAACGGTGGGGCGGGAGGCGTAAGATAGGGAATTTTTCGCCCCGTCTGTCCACTAATTGGTTTTTATCCTCCGCGCAAGCCTTGCAGGAGCCAACCTCCGTTCCGACGCACTTTTCCAGCACCATCAGCGGCACGCGGCCGTAAACGATGGCGTCCGTGGCACCATGGATATCCCGGAGCTGCGGCAGCGTCAGCTCCGGCGAAAGGAGCACGTCTGCAAAGCCCAAGGAAAGAAGCGTCTGTAGCGCGGCGGTGTTGGTCACGTTCAATCGAAAGTCGCCGTGGGGAACGAGCCCCGCCTCTCTTGCCAACGCCAGGTGGCCGAGATTGCCCACCAGCGCGTGCTTGGCATCTGCTGCAGCCGCTTTTTGCAGCTGCTGTCGCACGCCCTCCACCTCATCATCCAGGATCACGGGGGGCAGCACCACGCCGTCTGCGGCGGGGGTATAGCGATCAAGGGGCAAATAAAGATGCTCAAAATAACGCATGGCGGCGAGAGTGATCTGTTCCGGTCGTTGAAAACGGGCGGTGGGAGCAGTGGCGCGGGCACCCTCCGCTTGCAGCGTGAGGGTGGTGGGTGCCGTGACGGCGCACTTTTCGGGCAGCAGTGCGTCCAAGGCCGCCCGACGCAGGGCGTTCAGACGGGAAACCGGCACCATCAGCCCGGCATCCAGGCTTGTATCAAGAGACTGCAGCCGGTAGGGGGTACCGCCGAGCTTTGTGAGGCAGCGCTCCACCGCTGCTCTGTCCATGGGGGCGGTACGGGCTGTTTCCGGCATATCCCCCAAAATGGTAGCGGTTTTTCCGCCGGCTGTGACGGAAAGGGAAATGGGCGCGCCTGCCTGCATGGTGAAGCGCATATCCAGCGGGATCCTGCGGCTGATGCCCGTAAAGGGTGCCCCGGTGCTGCTCTCCGCCTTGTTCTGCTCAGAGCGCACGCCCATCATGTCGTGGTCAATTTTTTTGGTAAAATAGCCGTCGGTAAAGCCCCCGCGGGAGAAAATAGCTGCCAAGCGGCGCATTTCGCCGTCGGTAGCCCCCCGTCCCTCGTCCAACAGGGTGCGGAAGATGCGAGTCACGTCCCGCACGTATTCGGGAGACTTCAGCCGCCCCTCGATCTTCAAGGAGCAAACGCCCATATCCATAAGGGCGGGGATGTGGCGGGCGAGGGAAAGATCCTTCAGCGAAAGGGGATATTTCCCCCGGGCGTCGGGCAGGCGGCAGGGCTGGGCGCACTCGCCTCTGTTGCCGCTGCGCCCTCCCACAAGGGAGGAGAAGAGGCATTGACCGGAATGGGAAACGCAGAGCGCGCCGTGGATGAACACCTCGGTTTCGAGGCCACATTCCGCCACGAACCGGCGCATATTTTCGGCATCTACCTCTCTTGCCAGCACCATGCGCGTGAAGCCCAATTTGGAAAGCTCCCGCGCCGCGCTGATGCTGTGACCGCAGGCCTGTGTGCTGGCGTGGAGCTCCGCCCTCGGAAAATGCTGATGAATGGCGGTAGCCGCACCCAGATCGGCCACAATGAGGGCGTCCGCCCCGGCGTTCAGGGCCTCGGCGGCGCTGGCCAAAAAGGCGGGCAGCTCTCTGTCGGTGCAGAGTGTATTCAGCGTCACGTAGGCCTTCAGGCCGTAGCGGTGGCACAGATCGATATTTTCCGCCATCGCTTCACCGCTGAAATTCTGCGCCCGCATACGGGCATTGAAGGCAGAGCCCCCGAAATAGACGGCGTCCGCGCCGCCCTCAATGGCGGCGCGGAGCGCTTCGGGAGAGCCGGCGGGGGCAAGCAGCTCCGGCAGCTTATGTTGCTTTGTCATAGCAAGGATCAGTCGTTTTCCGCAGCGGGGGTGGGAACGGTGCCCTTGGGCACGTCCTGCAGGACCCCCTCCACGTCAAGCTGGCTGTATTTCTGGTTGAGGGCCACCTCCTCGGGGGTCAGCTCCACCTCGGGCTTGGGCTCCTCGGCGGTGTAGGTGGCGGAGGGCTCTCTGGTGTCCACGCAGAGAGAAGCCAGCTTTTCGCGCAGCTCCCGCACCTCGGTGAGGATGGAAAGCACCTGGTCGTGCATCCGGTCGGCTCTGGCGTTGGCCTCGGCGTTTTGCTTGGTGAGCTTGGCGTTCAGCTGAAAGAGCGCGGCGTTATCCTGCAGCAGCGCGTCGTTGGTGCCCTTTTGCACCTGCAGCTCGGCGCGGAGGATCTCGTTCTCACCCCGCAGGAGATTGGCAGCGTAGGAGTCGCCGGTAGGATCGGCGTTGTCCACAAAATTCTGCAGCTCGTCCACGCGGGTGCGCAGGTGCATGCATTGGGTGCTGTAGTCGAGAGCGGAAAGCAGGGCCGCCTCGGTACGGGTGCAGGAATGTCCCGCGCTGGAGCAGAGGGTGGCGATCTGACGGTCCAGCTCGGAAACCGCCTTGTCCACGACCTCCTGGGATTCGTCACAGATGATATTCATTTCGATATCGGCGACGGTAATGGCGTATTTCTGTCTCATAAAAGCCTCCTTCAAAAAACCTCTTGCAATCAGAGAAATTTTGCGTTATAATAGATACACCTCTATTATAACGCATAATGCGGAATTTTTCAAATACTTTTTTAAGGAATATGAAAAAATTATGTTCAAAATTTCAAATTGCCACAGAATTGTGGTCAAAATCGGCACGTCTACCCTTACCCACGACGAGGGGCATCTGAATTTAAGACGCATTGAGGCACTGGTCAAGACCCTTTCGGACTTCAAGAACGCAGGCAAGGAGGTGGTGCTGGTCTCCTCCGGTGCTGTCAGCGCCGGCGTGGCGCGTCTGGGCACTCATCGCCCCACCTGCACCAGAGAAAAGCAGGCCATGGCCGCCGTGGGTCAAAGTGAGCTGATGAAGCTCTACTCCCGCTTTTTTGCGGATTACGGCCACAACGTGGCGCAGATCCTGCTGACCAAGGACGTGATCGACAATCCGGTGCGCCGCGCGGCGGCAGAGGATACCTTCAACACCCTTTTGCAAATGAAGTGCATCCCCATCGTCAACGAAAACGACTCCATTTCCACCGAGGAGTTGAATTTCGGCGGCAACGATACCCTTTCCGCCTACGTGGCGCTGGTCACCCACGCGGATCTGCTGATCAACCTTTCCGACGTGGACGGCCTCTATGACAAGGACCCCCGGAAGCACGCCGATGCAAGGCTCATCGAGCGGGTAGAGGCCATCGACGACGCGCTGCTGGCCATGGCGGGCGGCGCGGGCACCGAGCGCGGCACCGGTGGTATGGCCACCAAGCTTACCGCCGCCCGTATCGTGTTCGAGGCCGGGATCCCCATGTTCATTCTCAATGGCAAGGATCCCCACATTCTCTACGATCTTCTGGACGGTAAGCCCGTGGGCACGTACTTCGCCGCGAAATGAAAAAATCCGCATATCCCCCCAAACGGGGTGGGATATGCGGATTTTTTACTGGGATAAAGCGGCCATCAGTCGGCGATGGGCTGCGCCAGATATTCTACGTAAGAATGATCCTCGGCCAGGTCCTCAAAGGTGTAGTCGGGGCAGTATTTCTTGATGTAGGATTCCAGCTCCGCCAAAAGCTCGTCGGTGGGTGGGACGTTCATCGCATAGATATCAATGTTTTTCTCCATCGTAATGGGGTAGACCTGAGCAACCACTTCCTTTTTGGCGGGGTTCGCTTCCGTGGCGTACGCTTTCAGAGAAAAATGTGCCAGCAGCACCAGCACGTCGCGGTGGGCCTTTGAGGGCGCATTGGCTTCAAGGGGCTTTACGATCTTTTCCCGAAAGGTCTCGGCCTCGATCCGCATGGGAACCAGATAGGCTCTTTCAAAGGTGGCGTAAACGGTGATGTGTCCACCGCCGTCCCGCAGCCATTGCACGTCCGAAAACGGCTTTTCCGTGCCCGCCTCATCCTCATACCAGCCGGCAAAGGCGGCGTTTTCCTTGGCGGGGTAGGTGGGCATATCCAGCTTGCCCGGCAGCTCGTCGTAGCCGAGGACGGTGTAGACCTTCCCATCCACCATAAACGTAACGGTATGCTTGCAGTCGGCGGGGTCCTTCTCCTTCGGCGTGCCCTGACAGGAGGCGAGGGCAAGGGGGGCGGTGAGGATGGCGCACAGGCACAGCAGCATGCAAAGTAGCTTTTTCATGATAGATCCTCCTTGTGGGTTTTATATTATCATAGCACACAATTTATTATTTGTCAATAGGTGGAGCGAAATTTTGGTCACCGTATGACGAGGAGCAAGAATTCTCCGCAAGATTCACGTACCCCCTTGCCAAACGGCTGTAAAAAGTGTATAATATATTTATCTATATCTATCGGGAGGTGATACGGTGAAGACGGTCATTATGGCAGGTGGCAAGGGTACCCGCATTGCGTCGCTGTGCAGAGAGCTGCCAAAGCCCATGCTGCCCCTTTCGGGCGTGCCGGTGCTGGAGCGGGAGATCGCCGTGCTTCGTCGGCAGGGCTTTACCGATATCATCCTCGTCGTTGGCCATCTTGGCGACGCCATCCGCACGCATTTCGGGGATGGTACCTCCTTTGGCGTACAGATCTCCTACGTGGTGGAGCAGACGCCCCTCGGCACCGCAGGAGCGCTAGCGCTGCTACGGGAGACGCTTGCGGGGGAGGATTTTCTGCTGCTTTGCGGCGATCTGTTCTTTGACGTGGATCTTGGTCGCTTTCTCGCCTTTCACAGGGCGCGGGGAGGCCTTGCTACGGTGCTGACTCACCCCAACGACCACCCTCATGACAGCACCGTGATCCGCACGGAGGAGGATGGACGCGCCATTGCCCTTCTGCCCCCCGACGAGGCGCGGGGCGACGTGCCCAACCGGGTGAATGCGGGGCTGCATTTGTTTTCTCCCCGAGTGCTGGAGCGCTTTACAGAGGTGAAAAAGACCGATCTTGACCGGGAGGTGCTGCGGCCTTTGGTTTCCGAAGGACAGCTTTTCGCCTACGACAGCCCGGAGTACGTGAAGGATATGGGCACGCCCGCCCGTTTTGCCGAGGCGGAGGAGGATATCCGCTCCGGTCGCGTGGCGCGGCAGAGCCTGCTGCTGCCGCAACGGGCATTTTTCCTGGACCGTGATGGCACTGTCAACCAATACGTAGGCTTTCTGCGCCATCCGGACGAGCTGGAGCTTTGCTCCGGTGCTGCAGAGGCCATCCGCATGCTGAACCGACGGGGGTACCCCGTGGTGATCGTGACCAATCAGCCCGTGGTGGCCAGGGGTGAGGTGACCGAGGAGGGACTTCGCCGCATTCACGACCGACTGGAGACCCTGCTTGGCAGAGAGGGCGCCTTCGTCAACGGCATCCTTTACTGTCCCCATCACCCGGATAAGGGCTTTGCGGGGGAGGTGCCCCATTTGAAGATCGCTTGCGACTGCCGCAAGCCGAAGCCCGGGCTGCTGCTGCAGGCGGCAGAGCGGCTGCATATCGAGCTTGCCGCCTCCTGGATGATCGGTGACGACGACCGGGATATGGCGGCAGGACGCGCCGCCGGCTGCCACACCGCCGCCATTGGCGTGGGGCTCGACGCCGAGCTTTGCGGCGGGGATCTCCTTGACTGCGTCCGACAAATTTTAGAAAACGAGGTGTAATATGGCCTACAGAGAAATATTACGCGATCTGATCGCCCGTTATCCCGGCCTTGCCGTCGTGGAGGAGGGGCTGCTTGCGGCTCACGCCCTCCTGCGGGAATGCTTTGCTGCCGGGGGAAAGCTCTTGGTGGCGGGCAACGGTGGGTCTGCCGCCGATGCCGATCACATTGTGGGAGAGCTGATGAAGGGCTTTTTGAAGAAGCGTCCGCTGAACGATGAGGTGTACAAAAAGCTGTTGGCGTTGGATCCGGAGCGCGGTATGCGTCTGGGCGAGGCGCTGCAGGGCGCTCTACCGGCCATCGCCCTCACGGAGCACAGCGCCCTTTCCACCGCCTTTGCCAACGACAGGGATTCCCACGCCGTGTTTGCACAGCAGGTCTGGGGCTACGGTAAGGCGGGAGACGTGCTGCTTTGCCTTTCCACCTCCGGTAACGCGGAAAATCTGATGCTGGCGGCGGTGACCGCGCATGCCAAGGGCATGCGGGTGGTGCTGCTGACCGGTGAGAGCGGCGGTAGGCTCGCTGCCGTGGCCGATGCCACCGTGCGGTTGCCCGCACGGGATACTTATCTTGTGCAGGAGCTGCAGCTGCCCATCTACCACGCCCTTTGTATGATGCTGGAAAGCGATTTTTTTGAAGTTTGAGTATGAAAAAGCAATTACTGTTCGTCACCTCCCGTCTGCCCTGGCCTACCACCAGCGGTCGAAAGGTCTCTCTTTGGCACTACTGCCGGGGGCTCTCGGAGCGGGGTTTTGAGGTGTCGCTTTACGTGTTCCCGGAGTGGGATCAGCCGCGCACGGCGGAAGGTAAGCCGGATTTTATCCGCGTGGTTCGCTTCGCGGCGCCTGTGGGCAAGGGAGAAAAGCTCCGCAACCTCCTTTTGCGCAGCCTTTTTGGTAAAAACCGCTGGCCGCTGCAATGCGCGCTGTACTATAGCCGCAAAAACGCGGCGGCTATCGCCGCCTTCGCCAAGGAGCTTGCGGCGGAGGTCGTGATCTTCGATATGATCCGTACCGCGCCCTATATGGACGCCATTACCCCCCGGACGGTACGAAAAATACTGGATCTGGACGATCTGCTCTCCCTGCGCTACAGCCGCCAGCTGGCGGCGGGTGTGGGAGACGTGAGTGTGGCCGGACGCTACGCGGGCGGTATGTCCACGCTGGCGGATCGGCTGCTTTGCCGGGGCGTTGTGGGCAAATGGGTGCTGCGCTTCGAGCAGAAGCGTCTGCAGCGCGCGGAGGTCTATTATGCCAAGAAGGCCGACGGCGTGATCCTGGTCTCTCCGGAGGAGACCGCCGCCTTTAACCGCGTCCTTGGCGAGGAAAAAACGGTGGCCGTGCCCATGGGCGTGGACGTGGAGGCCTTTTCCGCCGCGTTGCGGATGCACAAGGCCCACCGCACCTTTGGCTTTGTGGGCAATCTCCACGTGGCCGCCAACGTGGCCTCGCTGGATCGGATCGTACAGCATATCCTGCCCCGTTTGGAGGGTAATTTTACCTTTGAGGTGGTAGGTCCCTGTCCCCCGGAGGTGCGGGAGCGCTACCGGGACGTGCCGGGTGTCCGGCTGCTTGGGGAGGTGGAGAGCCTCGTGCCTGTGGTGGGCAGATGGCAATGTATGCTCTCGCCCATTGCCTTCGGCAGCGGCATCAAGACCAAAATTCTGGAGGCCATGGCCATGGGGCTGCCCGTGGTGACCAACGCGGTTGGTGCCGAGGGGATCCTGCCCTCACCGGCGCTGCTGGTGGCCGAGGAGGATGCCGCCATCGCCTCGGAGGTCTCGTATCTGTTGTTTGATAAGGCGCGCTGCGGCGTGCTGGGCGACGAGGCGCACGCCCACGTGGCGGCGCATTTCTCGTGGCAAGAAATCTTTAAGGAGTTTGCAAAGCTGGGGCTTTGAGCTGATCTGCATATGAAAATTCTCATCGACGACGGTCTGCAGGCAAGCGTTGGCACAGGTATCGGCAATTACGCCAAATATCTGGCTGAAGGTCTTGCCGCCCTGCCGGATACTGTGGTGATGCGGGAGGACTTTGCCGCCGCGGGTCCCCGCCGACGGGCGCGACTTGTTTATTTGCGGTACCTGGATTCTGCCGCCTATCGCCGGAAGATCGCGGATCTTGACGTGGTGCACTACGCCAACTACGCCATGCCGCGCAAAATGCCGCAGAACGTGCTGGCCGCCGTGACCGTTCACGATCTTACCGCCTTCTGCCATCCGGAGACGCTGCCTCGGGCTTACGCGATCTACAATCGCATAATGATCCGCCGGGCGGTGAAGCGGGCCGATCTGCTTTTTACGGTATCCGAGGCCATTCGCCAGGAGCTGATCGCCCGATTCCCGAAGGCGAAGGACAAGGTGGTAGCGGTGCATCCGGGCTATTACGAGGGCACCGCCGACACCGTCGTGGCCGAGGATTATGAAAATAGTGCCCTCACGGGGCTGAAAAAGGGAAAATTTTTCCTGTTTATGGGCACCGTTGAAAGGCGCAAGAACCTGGGTGTGCTCATCGAGGCATACCGTCGACTTTGTGAAGCCGGTGACGGCGATGACTTTTCGCTGGTGATCGCAGGGCGGGACGGCTTTGGCGCAGAGGTTTATCATCAAATGGCAAAAAAGCCACCCGTTTTGGGGGATATTCGCTTTGCGGGCTACGTTTCCGCCGCCGATTGCGCCAAGCTGTATCAGGAGGCGGCAGCCTTCGTGTTCCCCAGCATCTACGAGGGCTTCGGCTCGCCTCAGACCGAGTGCATGGTCTGTGGCTTGCCGCTTTTGCTCAGCGACATCCCCACCAACCGAGAGGTCTCGGAGGATTACGGGTGGTATTTCCCGCCCCACGATGCGGAAAAGCTGTCAGAGCTGATGGCCAACGTGGTAGACGGCCGTATGGTGGCAGATGGAGAGCTGGCCCGGGAGCGTCTTGCTCACTTTCGTTGGTCAGACGCGGCGGGAAAGACCCGTCACGCCTACGAAATTTATCTGAAAATCCACCCCGTTTATGGGGATAATTAAAATACCGTTATAGGTAAGAAAGGAGTACCCGATGGAAGCATCTGCCCTGGGAGGCGATCTTCACGCCATGGCGCCCTTGTGGCTGCAGCGGCTGCGCCGCTTCCTCGTTTCCCCTACCTTTATGCTGATGCTGGCTATGGTGGAATGTGCCGCCACGGCGCTGCATTGGCAAATTCCGGTAGCGGTCGGCTTTGTGGTGCTGACCGTGCTGATCCTCGTCCTTTCCGACGATGTTTTCGCCACCACCTGTCCCTTTTTGCTTTTGACGGTGCTGGTTTCCTATTGCCATGAGGATAACCCTTATGAGATCTTCATCGGCTTCATCTGGCTTGCCATCCCCGTGGTGGCGGCGCTGCTGTTCCACTTTATCTATTATCGCGGCCGCTACCGCGTCGGCTATTCCTTTGCGGGGCTGATGGCGGTTTCCGTGGGCACGACGCTGGGCGGCGTGGGATGCCTTTCCGCCGCCGAATATTTCCGCCCGGCCACTCTTTATTACGTATTCGGCCTCGGCTTTGGCATGGTGGGACTGTATCTGATCCTGAAGGCACAGCTTGCCCGTCGCCGTGACTACGACACGCGTTTGCTGCTGCTGACGGCTCTGTACGTGACCGCCGCTTGCGCCGCCTTCTTCACCCTGCATTTTTACGCAGAGCGGCTGGTATGGATGAAGGACGACCTGGAGATCTACGGTCACCTGCGTCTCATCAGCATTGACAATCGCAACGTGTTTGCCACGTATATGCTCCTCGGCCTTCCCGCCCCCTTCTACTTTGCCCAAAAGGGCAGGGGATGGCACCTGCTGGGCGGTCTCGGTATTCTGTTCGCGCTGCTGCTGACCGGATCCCGCGGCGGGCTTTTGATGGGCGTGGCGCTCTTCGGGCTTTGCTTTTTGTATCTGCTGCGCCGTGACGTACGACATCGCAAGCGCAATTTGGTGCTGCTCGTGCTGCTGGCAGTGGCTGCCCTTGCCGCCGGTGGCTTTCTGCTGAAATTTTATTCCTTCCGCTTTGCGGGCGGCTTTATACAGGGCGACGAGCCGCGCGTGCTGCTGCTGAAGCGGGCGGTGGAGGATTTCCTCGGCCATCCCATATTCGGCGTGGGCCTTGGCTACACCGGAAACGCGGATATCTACAATCCCAAAACCTTTGCCATGAATTGGTATCACATGATGATCCCCCAGGTGGTGGCGGGGCTTGGCCTTGTAGGCACCCTTGGCTGGGGCGTGCTGCTGTGGCGCCGCTTCGTGTTGATGAAGAAAACGCCGGATGCCCTTTCCCGGGCGCTGTCGCTTTGCTATATCGGTCTTTTGCTGATGTCCCAGGTGAATCCCGGTGAGTTTTGCCCCATGCCCTACGAACTTGTGGCGGTGATGATCTTTCTGTTCCTGGAGCATCACCTGGAGACAGAGAAAACGCGGGAGGAGCAGAAGACGGAGGCGGCGCTTTCCGCGCTGCTTGCCACCGCCGCCACTGAGACGCCGCCCGCTTTGCCCACCGACGTGGATCACGGAGCGGTGCTGGCGCTTGCTAAGGCACATATGGTATTTGGCGTGCTGGGGGAGGGGTATGGGTATCTGCCCGAGGATACGCTCCCTCCGGAGACGCTGCTGGAGCTGCAGGATCTTTCCGTGACGCTGCTGCGGCAAAACGAAACGCTGGCCGGTGTGCGCAGATGGCTGCTTGCTCAGTTGCGTGAGGCGGCCATTCCCGCCGTGATCCTCAAGGGTGACGCGGTGGCGCGGCATTACCCCACCCCAGAGCTGCGCGTGTCCGGTGACATCGATTGCCTGGTGCGCGGTGAGGATTACGCCCGGGCAGAGGCGCTTTTGCTCTCGTCCGGTTATCAGCGGGAGCCGGAGCCCGATGCCCGTCACGCTGCTTTTCAAAAGGGAAAATGCGTCATTGAGCTGCATCGCGCCGTGGCCGGTATTCCGGAGGGCGAGATGGGCGCGCGCGTGGAGACGCTGCTTGCCGATACGCTGGATACGGCGGTGGAGGCGCCGCTTGGCGGCGATACCATTCCCGTACCCGACCCCTTCCACCAGGCGCTCATTTTGCTTTTACATATGCAGCAGCATATGCGGGAGGGTGGGCTTGGCCTGCGGCAGATGATGGACTACGCCCTTTTTGTGAAAAAGGAATGGGACGCGGCGCTGACGCCACGCCTGCTGCCTGTGCTGCGGGCATGTGGCCTTTACCGCTTTGCGGAGACCGTAACGCTGGTCTGCGTGCGCCATCTGGGGCTTGCGCCCAATGAAAATCCCTTCGCGGGTGGCGACGCGCATCTTGCCGATCGGCTTTACGCCGATTTTCTTGCTGGCGGTAATTTCGGCAAGGGCAGCGAGGCCTATGCCGGCAGCGCGGTGGTAACGCTCCATCGCAAGGAGGGCAGGGGCCCCCTCGCAACAGCACTTCTGAACGTGAAGGAAAAATGCAACGTCCGCTGGCCGCTGACAAAAAAATGCCCGCCGCTGCTGCTGTTTTTCGTACCGTTTTGGGTGATATGCCGTCTCTTCCGGGGAGATCGGGGTGTTTCGCCCGTTCGGATGCTTCACTCCGCCGGCCAGCGCGGAAAATTGTACGATGCGCTACATCTTTTCGATGCGGAGAGATAAACTAATCAAAAAAGGAGAATCCTATCATGAAAATTACGGAAAATACCGATCTTGAGATCGTGAAGGCCATCCGCGAGGGACTGGAGCGCACCGGCGGTTATTGCCCCTGCCGCCTGGAGCGCACGCCGGAGAACAAATGCATGTGCAAGGAGTTCCGGGATCAGATCAAGGACAAGGATTTTGAGGGCTATTGCCACTGCATGCTGTATTACAAGTCAAAATAAGGCTTTTTTCACCCCATTCTGCCACTAAAAGGAGAAATTATGCTACCTCAACCCATCGTGAATCTGTTTGGTCGCTTCCCCATTTATATGTACGGCGTGATGATCGCCGTGGGCATCATGGCCGCCTTGGGCGTACTGATGCTGTATGCCAAGATCAAAAATATCGAGCCCGCTTTTGTGGATTTCCTGTTTTACAATGGTCTGCTTTCCATTTTCGTGGGTCTGCTTTCCGCGGCGCTCTTTCAGGCAATCTACAATTATATCAAATATCCTGCGCTGGGCTTTCGGTTCAGCCTGGATAATCTGACCTTCATCGGCGGCCTTATCGGCGGCGCGGCATGCTTCCTCACGGTGTATGCCATTATGCGGCGGCGCTACAAGGAGCGCTTGACCCGCATCCTCTCTCTGCCGCCCTGCTGCATCCTCATTGCTCACGCCTGTGGGCGTATCGGCTGCTTTTTCGCCGGCTGCTGCTACGGCAAGCCTACGGATAGCGCCTTTGGCGTGCTGTTTCCCGGCCATTTTCAAAAGGTGCATCCCACCCAGCTTTACGAGGCGATCTTTCTCTTTTTGCTCTTTGGCCTGTGCTCGCTTTTGTATCTGAAGTGGCATTTCCGCCACGGCCTCAGCGTCTATTTCATCGGCTACGGCCTTTTCCGCTTCTTTTTGGAGTATCTGCGGGGCGATGATCGCGGCAAGCTTTTCGGCGCCCTGTCTCCCTCCCAGTTCTGGTCGCTGGTGATGATCGCTATTGGCATCAGCTTGATCTTTTTCCTGCGCTACCTGCAGGAAAAGTACCCGGACGGTGTTGAAAATGTCAAAGAATAAGCTGATTCTGCGCCTCTTTTTCACCATGCTGAAGATCGGCCTTTTCACCTTCGGGGGCGGCTATGCCATGATCGCCCTGCTGGAAAACGAGTTCGTCAGCGAAAAGAAATGGATCGACAACGAGGAATTTATGGATATGGTGGCCATTGCCGAGTCTACCCCCGGTCCTATTGCCATCAATGCCGCCACCTGGATTGGATATCGGGTGGCAGGCTTTTTCGGGTCTCTGGTGGCCACCTTGGGCATGTGCATTCCCTCCATCACCGTTGTTTTTGTCATATCCCTGTTTTTTGAGGCGTTTCTCTCTCTGCGCGTGGTGGCGGCGGCCTTTCGGGGCATTCAGGCAGCGGTGATCTTCCTGATCCTCGGCGCAGGGCTGAAAATGCTGAAGAAAATGAAAAAACGCCCCTTTCCGCTGATTGTATTTTCTTTAACGGTGGTGTCGATGCTGACCTTCTCGCTGCTGGCCATCCGCGTTTCTGCCATTTATTATATTTTGGTAGGAGGCGCTTTGGGTGTCGGCTCCTACCTCCTCTCGCTTTGTGGCGCCAAGCACAATAAGTGCCAAAACGGTGCGAAAAAAGGAGGAGAGCTGTGATCTACATCAAACTGTTTTTGACCTTTTTAAAGGTGGGCGCCTTTTCCTTTGGCGGTGGGTACGGCATGATTGCCATGATCCGGGATATCGTGCTTTCCGAGGGGTGGATGACTGATGGAGAGCTGTTGAACTTCATTGCTGTAGCGGAATCCACCCCCGGTCCTATCGCCGTCAATATGGCTACCTTCGTGGGCTCGCAGCAGGCTGGGCTCGGCGGTGCGCTGATCGCCACCCTTGGCGTGGTGCTGCCTTCCTTCGTGGTGATTCTCATAGTGGCCGCGCTGATTCGAAATTTGTTGCAATATCGGGGTGTCAAGGCCTTTTTGATGGGTCTGCGTCCCGTGGTGGTGGGCCTGGTGTTGGCCACCGGTGCCACGATGCTGTTGAAGCAAGTGCTGGCTGTCGGCAAAATCGGCGACGCGCTTTGCTTTGACGCTTCCGCGCTTGCCATTCTCGGCGTGCTGCTTCTTGTGGGATTTCTGTTTCGCAAATGGCGCAAAAAGCCCATGCCGCCCATCCTTTCCATTCTCATCGCCGCCGCTCTCGGCGTGGCGCTTTATCTGTGAAAAAATCCCCGCGTCAGCAGCGCTGACGCGGGGATTTTTCTATACCGTTTTATGGGTAATTACTCTTCGTCCTCGAATTTGCAGGAGATCTTCTCGCCGCAGGCGGGGCAAATCAGCTCCTCGGGATCCACGCTCTCGTCGAAGCAGATCTTGTCGCCGCAAGAGGGGCACTCGATCTCAAAGGTCTCGTCCATATAGTCGCACTCGTCTGCGCAATCGCAGCAGCCGCAGTCGCCGTCGCACTCGTCCTCGTCAAGGTCAAGGAGAACCTCCTCAACGTCACCCAGATCCTCGTCCAGCTCCTCACAGTAGTCGTTAAGCTCCTCCACGTCGTGATCCAGCTCGTCGATCTTCTCGGCCATCAGCTCCACCATCTCTACGAGCGCGGCGATCAGCTTGCCCTCCTTGGAGGTGTTATCCAGCGCGAGGCCGTCGGCAAGGCCCTTCAGATAAGAGGCTTTTTCCATCATGCTCATTGCAAAAACTCCTTTGCTGTGTTATGCACGGGAGAGATACTCGCCGGTGCGGGTGTCGATCTTCAGCACGTCGCCCTCATTGATAAAGAGAGGCACCTTGATCTCAGCGCCGGTCTCAAGGGTGGCGGGCTTCAGGGTGTTGGTGGCGGTGTTGCCTGCAAAGCCGGGGTCGGTCTGCGCAACGGCCAGCTCCACGAACGTGGGGGGCTCTACACCGAATACGTTGCCCTTGTAGGAAACGATCTTACACATCATTTCCTCCTTGACGAACCGGAAGCTCTCGGGGAGCTTGTCGCTGTTCAGGGGCATCATATCAAAGGACTCCATGTCCATGAAGTAGTAGAGATCGCCGTCGTTGTAGGAATACTGCATATCCTTACGCTCGATATAAGCGTTCTCAAACTTATCCGTGGGGTTAAAGGTCTTCTCGATCACGGCACCGGTGATGACGTTCTTCAGCTTGGTGCGGACGAACGCGGCACCCTTACCGGGCTTTACGTGCTGGAACTCAACGACCTGCAGCACGTTGCCCTGGCCGTCGTCAAAAGTAATACCGTTCTTAAAATCGCCTGCTACTACCATAGTTTTATACCTCCAAAAGTGTACAGTGTAGGGAAATTTGCCGCGATCACTACCGCAGCACAAAAGTATTCACCTTATTTTACACGAAAACGGCGGTAAATGCAAGGGGTTTTCTGAATTTTTTTGAAAAGTGGGCGAAATTTTTTTGAAAACCGCCGCAAATTGATTGACAACCCCGAAAATTTGTATTATAATATATCCTGTATATTTATCGTCATGTGCCTGCTGAGGCGGGCGGGGCGAACGCGCCCCAAAGGAGAAGCTTATGAAATTTATCAACATCGGCTTTGGCAATATGGTGGCCGTGGACCGTATGGTGGCGCTGGTCAGCCCCGATTCCGCCCCGGTCAAGCGTCTGATCCAGGATGCAAAGGACGAGGGACGCACCATTGACGTGACCTGCGGCAGACGCACCCGCGCCGTGATCATCACGGATAGCGAGCACGTGATCCTTTCTGCCATTCAGGCAGAGACCATTGCCAACCGTCTGGATGACGAGAATCTGGACGTGGAGGATCCCGGAGAGGAGGACGTGCTGTGAGTGAAGCAAGGAACAGAGGCCTGCTTGTGGTAGTTTCCGGCCCTGCCGGCAGCGGCAAGGGCACGGTGCTCACGGAGCTGATGCGGGACGGGGGCTATCGCTACTCCGTATCCGCTACCACCCGTGCCCCTCGCCCCGGTGAGGTGGACGGCGTGAATTATCATTTTCTCACCCGCGAGGCCTTCGAGGCCCGCATTGCCGCCGGCGAAATGTTAGAATATACCGAATACTGCGGTAACTACTACGGCACACCCAAAAGAGAGGCCGAGGAGGTGCTGCAGAGCGGCTGCAATCTGCTGCTGGAGATCGAGGTGGACGGTGCTGCCAACGTGAAGCGGAAGTACCCGGACGCGGTGCTCATTATGCTGCTCCCTCCCTCCTTTGCGGTGCAGGAGCAGCGGCTGCGCGGTCGCGGCACCGAGACTGAGGAGAAGATCCTCGCCCGACTTGCTCAGACGAGAGAAGAGCTCCCCCACGTGGTGGAATACGACTACGTGATCTATAACCACGACGGCCGCGTGGACGAGGCCGTGGCGGATATCCGGGCCATCGTCCGGGCGGAGCGCGCGGCCCTTTGCCGTAACAAGGACGCGGCTACCCGTTATTTTCAGTAATACATCACTCAACGAAGTGTGCATAAAAGGAGAAAAGCTATGATCTACCCTACTATTGACGAACTGACCAAAGGCGAATACAACCGTTACCAGCTGGCCATTGCCACTGCGAAGTGCGCGCGCCTCATTACCGACGAATACGTCAAGCAGCGTGCCGCTGCGGAAAGCACCCTGACCGGTACCAAGGAGGGCGGCGGCAGCATCGTGTCCCTCATTGATCAGGATCTGGCCGACAAAAAGGCCGTGAAGAACGCCATTGACAGCATGAAGGCAGGCAAATACCAGATCGTGGACGCTCCCGAGGCGGAGCCCGCGGTCGAGGAGGAGCTTGCCCTTGAGGAGACCCCCGCAGAGGAGGCTGTCGACGTGGCGGAGGAGCCTGCCGCGGAGGAGCTCGCCGATACCGCAGCTGAGGCTGAGGACTAAGGATCCGCGAAGCGGAGGAAAGGAGGGGGCAGATGCAGCAGGAATATGCAAAGGTCAGGCTACTGGATGCCCCCTGGTTCCTTGACCAAGAATACGATTATCAGGTGCCGGAGGATCTTTTGGAATCCGTTCTTCCGGGCAGCTTCGTCACGGTGCCCTTCGGTGGCGGCAATCGCCGCCGGATGGGTCTGGTGACGTCCCTCGCGGAGGATTCCTCGTACGAGGGCGTCAAGCCCATCCTTTCTGTTACGACGCCTCGCATCTCGCTTTCCGAGGAGATGCTGGGGCTCGTATGCTTTTTGCGGGAAATGACCCTCTGTACCACGGGTGACGCCGTGCACGCCATGATCCCGGCGGGGGCGCTGGCAAGCCTTACGGAGTGCTACGCTCCCACGGGCAAGAGCCCCTCGGACGTGCGGCATCTTTCCACCGACGAGGCTTTTTTGCTTGCCCATCTGCAAAAGGTGGGCAGCGCAGGCCTGGGCAGTCTGCGGGCACGCTTTGGCAGCGAGACCGAGACCTATTTGCAGCATCTTATGCGACTGAAGCTGGTCACAAGGGAGCTGCGACAGAAAAACGAAATGGCCGAAAAGGAGGAGGTCAGCTTTGAGCTGGCCGTATCCGAGGCCGACGCGCAGGCTCTGGTCGCCGGAGAGGTGAAGGGGCAGCGATTGGGAGAAAAGCAGCGGGCAGCCCTGGCGCTGATCCTTTCCGGCACCACAGAGGAAAAGGCGCTACGTGCCGCGGGGATCACCAAGGCGCAGACCGACGCACTGCTGAAAAAGGCGCGTATTGAGCGTCGGGCAGAGCGGATATGGCGTGACCGCCGGACGGCTCCCGCCGCCGAAAGCACGGTGCCGCGGGAATTTACCCTCAACGAGGAGCAGGCCGCCGCACACGGAGAGATCCAGCGGCTTTCCCTGGACGGCGCCCCTCACGCCGTGCTGCTGCACGGCGTAACGGGAAGTGGCAAGACCCCGGTGATGCTGAAGACCATTGACGGGATGCTGGCCCGGGGCAAGGGCGTGATCGTCCTTTTACCGGAGATCGCCCTCACGCCCCAATCCCTCGCCATTTTCTGCTCCCGCTATGGGGAGCGGGTGGCGGTGATGCACTCGGGGCTTAGTGCGGGTGAACGATTGGACACCTACCACCGCATCCTGTCCGGCGAGGCGGACGTGGTGGTGGGTACCCGCTCCGCGGTATTTGCCCCGGTGAAGAATCTGGGGCTCATTGCCATTGACGAGGAGCACGAGCATACCTACAAATCCGATATGAACCCCAAATATCACGCCAGAGACGTGGCCAGGTGGCGCTGTGCCCATAATAAGGCGCTGCTGCTGCTTTGCTCCGCCACACCCTCACTGGAGAGCTACAAGCGAGCCACGGAGGGGCGCTATACGCTCCTCAAAATGACCCATCGCCACGCGGGCGCAAGGCTGCCTGAGGTGACGGTGGCGGATATGCGCGGCGAAAGCACCGAGGGCAATCTTTCCCCCATCGGCGGCGCACTGACGGCCTCTCTTACGGAAAATGCGGCCGCAGGGAACCAGTCTATTCTGTTCCTCAACCGCCGGGGGTATAATCACGCCGTTTCCTGCCGCTCCTGCGGCGAGGCGCTGACCTGCCCCTCCTGCAGCGTGTCTCTCACCTATCATACCGCCCCTCATTCCTACGAGGAGGGGTATCTGGTCTGCCATTTCTGCGGCAGACGGCAGCGGATGCCGGAAAAATGCCCTTCCTGTGGCTCCCCCCATCTCCATCGCCTTGGGTACGGCACCCAGCGTGTGGAGCAGGAGTTGGGCGCTTTGCTGCCGGGCAAGCGCATTTTGCGGATGGATACCGACACCACCGGCACGCGCCATTCCTACGACGAGATGCTGGGCGCCTTCCGCCGCCACGAGGCCGACGTGCTGCTGGGCACCCAGATGGTCACCAAGGGGCACGATTTCCCCGACGTGACGCTGGTGGGTGTGCTGATGGCGGACGCGTCGCTGTATCTGGACGACTACCGTGCCGCCGAGCGCACCTTTGCGCTGCTCACGCAGGTCATCGGGCGGGCGGGCCGGGCCGGAAAGGCGGGGCGCGCCATCATTCAAACCAACAATCCCGACCACGAGGTCATCACCCTTGCCTGCCGGCAGGATTACGAGTCTTTTTTTCAGCGGGAGATCCGCCTCAGGCGGCTGCTGGTCTTCCCCCCCTTCTGCGATATCGTGCTGCTGACGCTGTCCCATTTCCGGGAGCGGGAACTGTTCCCGGCGGCAAAGGCGCTGTCGGATACGTTGGCAAGGCTGCTTGGTGAGCGCTACAAGGATGTGAAGCTCATCGCCTTCGGCCCCTTCGAGGCGCCGGTCTATCGGGCGGAGGGCAAGTACCGTCTGCGGATGGTCATCAAATGCGCCCTCAACAAGGAGACCCGCTCGCTGTTTGGCGAGCTACTGGCCACCTTTGGGCGGCAGGGCACGGCAACGCCACTGCTGTCGATCGATTTCAACCCCTCCTCCCTATGAGGAGAATACGAGTTATAGGAGAACTGTTATGGCTAAATTACAAATTCGCCGGGTGGGCGACGAGGTGCTGCGCAAGACCTGCCGCCCTGTGGAGGAGATCACCCCCCGGACGCTGACGCTGCTGGACGATATGGTAGAGACCATGCGCGCCGCCAACGGCGTGGGTCTCGCTGCCCCGCAGGTGGGCATTCTGCGCCGCATCGTGGTCATCGAGGTGGAGGAGGGCAAGGTGATCGAGCTCATCAATCCCAAGATCATCGCCACCGCCGGCACCCAGGAGGGTGCGGAGGGGTGCCTGTCCATCCCCGGCCGCAGCGGCATTGTGAAGCGTCCCCGCCACGTGACCGTGCGCGCCACCAACCGCCAGGGCGAGACCTTTGAAATGAGCGGCTCGGATCTCTTGGCACGCGCCTTCTGCCACGAGCTGGATCATCTGGACGGCCACCTGTATATTGACCGCGCCGAGCGGATGCTGGACGAGGAGGAGTGACCGTGCGGATCCTGTTTATGGGCACGCCGGATTTTGCCCTGTTTACGCTGCGGGCGCTCTGTGAGGCGGGGGAGAATGTGATCGGCGTTGTGACCCAGCCCGATAAGCCGAAGGGCAGAGGCTACCAGCTGCAGCCCCCTCCGGTAAAGGTCTATGCCATGGAGCGGGGGATCCCCGTTTATCAGCCGGAGACACTCAAGAACGGCGCCTTTGACGAGGAGCTGAAAAGCCTTGCCCCCGACGTGATCGTGGTGGTGGCCTATGGCAAGATACTCCCCAAAACGGTATTGGATTTTCCCCGTTTTGGCTGCATCAACGTGCACGGCTCCCTGCTGCCCGCTTATCGCGGTGCCGCCCCCATGCAGCGTGCCATTATGGACGGCTGCAGTGTCACCGGCATCACGACGATGCAAATGGACGTGGGGCTGGATACCGGCGATATGCTGCTGAAGCGCGAGGTAGAAATTGGCGAAAACGATAATTTTGGGGATATGCACGACAGACTCGGCGCCGCAGGTGCCGCGCTGCTGCTGGATACGTTGCGTGCCCTTTCCGCCGGCACGCTGATTCCCGAAAAACAAAGGGATAGCGAGGCCACCTACGCGGCAAAAATAGAAAAGGCGGATTGCTTCGTTGATTTTACTGCCGACGCCCGTACCGTGCACAACCGTATTCGCGGGCTTTCCCCTGTTCCCCTTGCCTTTACCCATACGCCGGACGGCAAGCTGCTGAAGGTGGTGGAGAGCCGCGTTTGCCGCAAGGAAGGGGTGCTTGCCGCTCCCGGCACGGTGCTTTCTCTTGGGGAGGGTATTGAGGTAGCCTGCGGCACGGGCTCCGTGCTGCTGCTGCGCGTCCTGCCGGAGGGCAAGGGCAGAATGGCCGCTGCGGACTTCATCCGCGGTCGTCGCGTCAGTGCGGGCGATCTGCTGCAATAAGCGCTTGTGAGCGGTTGATAAATTGGGTTTGTCGGGGGGCGCACAACCTCTTTTTTGAAAGTTTTGGTCAAGCTTTTTCAAAGAGCTTTTGTCCTCGCTACGCGAGCACGCGAGTTTGCTACGCAAACGTCGCGGCGGGGGTGGGCAGCGCCCACAAAAACGCCGTTTCTTTTTGATAACTTTTTCTTTGCGGCTCACACCTGCAAAGAAAAAGTGGCTATGGAATCTGAAAGGCTATGTGGCTACAGCCGTTTAGCGTGTGCAAATTTCTCACCCGCTTTTCTCTTTGACACCCGAGGCACAAAGAGAAAAGCTATCAAAAGAGAAATGCCCTGTATGGGGCTCTGCCCCATACCCCGCAAGCTTTTGAAAAAGCTTGACCAAAACTTCCCACAAGAGTTTGTGCGAACAGAGCGACAAATCAAAATTTGACCCCCTCGGTCGTGTCACAAAACTCAATTGATTTCGAAAGGAAACACTATGCTGTTTGGTCTGTTTTGGGGAGATTGGACGCTTCTCATTATCCTCCCCGGCTTCATTTT
>JAFTQT010000110.1 GCA_017462615.1 Clostridia bacterium | reverse complement strand
CACCCTCCGGCGTTGAAATTTTTGATGGATTTAGTCAAAGCGAGTTGAAGCAAGATGCCGATCTTGCAAGACGAGATTTGGCGAAAGACGCAAAAATTGCTCGCCGCAGGGCGTATGCGTTCGACTCTCTTCGGCTATAGTAAGCGAACGTGGGAGAACGATCACAAAAACGACCCGCTCCCTCTCGTCAATCGTCGAGGGTGGCGGGCTGTCTTTTTGCTTTTTATTCCAATTTTTAATTATAATTTTCTAATTTTTGCCTCCGGAGAGGAAAAAGGGCGAGGCCTCGCCTGTTTTCCGCCTCTTTTACGCATTATTTTCCAATTATTTTTCTGTTTTTTCCAAATCTATCATTCGGAGAGCAATTCGACGGTTTCGATGACCACGGCCTCCACGGGCACGTCCTGCATATAGAAGCCGTAGTTTCCGGTCTCTACGTTAGCGATGGCGTCGATGACCTCATCGCCCTCGATGACCTTGCCGAATCCCGCGTACTGGCCATCCAGATAGGGGGCGGGGGCGTGCATGATGAAGAACTGAGGGGAGGCGGAGTTGGGATCGTTGGTGCGGGCCATGGAGAGCACGCCGCGGGTGTGCTTCAGGGTGTTGGTGGCAAAGCCGTTGGCGGCAAACTCACCCTTGATGGCCTTCGCATCCTTGTGCTGCATCTCCTCGTCGTAACCGCCGCCCTGCAGCATAAAGCCGGCAATGACGCGGTGGAAGATGAGGCCGTCGAAGAACTTATTCTCCACAAGAGAGAGGAAGTTGGCCACGGTAAGGGGCGCCACCTCGGGGTAGAGCTCGGCGGTCATGGTGCCGAAGTTTTTCACGTGAAATTTGATCTTGGGATGGTTCATAGTAGGTTCCTTTCCTATTTTATAATATTAAATTCAAAGTAAAATTCAAACGCTAAATTGGGGGTTATCGCACCTTCAACACGCTGCACAAGATAGCCTTACCCAGCGGGGTATACACTCGCCGCAAGAAAAGGGCACGCCCCGCCACCGAGCATTGCATAATTATCCCAAACGCACGGTAGCGCCGGCGGGGATGTGGACGGGTACGCCGTCCACGCCGATCCACACGTCGGTGGCGGTGGGGTTATAGGCCGTGGTGCGATCCACGGAAAGAACAAGGGCGCGAAGCGCCGTTACGTAATCGTAGATTTCAATATTGGTGGCGTACCAGATATCCGGGTCGCCTCCCGCCTCCCGGCAGAAATCCTCTATGACCTGCCAGTTATCGTCCCGCGCAAACTCATAGCTGTGCCCCCACACGTAAAGGAGGGGCATGTGGCGATTCTGCTTCCGGAATTTATCAAGCAGCTCCATGAGGCGCGGATCATTGTGATGGCAGGTGGGGTGCCAGGCGAGAAAATCCTCCGGCAAGGAAAGCTTGCCGGTCTCCCGTACCGTGCGGGAATAGCAGATGCCCAGCTCCCGGATGCCGGCTACGACCCGATCGTCCCATTTGCCGAAGGGATAGGACATGCCGCGCACGGGATACGCGCAGATTGCCTCCAGCCCCCGCCGATCCTCCAGCACCTCATAGATCAGCGCCTCACGGGGAACGAGACAGAGATTGGGGTGGGTGACGGTGTGGGCCGAGATCTCGTGATTTCGATACCGTTCCCGCACTTCTTCGGCAGTTACGTAAAGCTCGCTGCCGATCTTTCCGGAATTCAGATGAAAGCTGCCGCGTATGCCATACCGGTCAAAGATCTCCAACAGGCGGAGGTCATCCCTCTTGCCGTCGTCGTAGCTCATAGTCAGGGCATGCTTTTTACCCCTTGCCCAATAATCATAACAGATCCTCATATCATACCTCCCGGGGATAGGCCAGAGCAAACAGCTCGTCGATACGCGCCTGCTGCTCTGTCAGATGTAAATAGCCAAACAGTGCCTCCATACCCGTGGCGCTGCGATATTCCGCCACCGTGGCGTGCTTGGGCGTATTGGTGTGCCCCATATTTCTGCCCCGACGGAACACCGCCGCCTCCTCCTCGGTCAGGTGGGGGTGCAGGCGCTCCATGGCTGCCGCCTGAGCGGGGGCGGACACGTAATCACGGGCGTGGGCGTTCAACGCCTTGGAGGTGGTGTAGCCCTCCTCCAGCAGGCGCTCCCGAACGCAGATCTCAATCACGGCGTCACCAAGATACGCCAGGGCAGCGTTGGTGACCGTGCGGGGGTCAAAATGCTTCATTTCTCTCTCACTTTTTGTATAATATCGTGATTTTTCAATACCGTTTCGGGGGTTATTGCGCAAAATCCGCAAAAAGCAGCGTCTTTCCCACAAGATCGTGACCAAGGGAGGGGCGCGGTGTCTCGCGGCGGGGCTCCAGGCTGCCGCCGTCGGAAAGCAGCGGGGGCAGATGCCCGATCTCGTCGTAGCAAAGCAGGGTCACATGGCCGTCATCCGCGATCTGCAGGGTGGCGTAGCCCGCATTGTGTAAAATGGGCAGGGTGGATTTTTCCTGCCACGGCACCTGCCACAGGCGCATGAGAAACAGCTGCAGCAGCGTGCCGTGTGCCACGACCGCCAAAGTTTTGCCTCTGTTTTTGGCCACAAGCCCCACAATGGTATGGAAAACACGCTCCTGCACCTTGGAAAAGCACTCGCCGCCGGGCATTTGCACGTCGGCGCGGTTCCAGTTGGCCATCAGCTCCGGATCACGCACCCGCACCTCGGCAAAGGATACGCCGTCGTAGGCGCCCATATCCATTTCCCGCAGCCCCTCGACAGTCTCGATGGGAACGGAAAGCGTGCCTCGGAGCCCCTCGGCGGTGCCGACGGCACGCCGCAGGGGGCTGGAGAAAACGACGTCCGGCAGGATCTCTGCAAAGGGGGCGGCCAGGCTGGCGGCCTGGGCAAGCCCCCGCCCGTTGAGGGGCTGGTCGGTCTTGCTGCCGTTGAAGCACGCCGCCTTGTTATTATCGGTCTCACCGTGGCGAACGAGGTATAACGTGGTCATTGCCAAAGCCTCCTTGACAAATGCCCCGTTGCCGGAAAAGCCCGGCAACGGGTGCAGTTTCAGCTCCGAAAAGCTCAAAGCTTGATGCGTTGAACGTTCTTGTGACGCGAGAGGAATCCGGCCTCTCTGTTGTGACAGGTAAAGAGCAGGCACTGGGCACCGTTCTTACAATACAGGTTCAGCACCTTGATCAGCGCCTTGGCACGGTTATCGTCCAGTCGGGAGAGCGCCTCGTCAAGCAAAAGCGGCATTTCCTCCTTGGTGACGGTGCGGATCAGCGCCAGACGCAGCGCAAGGAAGGCGGCGTCCCGGCAGCCTGCGCTGAAGCGGCTGATGGGCATGGGGCCGTTTTCGGTATCCAGAGTCACGGCAAAGCGGTCGTTCACGCGCAGGGTGCTGTATTTGCCCTCGGTCAGCGTCGCAAAGATCTCGGAGGCCTCCCCGGCGATGCGGGGCAGCACACCCTCCCGCAGGGATTCGTTGGCCACCTTCAAGGCGTCGAGAGCCATATCCAGGGCCGCCAAACGCCGTTTTGCCTCCGCAAGCTCCGCGGCAACCGTTTCCCGCTCTGCCGCGATGGGGGCGGGATCCTTGGTCACGGCGGCAAGAGAGGCCTCGGCACGCTCGGCCTCGGCACGCTTATGGTCAAGGCCGGAAACGGCCTCGGAAAGATAGTCACGCTTGCGGATCAGCGCCTCGGGGCTTTCCTCCGCCGACCCCTCCGTGCGCTTGCGGGTGGTACGCAGCGCCTGCTCGGCCTCGGGGTCCAGCTGGGCGCCCAGGGCGGCGGTAATGCCCTTTGCCTTTTCATAATCCACGGTGGCGGCGGTCAGCGCCTCTCTCGTCTCGTCCAAGCGGCGGCTGATGCCTACCAGCGCGGCCTCCGCTGTCTTGACGTTGGTGCATTTTTCGGTCTCGCCGGCCTTGGCCAGCTGAATGTTGACCTCTCCCATCAGCTCGGCACACTCGGTACGGGCGCGGGTCAGCTGTGCCTCGGTCAGCAGCAGCTTTTCCTGGTGAGCAAGGTAAGCGTCGTCCTCCTTGGCACAGCGCTCCAGATACGCGCGGATGGGCACGTCGTCTCCAATGCCCAGCTGATTGCGCACGATGCGCTCCTGCAGGCTGCATTGGGCGGCCTTGAAGAACATGAAGAGCGAAACGAGCCCCACGCCGGCGCCGATCAGCAGCAGAGGCAGGAAGGCCGCAGACGCAAAGAAGGAGCCCACGACCAGCACAGCGGCGATCATCAGCGCCATGATGGCAAAAATGTAATTTCCGCTGCGGCGGCGGGCCGCATCGGAGAGCTTTTTCTCAATGCCGGCAAGGCCGCCCAGCTTTTCGGCCTTGGCGTGTCCCTCGATCAGCGATTGGTTGAAGCTGACGGCTTGCAGAAGATCCACCTCAGCCTTGGTCTGCAGCGCGCGATCCTCCGCGCGGGTGTGCTGCCACAAGAGTCCGCGCACACGCTCAAAAAATCCGCTATCCGGCGTGGGCGTGCCGGCCTGGGCGTGCCGCAACTCGTCCAGCCGCGCGCGGCAGGTCTCCTCCTCCGCTACGGCCTTATGCCACTCGTCGTATTGCGACAGCTTCTGATCCAGATCCGCCACGGTAAGCGAGGCGTTGACTGCGTTGAGCTGGCGGCGACGATCCGCCACCTGCGCGCGATACCGCGCCACGTCCGCCCGCAGCCGCAAAAGCTGCTCGGCGTTGACCTTGGCCTCGCCCAGCTCCTCCTCCAGCGCCGAAAGACGATCCTCCAGCTCCGGCACCTTGCCGCCGCGCCCCTTGTAGAGCAGCAGCTCGCGGCGGGCGCTCTGCAGCGCCTTTTCCGCCGCCTCGCTATCGAAGCCGGAGCCACCGGTAAAGAGCAGAGCGGTCACGGCCTCGCCGGTATCCGCCGTGCCCACGCGCCCGATATCCGACTGCCGCACGCAAAGGCTGCTGTCGTAAAGCTCCGCAGGCAGGCCAAGGAACAGCTCACCCGGCGTTTTACCACCGCGCTCCACCTCGGTGCCCGTGGCGGTATCCAGCACGGAAAGCTCCTCCACCGGCGTTTCCTTGCCGGTGCTGCCCCGCAGGAGATACTTGCGGGTGACGATATAGGTATTGTCGTTGACCGTAAAGGTCACGGAGCCGGCAGCGCGACGCCACTTCCAGGACAGGCGCTTATCCCGCTCCTCCCCCTCCGCGCCCGCGCGACGGGGAAAGCCGTAAAACAGGAACCGGAGCAGCGCCAGCAGCGTGCTTTTGCCCGATTCGTTGGCACCCTCAATAAGGTTGAAGCCGTCACCAAGGGTAAAGCGGCGGTCAGAAAGACAGCCGAAATCCTCCGCGTATATTTCCAGAATCTTCATTGTCAAACCTCCCGGCCCGAAAGCGCCGCAAAGCCCAGGCGCAGCGCCTCGGCTGCGGTGGCCCGCTCCTGCTCGTTGTCGCTTTGCAGATGCGCCACCATGGCACGGTAAAACGCACCCTTGATGCCGGGATCCTTTTCCAGATACTCGGCGTTATAGATGGGCAGCGTCTCGTCCTCCACCTCAAACAGGGCATACTGCTTGCCGAGGCGTGCGATGGCCGCCTTGTCGGCGCGGCAGCCCGTCACCACCTGGCCCGTCAGATGCAGGCGCAGCGCCGTTTCCGGCGGCAGCTTTTCGGTGGCAAGATACTCCGCCACCCGACTGCGCACGTCCTCGGTGGTGGCGGCGCCGGTGCAATCCAGCTCCCGCTCCTCAAAGCGATCCGCCACGGTCTCCATGGGATCCACCACGATATTCCGCTCCTGGATCACTACCATATTGGCGTGACCGGGGCCCAGCTCGTCAAAGCCGCGCCCGGCAAAGAAGCCGCAGTACGCCGCGATGGTGTGACCGCAGCGGCGGGGCTTGGTGGGCTTGTGCACGTGGCCAAGGGCGGCGTACAGGAAGCCGGTGCGCTCCAGCTGACCGGCGGAAATGGGGGCGTATTTCGAAATGGGAGAGATCAGATCCGCGTGAGCTAGCAGCACGTTGATGCGGTCGTGGGCCCGCTCGATGGCGCGGCCGAGATTGGGGGTCTGCATCATCTCACCCGTGAAGGCGTAGCCGTAGACCGTAGCGCCAAGCTCGGGGAAATCAAAGGAGGAGAGCTCGGAGCTGCGGAAGAGGTGTACGTTTTTGGGGATGGTGACCGTGTCGTAAAAGCCACCCCGCAGGTAGTAATCGTGATTGCCGGGGGCGATCACGGAGGGCACGGGCTGCGCCCCCAAAAGATTGAAAAAGCGCTGCACGCTACCGGGCTCGGGGGTGGTGCTGTCAAAGCAGTCTCCCGCGAAAAGCAGCAGCTGGGCACCGGCGCGCACGGCAGCCGTCAGCAGCTGCTCCAGCGCCTCGAACTGGCGCTCCCGCCGCTTGGCGGCAACCCGGGGGGAAAAGGCGGAAAAGCTACTGCAAAGGTGCAGATCTCCCGTGTGTAACAAACGCAACATAACCATCCTCCAAACAGCTTTTTCTATGATCCGCGACAAATTTCGCCAAGGCGGCGGCAAATTTTCCGCGTTTTTGTAAGCTCACGTATAGATAAATTTATTATAACATATACATTTGAAATACGCAAGAGGGTTTTGCGCAAAAAGCCTCTTGATTCCGCGCAATTTTTGTGGTAAAATAAAAAAAGCTACCAAAGCACTGAAAGGAGCACCTTATGGAAACGTTTCTGTTCGTTCTGACGCTGATCTCCGGCCCCCTGGTGGGTGCGGTGATCGGTCTTTTCACCAACTATATCGCTGTCAAGATGCTTTTCCGTCCCTACGGTGAGGTCTATATCGGCAAGCGCCGCCTGCCCTTCACCCCCGGCATCATCCCCCGGCGCAAGAACGCGCTGGCCAAGGCGCTGGGCCAGACCATCAGCGAATCCCTCATCAAGGAGGACGATCTGAAGCGCGTGCTGACCTCCGATGCCGTCACCGACACGGTGGTGGGCGCCATTCTGGCGCTGCCCCCCATCCGTCAGTCCGGAGAGGCGCTGATCGGTGAGGCCTACGACACCCAGCGGGAGCGGCTGCTGAACACCCTCACCAACCGGATCGTGCTGGGCATCAGCGGGCTGGATCTGGCCGGGATCATCACAAAGGAGGGGGCCGCCGCCGTGGGCAGCATGTCCCCCCGAAATCCCCTGATCGCCATGTTCCTTAACGAAAGCACCATCGCCGCCATGGCTTCGCCTCTGGCTGACCGCCTGCGAGATTACCTGCAGGGCGAGGAGGGAAAGGGACGCCTCTATTCCCTGCTGGACGCCGAGGCCGCCCGACTGGAGGAAAAGCCCCTCGGGCAGATGCTGGGCTCCCCCGAGGAGCTGGCACCCCTGCTCTCCAGCTTCTATCAGCGCCTCGTCAACGACCACGCCGACGCTATCGCAAGCCATTTCCATATCGCGGAGATCGTGGAGGAAAAGGTGCGAGCCATGCACCCCCGCCATCTGGAGGAGCTGCTGCTCTCCGTCATGAAAAAGGAGCTGAACGCCGTGATCTATCTGGGTGGCGTCCTGGGCTTTTTGATGGGTGTTTTCACTACCGTTATCAACCTAATTTGATTTTTACTTTGAAAATGACTGTGAGGGAGGAGCCCCCTTTTGCATTTGAAATGGTTGTGAGGGAGAAGCCCCCTTTTGCAGTTGAAATAGTGGTGAGGGAGGAGCCCCCTTTTGCAGTTGAAATGGTTGTGAGGGAGGAGCCCCCTTTTGCAAAAGGGCGGCTCCTCCCTCTGTCTTTTCGCCGCCGCGAAAAGACATTCACCCTCCTCACCGAAAACCTTCAAAAAGGGGAAATAGCGCACATGGCGGATAGCCACACAAACAAATTGGGGTTTATCAGGGTGTTCATAAAACAAAATGACCACGAACAATGTGCATTAGCCTCCCTGCGGAGGGAGGTGCCGAGGAACGAGGCGAAGGGAGAGTGCGTGCACAAAGCCGCGAT
>JAFTQT010000109.1 GCA_017462615.1 Clostridia bacterium | reverse complement strand
GACGCCTTGCGTCATGAATTGAAGCCTTGCGGCTTCATGATTTGAAAACGGTGTTTTCATGAATTGAATTGCCCTGTTTTTAATGCCGCAGGCAATTCATGCGCTGCAGGCGCAAATCACGGCGTAAGCCAATTCATGCCCATAATGAATTGACGCCTTGCGTCATGAATTGAAGCCTTGCGGCTTTTCATGATTTGAAAACGGTGTTTTCATGAATTGAATTGCCCTGTTTTTAATGCCGCAGGCAATTCATGCGCTGTAGGCGCAAATCACGGCGTAGCCAATTCATGCCCGTAAGGGCAATTCATTACATTATGGGCACGCAACGACAACGTCGGAAAAACCTTCGTTATCGCGCGTGCCCATTCAGTGAATCAGCCCTTTTTTATTGTATTTTTCGATCAGTCGTTGTAGCGGATCTCTTCCACCTTATGGCGGTCAAAATACCGCTTGAGCAGATAGGCTGCCGCAAGAACGATCAACAAAATGGGGATGATGAGGAGCCACAGCCAGGGAGAGGTGGGCTCGGCCTCCACGATGATACCCGCGGTGGCGTCGCCATCCTCAAAGAGGAAGAGCACCGTGTGCGCATCGGCAGTCATGGTCTGCAGATACGCCGCGCTGAGCACGATGACCGTGTTCCGCCCCTTATCGCTTACCGTGAAGAGATCCGGGGTAACCTGCATGCCGTCCACGTATACGGCCACGAACCGCTCACTGGAGCAACTGACCTCAAAGGTGATATCCTTGTCGCTGTTCTGCACCCAGATGCTGCCGTCACCCACCACCACGTGGTAGTTGGTCAGTGCGCGGCCAAAGCTGGCGTATTTGCCACGCAGGCCGGCATCCAGGAGGCTTCTCTCGTAGTCGGTCAGTGCCTCATACTTCAGCTTGACCGAGGCAAAGGCAAGCATGGCCACAGGATCGTTCTCCACAACGGTGGAGGGATCGGCAAGCGCCTCGATATCGGCCTCCACCTCTGCCACGCGCTCCAGCGCGGCGATCGCCTTGCCAATGCGATCAATATCGGCAACGATCGCTGCCTTCTCCTGTTCGGTATAATTGGTAAGGAAGGTGGCAAACGCGGCCTCCAGCTCGGCCTTGGCGGTGCGCAGCTGCACCTCGTTATTCTTCGTAACGTTTTCGGCGGTGATCTTGGCAACGCCCCTGATGGCGCTGGTGGAAATGGCGGCTGCCACCACCGTAATGCGCTGCAGAAGATCGTCGGCCTTCTTGGCCGCCTCCTCCAATGCGGCACGCTCTCCCGCATTCAGCAGGGCGTTGTTCAGCAGCGCCTGAATATCGCGCCGCAGCTGCTCAATGGTGCCGCGATCCGCAGAGGTCACGGTCTCCAGCGTATAGCCCTCCAGCGCCTCCAGGATCTGCGAAATATCGCTGCCGAAGATGCTGATATCCGAAAGGATCTTGCTCAGGCTTTCGGCCAAACGCTCTGCCTCGGTGCGCTCCTCAGCAGTCAGATTCTGACCCGCAAGAAGGGTGTTGACGTCCGCGATCAGCGCGCTGATGGTGTTGATATCCTCGTAGGAGGGGGGCAGCTGCCGGTAGGCACTTTCCGCATCGCGGAAGCGCTGCAGCTCGCTCTGCACGTGTTGCAGGCGCTCCACCAGCAGCTTCAGCTTGGCGTCGTACCGCTCTACCTGCGCGCGCTCCTCCGCGGTGAGATTATCACCGGCGATCAAAGCGCCGCTGGTGCCTGCCAGGCGCTGCACGTCCTCTGCCTCGGCAGAGGTGACGGTATCCAACAAATATTTGCTCAGACGCTGCTTCAACGTTTCCATATCGGCATTTACGTCCGCAATACGCACCAGAAGCTCGTCACATTTGGTAAGAAGCGTGCTGATCACGTCTCGCTCGGCACGGGTGCCATCAGCGATCGGCAGGGATGCCAGGGCACCCACCACAGCCTCAATGGAGGCTCTATCCGTGCTTTTGACGTTCTCAACAGTAAGCGTTTCCAGAGGGCCGGCCAGGCTCTCAATGGTACGCATCTCCACCGTAACCTCGGTCTCAAGTCCCGCAGCGTCCACGGCCTTGATGACGTAAATAGCGTTCACGTTGCCGGGAAGCGTAAGGGGAGAGGTAACGGCAACGCCGTTCAGCGTGAGGCTTGCAAGGCTACTATCGGTTACCGTCACGGTGGTGGTGAGATAGCAGACATCGCCGTCCTCCACGCCCTCGATCACAGGTGCCGCGTCGTCCAGCGTCACATCCAACGTGGCGGTTGCCCGACCGGCAGCGTAGGAGCCGACAGCCTCGGTGGTCACCTCCACAAGGAAGGTGCCACTTTCGGTTACGGTCAGAACGGTACCGGAAAGCGTACCCACGCCGGTGCCGCCAATGATCTGATAGGAGGGGGTGCCAGCATTGGGGTCGATCTCAAAGAGCGTGCTGACATCAAAGGTGTTGCTTGCACCGACCAGTGTCTGATCCCGGCCAATGATCTCCACGGAGATCTTGTCCGATACCAGTACCGTGCAGGTGCCTGCGCCAGCCTCGTATTTGCCATCCACCGCAAGCGTCGAGGCCCGGATGATCAGCTCCGTGCCCTCAGGCAGGTCGGTGGGAATTTGGAAGGTGCCGCCAACGATGGGGGTGGGAGTACCCGCCTCGCCCACCTGCCAGGTCAGGAACACCTGATCGGGCAAATCATCCGTGAAGATGTTGTTGCAGCCGTTGAGCACGACCGCCGAAACGGTAATGGTGCCACCCGGGAACTGCTGGGTATGATCCGGTCGCAGCTGCACGCTCACGGGCGCGGCCTCAACCGTCAGCGTCACCAGTGTGCTGGAGCTGTAATAGGCGTCCCCGTTTTCCGGCTGGAAGTGCAGCTCATACCGCGCGCCGGGCAGCGCCGGCTGATTGGGATCGGCAAAGCTCCAGGTACCCGGAATATTGGTGACATCCGGCGTCGAGGGAGAAATCACGCGGCCGCCCGAAAGAAGCAGCTCGCCAACGGGCATGCCGTACTGCGCCGCAGAGATCTGGGGGAGATCGCGCAGCGTTACGCTGGCCTTCTGGATGGTTACCGTCACGTAGGAGGAGCCGGAGGCCGTGTGATTGGCATCAGCTGCCGCGCGGTAATAAATGATATAGGTGCCGGGCTCCGTTGCCATAATGCCGGAGAGATCCGAAGAATACACGCCCAAGCGGGCATCGGAATACTCAATTGCCGTATTGGCAACGGGCAGCGTGGAAAGCAGCTGCTGGGCAAGACCCGTATAAACCAGATCCTTGCTTGCCACAGCGTACTGATACATTCTCGCGGTAGCCTTGCCGATGCGATAATAGGCCGTGGTGCTGCCGGCATAATTGCCACAGCCGGTAACAGTCAGCGTGGCGGTGCCCGCGTTCACGTTATCAACGGCGCTGATGGTATATTGATCTGCGGAAAGCCGCTCGCCCTTTACGGTCACGATCACGTCGTTGATATGGGGCAGAATGGGGGAGCCTGTGTAGGTGTAGGTGCCACGGATGGTCACTTCGGCCTCTGCCATCGTGCCGGACTTGATCATCAGCCTACCGGGCACGGAGGTGATCTCGTAGCAAGCGGTCACGTCCCGACCTACGCTGTCAATAATGGTCAGCGCCGTCAGCGTGATCACGCCGTTTTCGGTCACGGCCACATCGTCGGTATGAAGCGTTACCTGGCCGACCCGATGGCCGGAGATCAGCGCGCCGTCGGGCAGCGATATCTTATCCTTATCGGAGGAAATGCTGTCACCAAAGGGGATCAGCTGCTCCAGCACCGTAACGGTAAGAGGGCGGGGGGAGATGGTGAAGGAAACAGGCGCGGAGACAGCGGCGCTATTCTCTGCCGTGGCAGCAATGCTGACAACGGCAAGATACTGACCCGGCAGCACGGGGGCTGCGGTGAGCAGATTTTCGGGTGCGACGCTATCCCGGTAATATTGCACGGAAATGGCGCCGGTATAGCCACCGGTCACCGTGAAAGCAGGCATGCCCACGGGCGTACCGTCGTATTCCTTGTCAAGGCTCACGCTGGGATCGGGCACCAGCACGGGGGTGGAGGGGGTCACGGTCAGCGTGCCGGCAGTGGTGGTAACGCGATAATTGGCAAGCACGTTCGCCGCACCGCAGGTCACGGCCACGTCGGTAACGAGAATGCTGTTGCCATCACGCAGCAGGACGCAGGTCAGCGCATCCGTAGCGGCAAGACCCGTGATCTCCAGCTGATCGGGAGCGTTCAGAATACTCTCACCGTAAATAATGGTCTGGTTCTTGGCCCGGATCTGCAGCGCGGCCTTTTCGATGATGAAGCTGCCGGATGCCGTGCCGGAATAGTTGCCAAGACCGCGGATCACCACGGTGGCGGTGCCGGCATACAGATTGTTTTCGGCCATGACCACCTCAAACTCCGTTTGCTGCAGCGCGGTACCGTTCAATACCACGCTAATGGCATCAACAGAGGGAACAAGGAGTGTACCGTTATAAACGTAGGAGCCGCTGACCGTAACGGTAACGGTGTATTTGGGATTGCTAAGATCCATCTGGCTGGTGGTAAAGCTCTCGGGCGCCGTGATCAGGCTGTTGCCCGCCGCATCGACCACGGTAACCGTAAAGCTGTAGGAGGTATTGGAGGTCAGGCCCTCCACGAGGAAGCTGCCGTCGGGCTGCTGCTGATAGGTCTGACCGTTCAAAAGCAGGGTAACGGAGGCCACACCGGAAAGATCGTCAACGGCGTTGACGTTCACGGTAACGGCGTCGTCCGAGGGGATGATCGTCACACCCTCCACAGAGGGCTTATCCACGTCCAGACGCAGGGGGAGCTCGATTTTTGCAATCTCGCCCACAGCGTTCTTCAAATAATACGCAAGCACGCCGTCCTTGTTGGTGGCGTACCGCACGGAGTCAAGGAAGGAGGCGGCGTTGGCACCGTCAAGAGAAACAGTATAGCCGGTGGGCGCCTGCAGCTCGACGTAGCCCCCCCTCCAATCGTCGCTGCCGGTGCTGCCGAAAGAAAGCGCAGCCTGCGCATCGGTGGCAAGATATGCGATGGAGAAGGTGGTGGAGGTGCTGTTCAGATAATCGCCGTCCGCCTTGGCGGTGACGGTCAGCCGCGCGGCGGTACCGATGGCCACGTTATTTTCATAGGATATATCGTATTGATCCGCAGGCACCTCTCTTCCGCTGGGCATCACCACCCGCACCGCGGCGGGATCGAAGGTGATGGATTGCGCGGTATAGGTGGCGGTATAGGCCGCCTGGTCGTTGATGTAGATGGTCGCGCCGGAAAGATCGGAGCGATTGGTCACAACGGCATCGTCGGCCGTGCTGACGCTGGCGGCGTTGCCCACCAGATCGGTGGCCGTTACCGTGACCGTATAGGGCACGTTGGGATCAAAGCCGGTGAAGGTGTAGGAGCTGCCGAAAATACGGTAGGAAAGCACCTCTTCCCCGCCCTGCTTCACGGTAACGCGGTAGGACTGGATGCCGGAATGCTCGTCCCGCCAGTTGGCCGTATTGATATTGATCGTAATGGAGGTATCCTCCACGGAGTAGGAGAAGGCCTCCTCCACCGTAGCGGGTAGAATGGGGTGGGTATTGTCCAACATCAGCGGCACGGTCATCCGCGTGACGCGGCCTTCGCCATCCTGCAGAAAGTAGACGAATTCACCCTCCTTGGTGCTGTCAAAGGTACCGCCGAAGGTATAGGTATCGTATCCGAAGTTGCCGGTCTCGCTGGCACTGATGGTATATCCGTCAGGAGCAAGAAAATGCACCTCACCGGAGTGCCAGCCGTCGGGAGCGCGACCGTCGTCATAGATCAGCGTTGCCGCAGCATCACCCTGTGCCGAAGCGACAATGCAGGTTGCGGATAAGGCAAACACCAGTGCAAGCAGAAGAAGCAGCGCCTTGCCCTTTGTCGTACGTACATCCCATTTTCTCATTGAAAAGCCTCCCTTTTCTTTGGACTTCCAATTTATAAAGTCTGCCCGCCGCGGCGGGTAATTTCTTATCTGCAGTATAGCACATTTCCCACAAATTGTCAACACGCATTATAATAAAAAAGGAAAAAAATTTTCGCTAAAATCCGCCCCATTCCCCCTTATATTGCATAAAATATCCATTTTTAAGCAAAATCCGGCATTTTGCCTATTGACAAGATTTCAATGTCGCTTTATAATGAGCGTAACGGCTCTGGCCGAATTTTGAAAAGGAGATCATTTTTATGACAATTGGAATTATTTTTGCCATACTGTTTATTCTGCTGGGAGCTGTGGCCGTGCTGTTTACCATGCACGCCATTGCCAAAAAGAAAAAGCGCCGCGCCGGCGTGGGCGCTCTGCTGGTGGTGGCAGCCGCGTTGCTCTTTATTCTGATCTCTCCCAGCTTCCATACCGTTGAGGCCGGTGAGATCGCCGTAGTGAAGCACTTGGGCGAGGCGCGCAGCGTGCGCACCGCCGGTACTTACTTTGATTTTTGGATCACCGAGTCCTACACGGTCTATGACGCCAAGGTGCAAAACATGGAGGTGCAGACCCAGGCCTACTCCAAGGATGCCCAGACCATGGATATTGCCATGACCGTGCAGTATCAGATCAGCAGCGAAAAGGCGGTGCAGATCGCCAATCAGTACGGCTCCATTGAGGTGCTGGCCAACCGCATCGAGAGCATTGCCACCGAGAAGGCAAAGGCCACCCTTTCCTCCTACTCCGCCATGCAGATCATTGAGACCCGCTCCAGCATTTCTCCCCAGGTGGAGGATGTGATCAAGGCCGCCGTTACCGAGGATTACTGCGTGGACATCGTGGCCGTGGTGCTGACCAATATCGACTTCTCCTCCGCCTTTGAGCAGACGGTAGAGGACAAGATGATCGCCGAGCAGGAAAAGCTGAAGGCGGAATACGAGAAGGAGACCGCCATCGTCAACGCGGAAAAGGAGCTGGAGGTTGCCAAGCTTGCCGCCCAGGCAAAGCTGGAGGCCGCCAAGGCTGACGCCGAGGCCGCGATCACCGTGGCGAGAGCCGAGGCTACCGCCATGCAGCTCAAATCCGTTGAGGTAGCAAGAGCCCTGGGCTTTGCCATCAACGAGACCCCTGTGGTAGACGAAAGCGGCGTGACCACCGCCGTGGAATACACCATCGACTTTGCCGGCAAGAGCGCCGAGGAGATCGCGGTGATCACCGACTACCTGAAATACATGGAATATCTTGCCAAGTGGGATGGCAAGCTGCCCACCGTCATGGCCGGCGACTCCGCCACCGTGATGATTCCCACGCCCGCCAACTGAGCGCAATCCAAAAGCCCGCCCCCGACCGCAACGGTCGGGGGCGGGCTTGCTTCTATGCAGGTTCCGTCGTTATCGACGGAACGCGGCGATCAGGCGGAAGGTCTGCTCGGCGGTGGCGATCATATTGGCGGCTGCGTTTTTGCTGTCCATCGCCTCGGCAAGGGTGCAGGGGGCACGCAAAATGGGGAAAAAGGCGTCGATGCCGTGGTCGTTGCAGCGAGTAGCCTCCGCCGTCACGCAGCCGGAAAAGGCTACCACGGGCTTGCCGTGCTTCTTGGCAAGGGTCGCCACGCCCACGGGCGCCTTACCCATCACCGATTGGCCATCCAGGCGGCCCTCACCGGTGACCACCACGTCGGCCTCCCGCACAAGCGCCTCGAGCCCCGTTTCCCGCATCACCAGCTCCACACCGGACACCAGCGATGCGTTCAGATAGGAAAGAAACGCGAATCCGAGGCCACCCGCAGCGCCCGCGCCGGGGTAGTTGGCATCGGCATGGGGCAAAACGGTAGCGGTTTGAGTGGCAAAGTGACCTACAGCCGCATCCAACACCGAGATCATATCAGGCGTGGCACCCTTCTGGGGTGCGTACACGGCGCTACAGCCAAGGGCGCCGCAAAGGGGATTTTTGACGTCACAAGCCACCTCAAAGCGGCATTCCGACAAGGCGGGATGCAACCCATCGAGGGAAATGGCGGCAATATCCGCAAGACCCACGCAGCCACGTGCCACGGGCGCGCCCTCTTGATTCAAAAAGCGAACGCCCAGCGCCTCCAGCATGCCGGCACCGCCGTCGTTGGTGGCGCTGCCGCCGATACCCACGATGAAATGGCGATACCCAAGCTCAATGGCGTCCAGGATCATTTCACCCACGCCAAAGGTAGTGGTACGGGCAGGATCTCGCTCCTCAGGACGGAGCAAGGGCAGGCCTGCGGCGGCTGCCATCTCGATCACCGCAGTTTTGCCCCCCGGCAAAAGGCCGTAAGCAGCGACTACGGGACGTCCCAGAGGATCCGACACCGTTATCCGGCGCATTTCGCCCTTGGTGGCGGAAACGATGGCGTCCACGGTGCCCTCACCGCCATCTGCCATAGGGGAAACGATGACCTCCGCCTCCGTCACGGCGTTTTTGACGCCTTGGGCTATGGCCTCGCCCGCCTCAACGGTGGAAAGGCTTCCCTTCAAAGAATCAATGGCAACAACGACCTTCATGACATTCTCCTTCGCAAAACGCAAAATATTCGATACCGTTTTCCGCCCAATTTGAAAATGTTGCATTTTCGGGAGGCAAGGCATCCGTGTGCTGCTTCTATTATAGCAGACAAAGTACCGCTTTGCAAGAGAAAATCTCTGCTTTTCTCTTGATTTTTTTTGCATAATGCGGTATAATCTTACCAAGGGGGGATCCCCCAAGAAAGGAAGGACACGATATGGACAAAAAAGCGATGTATCAGCTCTCCTACGGCCTGTTTGTTGTTACCGCCAAGGACGAAAAGGACAACGGCTGTATCACCAACACCGCCATTCAGGTTACCACCACGCCCAATCAGATCGCACTGGCCGTCAACAAGGCAAATTACACCCACGACATGATGCTTGCCACCGGTGTGTTCAACATTTCCATTATTTCCACCGCCGCGAGCTTTGCGCTGTTTGAGCGCTTCGGCTTCCAAAGCGGTCGGGACACGGACAAGTTCCAGGGCTTTGAAAATTACAAAAGGGCCGATAACGGTGTGACTTATATTACGGAAGGCACCAACGCCGTGCTCTGCTGCAAGCTGGTAAACACCGTTGACGTGGGCACCCATACCCTCTTTATTGCCGAGGTGACCGACGCCTCGCTGCTCTCCGACGTCCCCCCCGCTACCTACGCCTATTACTTGTCGGAAATCAAGCCCAAGCCCGCCGCCAAGGTGGAAAAGACCGTTTGGCGCTGCAAGATCTGCGGCTACGAGTACGTAGGCGAGGAGCTGCCCGACGATTTCCTCTGCCCCCTTTGCAAGCATCCCAAGGAAGATTTTGAGAAGGTTACCGCCAACTGATCACACCCTCCGCCCCCGTAAATCGGGGGCGGAGGCTTCATTTTGGCCGAATTTGTCACAATTTTGTTGGAAAAATCTGTATTTTTTGATTTTCTGTTGTTTTCTTTTTCGTTTTATGCTATAATTGCCATAGCCACGACATCAAAATTCCTGAAACGGTAGGTACTCTCCTATGAAGATCAAGGTGAAGAACAAAAGCTACGAGGAGGTCATGGCCATTCCTCGTGCCAAGCACAAGCGCCCGATGAAGCAGAGCATCCTCTTCCGCACGTTGCTGCGAGTGGTATCCGCACCCGACCTTTTTGCTACAAAATTTGAATGCAACAGGATCGGCATGGAGCGTCTTGGCAAGAACGAGCCCTGTCTGTTTCTCATGAATCACTCCAGCTTTATCGATCTGAAGATCGCCTCCACCATCCTCTATCCCCGCCCCTTCAACATCGTCACCACCACCGACGGCTTTGTGGGCAAGAACCTCCTCATGCGCCGTCTTGGCTGCATCCCCACCAAAAAGTTCGTCACCGACGTGGCGCTGGTGCGGGATATGCTGTACGTACTGAAGAAGCTGAAAAGCTCGGTGCTGATGTATCCGGAGGCGGGCTATTCCTTTGACGGCACCGCGACACCGCTGCCCAACAGCATCGGCAAGTGCCTCAAGCTTTTGGGTGTACCCGTGGTGATGATCCGCACCTACGGCGCCTTTGCCCGCGACCCGCTTTATAACAACCTGCAGCTGCGCCGCGTGAGGGTCAGCGCGGATATGACCTATCTGCTCTCCCCCGAGGATATCGCCGCCAAGAGCGCCGCCGAGCTTGGTGAGATCGTGCGGGAGGCCTTCACCTTTGACAACTTCCGCTGGCAGCAGGAAAACGAGGTAGAGATCGACGAGCCCTTCCGCGCTGATTGCCTCAACCGTGTGCTCTACAAATGTCCCGTCTGCCATACCGAGGGCGAAATGAAGGGCGAGGGCACCACGCTCACCTGCGGGCATTGCGGCAAAAAATACATTCTGGATGAATACGGCTTCATTCGCGCCGAGGAGGGCGAGACCGCCTTTTCTCACGTGCCGGATTGGTATGCATGGGAGCGCCGATGCGTAGCCGAGGAGCTGGAGGCCGACACCTATCTGCTGGATACGCCGGTGGATATTTATATGCTGGTGGATACCAAATGCCTCTATCGCGTCGGAGAAGGACGGCTGGTACATAGCAAGGAGGGCTTCCGGCTGACGGGCTGCGACGGCAAGCTGGACTATCAGCAGGATCCCACATGCACCTACACCCTCAATTCCGACTTCAACTGGTACGAGATCGGCGACGTCATCGGTCTAGGCAACAACAAGACCCTTTCTTATTGCTTCCCCAAGGATGCCGGCGACTTCGTAGCCAAAACCCGACTGGCCACGGAGGAGCTCTATAAGTTGTCCTGCCTCAAGAGAAAAGAAAAAGCCCACGAGGGGGCATGACAAAAGCGGCACGCAAGAATTCTTGCGTGCCGCTTTTCCCATACCGTTTTGGGGGATATTTCCCAAACGGCTGCTTTATTTAGAGATAAACATCTGTGTCCAATACCTTCCGTCACCGGCATACCCCACGCCAATGTGCGTGAAGGATGCGTTCAGGATATTGGCTCGGTGTCCGGCGGAATTCATCCAGCCGTTTACCACCGCCTCCGGCGTAGTGTAGCCCTTGGCAATGTTCTCCCCCGCGCTGCGATATGTAATACCGAAATTTTTGATCATCTGAAAGGGTGAGCCGTACACGGGGCTGGTGTGAGAAAAATAGCGGTTATCCCGCATATCCTCCGACTTGTACCGTGCCACGCGGGCCAGCTGCCAATCGTAGGTGAGGGGCTTCAAGCCGTTCTGCACACGAATGTCGTTGACCAGGCGGATCACCTCCTGCTCATACCGAAGCGTGGTAGCATCCACATCGGGAATGGTGATGACCTGCCCCGGGTAGATCAGCGCGGGGTTGGCAATGTGGGGGTTGGCGCTTTTCAGCTCACTGAGGCCCACCTGGTATCGCACCGCGATCTTCCACATGCTGTCACCCTTCACCACGGTATGGGTGGTAGCCGCCGAGGCACCGATGGCAAAAAAGCACAGACATAAAAGCAAGCTGCATACCAACAACAAATTTTTCTTGAATCTGATCACAATTACCTCCTTTATGTTGTTGATACCATTATACCATATTCAAGGACAAAGTGCAAATGTAATATCCGGAAGGGCTGGAAGAAACCCCAAATAAAAAGGCGCACCTTGGTGCGCCTTTTTGCAAAAATCTCATACCGTTATGGCGGATATTGGAAATTATCCATTTTCAGCAGCGGCAAGCAGACGATCTTTTTGTGCCTGCAATGCAGCCTCGGTCGCCCGGATATCTGACTGATGGGCCGCCTCAAAATCAGCAAAGAACGCGGTCTTCCTTTCGTTGATGGTCCGCTCCAGCGATTCCGCGTTTGCCTGCAGCTCTTCCTTGATATTATCGCTGAATTTCTCCTCCAGCGCGATCAGCGCCTCCTCGCATTTGGCAAGAGCGGAAACCAACGCCTCCAAGGTGGCACTTGCCCCTTCGCCCACGCCCTCGAAGGCAGTCAGCGCAACGTCGTAGGCCTTTTCCTTCAGCTCCAGGCGCTGAGCGGCCTCGCGGTACGCCTCACTATCCGGCTCCAGCTTAGAAAGGGCGGCTTTTTCCTCCAGCAGCTCAGCCTTGGCGGTGCGCAGCTCCGCAAGTTTTTGCTGATACGCGGATTCGGCAGAAACGAAGGTGTTATAGCGGAACTCATCCAGCGCCTTGATGGCCTTGCTGTACGCCGTCAACGCCGTATTGTACGCGCCGTGCACCACGGTGTAAAGTCCACCCATTGCTTCGATCACGTTGGCCGTGGCCTGCCGTCCGGCAAAATCCACCTCGTGTCGCTTGGCGGTGTAATAGGCCTCTCGCAACTCCTGCGTCACCAGCAGCGCCGTTTCAACACGGCCGGCGGCCAGCACCTGATACAGCTGCTCCTCATCCATTTCGGCAAGCTCCTCCTCCGTGTAAAGGGAGGTTTTGGCTGCGAGGGCGCGGAGCGCCTCAATCTCCAGAGCCATTACCTTTTCCACCTTTGCGCTGACGCCCAGATCGTCCAGCACGCGGGATGCCTGCTTTTCCACGCTATCGTAAAGCTTTTTTGCGTAACGGCTCTCGCCGGAAAGCGAGATTCTGACGGTTCTCGGATTCCCCTCCTCGTCGGTCAGAAACCCGGTATTGGCGGCCAGCGTGACCAAAGCCTTGGTGGCCTCCTCCGGCGTTTTGCCCACCAGCACCTCTCCGGAAAGCAGAACGCTGGCATCGTCGTTCATGGCGGTAACGGCCATGACCTTATTTTCATCGTCGATCATAAATTCCACGCTGGGATTGATATCCACCGTCAGACGGGTCACGGTGCCCTTCCCGGGCTTGCTGCTGCAGGCAGCCAGCAGCGGCAGCGTGGCCAGCAGCATTGCGGCAGCGATCAAAAGACAAAGTGTTTTTTTCATATTGTGTCCTCACTTTCATAGCTGATCTGATAGCATCAGTATAGCATATATCCGTAAAAATGTCAATGCGAAAATTTTTGGATAAAAAAAGCAGCCCGTTGGGCTGCTTTTTTCTATGCTCAGTCGGCGTAAACGCTGACCTGCTTCTTATCCTTGGACTTCTGCTCGAACTTAACCTTGCCTGCAACGAGAGCAAACAGGGTATGGTCCTTGCCGAGACCAACGTTATTGCCGGGATGGATGGCGGTGCCTCTCTGCCGGACAATAATGCTGCCAGCCGTGACGGTCTCGCCGTCGGCAGCCTTTACACCAAGACGCTTGGACTCACTGTCACGACCGTTCTTGGTAGAACCTACGCCCTTTTTGTGAGCGAAGAACTGCAAGCTAATTCTCAACATGGTGTGTTATCCTCCTTTGAAATTTGTGGTGAAGTAACGCTCAGGCGTATTCACGATCCTCTACCTTGACGGTAAAGCCCGCGTCGCCGGTGAATTCGTACATATCGTCGTGCAGGAGCATATCCTCCAGCATATGATAATACGTCAAAAACAGACCGGAGACAGCGTAACGCACACGCTCGTCTGCCTCAAAGGCGGGAAGAGCGGAGGGGGAACGCACGGTGATGGTGGTATCCTCGGCGTTGATATCATAAAAGATCTTGCCTTGATAAACCTCCTCTACCGCATCCACAATGTACATTGTGATGGAGGAAAGCATGGCGCAGAAGGGATCGTCCCCATACTCGCCAAAGCCGACGTGGCCCTTTTCCTCAAAGCCGTAGAAGATGCCGTCACTTCGGAAAAATGTGATGGTTGTCATGGGACTTAGCCCTCGATGGTCATGATCTGCACCTTGGTGTAGGGCTGTCTGTGACCGATCTTCTTTTTCTCGTTCTTCTTAGCCTTGTACTTGAGAACGTAGATCTTCTTACCCTTGCCGTTCTTTACAACGGTAGCGGTAACCTTTGCGCCCTCAACGTTGGGAGTACCAACCTTCAGAGCACCCTCGCGGGACAGAGCCTTCACGGAGTCGAACACAACAGTTTCACCCTCGGCAACGTCGAGCTTCTCAACAAAGATGGTATCGCCCTCGTTGACCTTGTACTGCTTTCCGCCGGTTTCGATGATAGCAAACACGAAAAGCACCTCTCTTTCTTCATAGACTCGCTGAGACAGGCGGCGCCTCTTTTGAGGCCGCACTTAAAAAAGCCCTTTTCAAGCGGCAAATTATTATAGCACGGCACCCCTTTGTTTGTCAAGGGGTTTTTGAAATTTTTTTGACATTTTTTGTTCTTTTTATCTTTATATATAAGGCAAGGGCCAAAACGCCCCAAAGGGTCGGCATACCGACGATACCGCCGGCTGTATCCAGCAGCACGTCCAGGACACCGGGCCCGCGCCCGGGAACGAAAATCTGGATGCATTCATCGACGGTGGCCACCACAAGCGCGGCAGCAACAGCGAGCAGGGGCGGGTATGGGGCACGATGTGCTCTGAAAGTGGCGTGGGTCAGGATACCAAGTATGAAAAATTCGGTAAAATGGGCGATTTTCCGCACCATTGTGTGGGTAAATCGAAAAGAGATGCCGGCGGTGGCGAGGGTTTCGTTCAAAAATTTCCGAACCGTGCCGCTGGTGGCCGAGGAGGCGGAGGCGGGAGCGAGGGAGAACTGCCAGATCACCACGCACCACAAAAGCGCGACAACCGTCAGGATCCATTTGCCATATTTGCGAAAATCCCACATTATTTTTGCCCCCTTTCTCAAAATCCTCTTGCCTTTTTGAGAATTTTGTGCTATACTATAGTGGTAACGGACAATAACGCCCTTTCCTTCCATTATAACCGATTGCGGAGGAATTTACCACCCCTTTTGCGGATTTTTTGCGTTTTTTGCCGTGCAAAACAATTTCATACACGCCTCCATAGTTAAATGGATATAAGCCCCCGCGTCACAATTTCATATTCGCCTGCATAGTTAAATGGATATAACAAGCCCCTCCTACGCGGAAGGTCGTTCGTTTCCTGGAGGGGCGGAAAACTGAATAATTTTTGAATACGTCCCGGTAGCTCAGTAGGATAGAGCGGTCGCCTCCTAAGCGACAGGCCGTTGGTTCGACTCCAATCCGGGATGCCAAAAACCCTTGCTGCAAGCCCCTTTTCGGGGTTTGCAGCGTTAATTTTTATCTTTGCACCTGATGATAGTCCGTATATCGTCGGGTGCTTTTTTATTCGCTGCACGTTGAATATTTTGCTAATTAGACTCGAACGGTTTACACAAGTTTGCTAATAAAAATCAGCGATTTGCTAATTTGATTTTAGCGACTGCTTGCGGGGGCTTGCGCGGCAATCAGCGCCGCCAGCGCACTTGCAAGCTCGGGTGATTTTTGTAGCTGCTCGACAAGGCTTGCCAGATCAAGGGTCGCGGGTGCCGTTTCCTTCGGTTCAGCCGGAGGGCGAACGTCTCTCAGATCGGGGTTAGAGTAGAAGGAGGTCTCAAACTTTTGCGCATTGACCTTTCTATCTTCATCAAGGATATGAGCGTACACACTTGTTATCATATCGATCTCTGCGTGTCCCGTATCGCCCTGTGTGGCCTTCAGATCGCCGTGGTTGAGCTTTAACTTGTAT
>JAFTQT010000108.1 GCA_017462615.1 Clostridia bacterium | reverse complement strand
GTTTCTATTCAGGCCATGCGCGAGATCCGACCGCTAAGCGGGCGCCCTGCGGGTTTCGAATTCGTCCGCCCGTGTCATCCTGAGCGGAGCGGCGCGCAAGCGCGCGAAGTCGAACTGCGTAGCAGTGCCGAGCGTAGCGATGGCAGGATCTCGGGCGGACGAAGTCGAAGCCCGCAGGGCGCAACTCTGTTCGCCTGCGGCGAATGATGACGCTACGCTTGTGATGCGCGGCATGCGCCGCATGATGCTTGCGCTCGTTTCGAGCGCAAATGAAGGATACAGAAGGCGAACAGAACATCATTGTGTGGCAAAGCCGCACAACATCATTGCCCCAGAGGGGGCAACATCACGCCGCCCTTGGCGGCACATCACTCTCCAATAAATCAAAATTTGAACGCCGAAGCAAGGGCTTCATCCTCCCTTTTTTACCCCACCAGAAAGGAAAAAGCAAAATGGCCAATATTTTTGATCTGTTTAAGAAAATTGAAACCGAAAAGCCTGCGGCGGCAGGCCCTATCACGCATTTGGTGGTAGGGCTCGGCAATCCCGGCAGGGAATATGCCTTCACGCGGCACAATGCGGGCTTTCTTTCCCTTGATTATATGGCGGAGCGCCTCTGTGTAAAAATCGACCGCCTGCGCTTCAAGGCCCTCACCGCCGAGGCGACCGTCGGCGGCGTGCGGGTGCTTTTGATGAAGCCTCAGACCTTTATGAACAACTCCGGTGAGGCGGTGCGGGAGGCGGCTGCCTTCTATCACGTTCCGCCGGAAAACATCATCGTTATCTGCGATGATATCAACCTTGACGTTGGTCGCCTTCGGGTGCGCGGCAAGGGCAGCGACGGCGGCCAGAAGGGCGTGCGGAGCATCATTTATCATCTGAACGCCGATACCTTCCCCCGGGTGAAGGTGGGCGTGGGCAAAAAGCCCCATCCGGAAATGGAGCTGGCGGATTGGGTGCTCTCCTCCTTCCATACCGACGAGCAGAAGCTGCTCTTCGACCTGTTTCCCGCCGTAGAGGACGGCGTGAAGCTACTGCTGCAGGGCAAGCTTGACGACGCCATGCAGCGCTGCAACGGGGTAAAGCCATGCTGATCCCGGAGGTACTGCGCGGAGAGGGCGAATACAGGGCGCTGGCGGAGGATATTTCCCGGGCGCTGGGTGGGCGCTCCCTGCCCTTTGCAGTGGCGGGACTCTGCGACGGTGCGGCAGACGCGCTGCTCTGCACGCTGCTCACCGACACGCGGGAAAAGCGCAAGGGAGCCGCGTTGGTGCTGCTTTCGGAGGAAAAGGAATGTCAGCGTCAGCGAGAGCTGCTTTCTGCCTTCGGGCTGCGCGCCGCCTTTTATACCGCAAGAGATCTGACCTTTTATAATATCACCGCCTCTCACGAATACGAATACGAGCGCCTGAAGGTGCTGTGGGGACTTCTTGGGGGCGATTTTGACGTGGTGCTAACCACCCCCGATGCCGCGCTTGGCTATACCGTGGCAAGGGAGCGGCTTTCAAAGGCTACCATTACGCTAGATAGCGACACGCTTCTGGAGCCCTCAGAGCTGGCCGAGCGGCTGGTGGCGGCGGGCTACGTACGGGTAGACCTGGTAGAGGGCCCTGGGCAGTTTGCGCTGCGGGGCGGCATTGTGGACATCTACGCCCCCAACCTGCGAGCGCTGACGCCGGACGGTAGCCTCATCACCGAGGCCGCCCCCTTGCGCGTGGAGTTTTTTGGCGATGAAATTGACCGCATGGGGCTCTTTGACGTGGAGAGCCAGCGGCTGCACACTATGGTGGAGAGCTGCGAAATGCCCCCCGCCCGTGAGGTGCTGCTGACCGACGAAAGTCGGGCGCAGCTGCTCTCTGCCGTGGAAAAGCAGCTTGCAAAATGCAAGGACGAGCGGGCAAGGGAGGAGCTGGAGGGCGAAATTGGGGAATTGAAGCGTGGTGGCGACGTGCGCTTTGCCGACAAATACCTCTCGCTGATCGCGCCGGAAAAGGAAACGCTGCTCTCCTATTTTGACGCGGGCGCGTTGGTGGTGCTGCGAGGCACCAACGCCGTTCGTGATCGCTTGAAGGCGTCTCTCTGGCACGCCGAGGAGGCGGTGAAGGAGCTGATCGAAAACGGCACCATCTCCCCCCGCTATGCGGAATACAACGCCCCGGCAACGGCGCTGGAGCACTTTTTGGACGAGAACGTGACCCTTCACGCGGACTCCATCACCGAGGGGCTCACCGGCCGGCGCCTCGCGGGGCTTTATAGCTTCCGTACCAAGCACACCGTGGCCTACGGAGACCATTTTGATCTGCTGGTGGAGGATCTGCAAAGCTACGTGGAGACCGGGCGGCGCATTTTGATCGCCGCCGAGCACGAGACGGCAGCGCGGAGCACCGTCTCCATGCTGCAGGCGCACGGCTACCTGGCGCGGCTTTTTGAGGAGGGCTGCGCGCTCCCCGCACCCGGTGAAATTTTAGTGGAATGGCAGGAGCCCACCGTGGGCTTTGAGCTGGGCGTTTCGGGTGTGACGGTGCTCTCCCTCTCGGAGACGGGACACCGGGGCGGCCTTGCCGCCGGACGCATCCGCCGCAGAGCCAAGAAAAAGGACGCCAAGGGAACGATCCTCTCCTACGCCGATCTGCAGGTGGGCGATCTCGTGGTACACGAGGCCCACGGTATCGGCCGCTATATGGGGCTTGAAACCCTTACCATCGACGGCGTGACGCGCGATTACGTCAGCATTCAGTACGCAGGCAGCGACAAGCTGTTTTTGCCCTGTGACCGCCTGGACGCGGTCTCCAAATATATTGGCGCCCACGCCGATGACGGCGTGGTGAAGCTCTCCCGTTTTGGCGGTGGCGAGTGGAAAAAGGCCAAGGCGCGCACCAAGGCAGCGGTAAAGGATATGGCGAAGGATCTCATTCGCCTCTATGCCGAGCGAGAGCGCCGTCCGGGCTTTGCCTTCCCGCCGGATGACGAGATGCAACGGGAATTTGAGGAGGGCTTTCCCTATACCGAAACCGACGGCCAAATGGTGGCCACCGATGAGATCAAGGAGGATATGATGCGCGCCCGCCCCATGGATCGTATCCTTTGCGGCGACGTGGGCTTCGGCAAGACCGAGGTGGCGCTGCGCGCCGCCTATAAGGCGGTGCTGGCGGGCAAGCAGGTGGCGATCCTGGTGCCCACCACCATTCTTGCGTTGCAGCATTTTCAAACCATCCAGTCCCGTATGCGCGCCTTTGCGGTCAGCGTGGATATGCTCTCCCGCTTCCGCACGGCAAAGCAACAGGCCGAAACGTTGCGCCGCCTTGCGCGAGGCGACCTTGACATCGTGGTGGGCACCCACCGACTGGTATCCAAGGACGTGAAATTCAAGAACCTGGGGCTGCTGATTGTGGATGAGGAGCAGCGCTTTGGCGTGGCACAAAAGGAAAAGCTGAAGCAGTTGGCGGGCAATGTGGACGTGCTGACCCTCACCGCTACCCCCATTCCCCGCACGCTGAACATGGCCATGAGCGGCATCCGGGATATTTCCGTGCTGGACGAGGCCCCCGGCGACCGCTTGCCGGTGCAGACCTACGTGCTGGAGGATGACGAGCTGATCATCGAGGAGGCCATTCGCCGCGAGCTGCGCCGGGGCGGCCAGGTCTTTTATCTGCACAACTCCGTGGAGACCATCAGAGACGTGGCGGCAAGGCTTTCCGCCGCCATTCCCGAGGCGCAGATTACCGTGGCACACGGGCAGATGGAAAAGGATGCGTTGGAGCGAATCTGGAGTGATATGATCGCCGGGCGCATTGACATTCTGGTCAGCACCACCATCATTGAAACCGGTATTGACGTACCCAACGCCAACACCCTTATCGTAGATCACGCCCACCGCCTGGGGCTTTCCCAGCTGCATCAGATCCGCGGCCGCGTGGGACGCTCCCCGCGCCGTGCCTACGCCTACTTTACCTATCCTCGTGGGCGGGCGCTGGGAGATATTCAGCGAAAGCGCCTGGAGGCCATCCGCGAATACGCGGAATTCGGTGCCGGCTTCCGCATCGCCCTGCGTGACCTGGAGCTGCGCGGTGCCGGCAATATTCTCGGCGCGGAGCAGCACGGACATCTGGACGCCGTGGGCTACGACCTTTACGTGAAGCTGCTGAACGAGGCGGTGCTGGAGGAGCGGGGCGAGCAGGTAAAGGAGCGGTGCGAATGCGTAGTCAGCCTGAGTTTCGATGCTTGCCTGCCGGAGCGCTACGTGAAAAACGCCTCCCAGCGCATGGCGCTGTATAAGCGCATTTCGCTGATCAATACCCCTGCAGACCTTGAGGATATGACCGACGAGCTGTTGGATCGCTACGGCGATCTGCCAAAGCCTGCCGCCAATCTCCTGGAGATCGCCCTCATTCGCGCCACCGCCGAGCGCTGCGGCATTCAGCAGATAAGGCAGGACGGCACCGAGGTGGCCATTTCTGCCCAGACCCTTGACGTGGACGGCTGGATGGAGCTGTCGATGCTTTACCCCGGCAGACTCCGGATGATGATGTCCGCCACCCCCTATATCCGCTATCGCCCGCAAAAGCCCACGGCGCTGCTCGCCGAGCTGCGGGATATGCTGCTGCGCCTCGCGTCTCTTGAGAAAAAGGGGTAGACAAACGCCGCAAAATGCGGTATAATAAAGAATAGCTTCCTAAGAAAGGATACCAACAAGCAATATGAAAACAAGATTTATCTGCCTGCTGGCGGCTCTGCTGGCGCTGCTGATGCTGCTGCCCGGCTGCGGCACTCACGGCAAGACTCTGATGGAGGCCGGCAGCACCGAGATCTCCGTCAACGTCTTTCAGCTCTATCTCTCCCGCATGAAGGGGTCGCTGGCCTCCGCCGGATACAACGTGAACAGCGCCGATTTCTGGAACTCCTACATCTCCACCGATCATGAGACTATGGCCGATCATTATACCAACCAGGTCTTTGAGGGACTCCGCCAGATCGCTGCCGCCATGATCATTTACGACGAGCTGGGGCTGAAGCTGCCCAAGGCCGTGGAAAGCTCCATTGACGACTGGATCGACGCGCTGATCGAGGAGGTGGGCGGCGGCTCTAAAAGTCAGCTGAATTCCATCCTCGCCGCCTACGGCGCCAACGTCACCACTCTGCGGGATGCCTCCATCATCGAGGCCAAGCTCTCCCAGCTGAAGGAGCATCTTTACGGCAAGAGCGGCAGCCTGCTGGGTGCACCCGCCAAGGAGGAGTTTTACCAGGCCACCTACATTCGCGGCTACCAGATGCAGCTGGCCAACTACTACTATAAGCGGGATACCGACGAGGACGGCCGCACCATCTATTACACCGACGATACCTACAAGCACATCGCCTACGACACCGACGGCAAGGATGTGATCAAGACCGAGGAAAAGGATAAAAACGGCGACTTCATCTACGTTTACAAGATCGAGGGTGAGGAGGAGCCGGTGGTGGCCTACGATGCCGAAAAGGGTGTGATCCACTACCACCTCAACAGCAAGGGCGAAAAGGAGATCGGCTACTACAGCGAGACCGAAATGGCCCTGCGCCTTGAGAGCGCCAGAGAAATTGCGGAAAAGTGCATTGACAACGAGGAGCTTTTCCTGCAATGTATTGAGGATTACTCTGACAACTCGGATTTCCACAAGCAGTATGCCCCCACGGGCATGTATTTCTCCGTTGGCACCTACGCCACAGACAGCATCTTCGCTACCTTCTCCAACGAGCTGGCAAAGCTGGAGGTGGGGGATCTGGCGGTGCTGGATTCCGACTCCGGATACTATGTTCTGATGCGTGTGGAGCTGGACAGCGGTGCCTGGCAGAAGGAGGAAAACAGCCGTTGGTTCGATACCCTGACGGGGCTGACCATTGAGCACATGCTGCAAAAGCGCACCGCCGATTATCTCGACCGCGTCACCTTTGACGAGGAACTGCTGAAAACCGTGGATATCACCATGGTGGCGGCCAATAATTACTACTGATCTGACCACGAAAGCTATATTTTCGTTCAAAAAATCCGCCCGATGCTTGACACGGGCGGATTTTTGTGCTATACTCCTCTTGAACCGCATAGAAATCGGGGGTGCTGCCAAAAAGGTGGCTGAGACGAGCGTAGCTCGAACCCTTTAACCTGATACGGATAATGCCGGCGTAGGGAAGATGACGGGAGAGGTGTTTGGGCCTTTCTCTAAAAATACCGCACGGAGATTTCCGTGCGGTATTTTTGATAAGGGAGGGGTTTTAAGATGAAACCTACCGAAACGAAACGCCGTTCCACCAAGGCCCTTGTGGAGAGCGCATTGCTCCTGGCATTGGCCACCGTCCTCAGCGAGCTGCCGCTGGCAGAGCTGCCCTATGGCGGCTCCATCACCGTGGCCTCCATGCTGCCGGTGCTGCTTATCTCCTATCGCCACGGGCTCCTTTGGGGCTTTGGCTCCGCCACCGCCTTTGGCGTCATTCAACAGCTCTTTGGCCTCAAGAACATTTCTTATTTCAGCACCTGGCAGTCCATCGTCACGCTGATCCTGCTGGATTACGTGGTGGCCTTTGCCGTCATTGGTCTTGGCGGCATCTTTCGTCGCAAAAAGGAGCTGCCCCAATGGCTGCAGCTGCTGCTGGGCGCGCTGCTGGTATGCTGTATCCGGTATATCTGCCACGTCATCACCGGTGCCACCATCTGGGCGGGGCTCTCTATCCCCGACAAGGCAGCTCTTGGCTATTCCTTCATTTACAACGCCACCTACATGGTGCCGGAAACGCTGATCCTTTCGTTGATCACCTACTACCTCGGCTCGGTGCTGGATTTCCGGCGGGACGAGCTGCGTCGGATGCCCACCGCGGCAAACCGCACGCCGGCAGCCGGGTGGCTTTCCGTGGCAGCGGGTGCGCTGGCTACGGGAGCGCTTGTCTTTGACGTCACCGCCATTTTCCGTCGTCTGCAGGATGCGGAAAGCGGTCGCTTCTCGGTGGTGGGACTTCACGTGGAGCAATTCGCCGGCAGCTTCTGGATGTGGGTGGTCATCGTCACCGCCGCAGCCACGCTGGGCGCCGTCGCACTACTCCTTACCCGCCGTGCGCTTTTGGCAAAAGAGAAGGTATAACGCAAAAGAGCCGCGTCACAGCCGTGACGCGGCTCTCTTATCGTTTAGAGAATGAGGGCTGAATTTCCCGCCCCGTTTGCGGCCTCTTGCGATGTGCGCCATTCTTTTTTGAAGGTTTTGGGTAGGAGGGGGCGTGGGGGAGGGAGGCCTTTTGCAACCGGCCTCCCTCCCCCATAAAATCACATTCTTATACGCCTCTTCCATCCAGCACCCGAGCGAAGAATTTGGCGGCGTCTCCACGGGAGAGTACGCCTCCGGGGGAGAGGGCGCCGTCGGCCAGGGTGGAGATATATCCACCCTCGTAGATGGCGTAAAGGGCGTCTGCCACATCCACGGGGATGGCGGTGTGGTCCTCCACCGCCTCATGATAGCCGGGTGCGGAAAGTCCCAGGGCTGCGGCGGCAATGCGGGCGGCCTCGGCGCGGGTGATGGCCTCATTGGGGCGGAAGGCGGTATCCTCACCAAGCCACCCCTGCTCTCGGGCGTATTTGATGGCGCCCTTCATCCCTGCGGGGATCTCTGCGTCATCGGTATAGCCGGTGCTGTCGGCGGGCGGCGCCTGGATGCCGGCAGCCTCCAGCAGAATGGCCACAAAGGCGGCGCGATTCAGCGCCTTATGAGGGTGAAAATAGTGCTTTCCGCCCATCCGTTCGCCTCCAAGCAGCCCCTCCTCGCTGACCCGCAGCGCGTGGGTGTGGGCGGCGTGCCCCTCCATATCCGCAAAGGTGTAGCCTGTGCTTTCCCGCACGGTGACGGAGACCTCCGTTGGGGGCGCATAGGCGCCGGCGGCGTCCTGTACGCGCCAGCTGAAGCTGTCCTTGCCGGAGAATCCGGCCATCGGCGTGTAGGTAAAGGCACCGGTGGTGGCATTCAGGGTAAGGGTGCCGTTTTCGGGGTAGGTGAAGATCTCAAAATGCAGCGTGTCACCCTCCGGATCCCGGGCGGTGAGCGTTCCTCTGAGGGTCAGCCCCTCATGGGTGGAAACGGCGGTGGCGGTCTTGGTATTTTGGGGGCAGCAGTTCACGTTATCCAGCACGAGAAGGCGGCAGGAAAGGGCATAGCCCGCATTGCCGGATCGGGTGGACGGCACGAAGGAAAAGCTGCTGTTTTTCACACCGTCATTGGGGATAAAGCGCAAAAAGGAGAGAGATTCCCGGGGGATGATCTGCCCCGTCTGCACGCTGCCGTGCCCCAGCTTCAGCGTGCCCTCCGTGGCGGCGGGCAGGCGTGTGACGGTAACGGCGGTCACAGCCTCTCCGGCAAGAGCACTGTCAAACCATTCCGCTGTAAAGGAGACGTCCTGCCCCGCCACCGCAGAGGCGGCAAGATAGGCGTCGTCTGCCAGGTGCTGCAGTCCGGTGCTGACCACGGGAGAGGCTGCCTCGGGATTGCCAAGAAATAGGGCAAGGGCACCGATCACGGCGGCAGCCACAACGCCGCAAAGGGCAAATAACAGGGGCTTTTTCGGCTTTTTCATAGGGATACCTCACGCTTCTTAAATTTTCCGTTCTATCCTATGCGAGCAGGGCGGCAAATATACCCCTGATCTCTTTTGCCGTCTTTTTCGCTTTTTTGCAATTTTCGCCCGCATTTCCTGCAAAAAAATCTTGACAAGCATGCAGCGTATATGATAAAATATAAAGGTGAAATTTTTCCCTATGGGAACGATACTTGAATTTTATGGAGGAGGATCCTTTTATGATTACCAACGCATATTTGCTTGAAGTCATGGAAAACGTCAAAAAACGCAACCAGGGCGAGCCTGAGTTTCATCAGGCCGTAGCCGAGGTGCTGGAGTCTTTGGAGCCTGTGGTGGCCAAGTACCCCGAATTTATCGAGAAGGGCGTCATCGATAGCATCGTAGAGCCCGAGCGCATCATCAAGTTCCGCGTACCGTGGGTGGATGACAGCGGCAAGGTGCAGATCAACCGCGGCTTCCGCGTGCAGTTCAACAGCGCCATCGGCCCCTACAAGGGGGGGCTTCGCTTCCATCCCTCCGTCAACGAGGGCATTATCAAGTTCCTCGGCTTTGAGCAGACCTTCAAGAATTCCCTCACCACTCTGCCCATCGGCGGCGGTAAGGGCGGCTCCGACTTCGACCCCAAGGGCAAGTCTGACGGCGAGGTCATGCGCTTCTGCCAGAGCTTTATGACCGAGCTGCAGAAGTACATCGGTGCCGACACCGACGTGCCTGCCGGCGATATCGGCGTAGGTGCCCGTGAGATCGGCTACCTCTTCGGTCAGTACAAGCGTCTGCGCGACGAGTATACCGGCGTGCTCACCGGCAAGGGCCTCACCTACGGCGGCTCTCTTGCCCGTAAGGAGGCTACCGGCTACGGTCTTTGCTACTTTACCGAGGAGCTGTTGAAGGATAACGGCACCAGCTTTGCCGGCAAGACCGTTGTGGTTTCCGGCTCCGGTAACGTGGCCATCTATGCTACCGAGAAGGCTACCACCCTGGGCGGCAAGGTCGTGGCCATGTCCGACTCCAACGGCTATATCTACGACAAGAACGGCATCGATCTTGACACGGTCAAGGCCATCAAGGAGGGTCGCCGCGGCCGCATCAAGGAGTACCTTGACGTGCATCCCGAGGCCGAGTACCACGAGGGCTGCTCCGGCATCTGGACGGTGAAGTGTGATATCGCGCTGCCCTGTGCTACCCAGAACGAGAGCAACGAGGCCTCTGCCAAGGCACTGGTTGCAAACGGCGTGCTGGCTGTTTGTGAGGGTGCCAATATGCCCTCCACCCCCGAGGCCATTCACACCTTCCAGCAGGCAGGCGTGTTCTTTGGTCCTGCCAAGGCTGCCAACGCCGGCGGCGTGGCTACCTCCGCTCTCGAAATGTCTCAGAACTCCATGCGTCTTTCCTGGAGCTTCGAGGAGGTTGACGAGAAGCTGCACGGCATTATGATCAACATCTATAAGAGCGCCTCTGCCGCTGCCGAGGAGTTCGGTATGAAGGGCAACCTGGTGGCAGGTGCCAACATTGCGGGCTTTATGAAGGTCGCTCGCTCTATGCTCGCTTACGGCGTTTGCTGATCAACTCGAATTAAAATTCCGGAAGAGCCGGCTTCTCCCACGCGCCACGCGCGTGGGAGATTTCTGCGAAAAGCACGACGGCTTCCGTGTAAAGGAGAAGAAAAAATGTTTCGTATCGTAAGACGTGAGGAATTGAATCCCACCGTCACCCTGCTGGAGATCGAGGCGCCCCGTGTGGCGCGCAAGGCAAAGCCCGGCCAGTTTATCATCCTGCGTGTGGATGAAATGGGTGAGCGGATGCCCCTGACCATTGCCGACAGCAACAAGGAGACCGGCACTGTGACCATCATCTTCCAGATCGTGGGTTCCACCACCGAAAAGCTGAACCACGTGCCCGTGGGCGGCTTCATTGCCGACTTCGTTGGCCCTCTCGGCCGTCCCACCGAGGTGGAGGGGCTCAAGAAGGTTGCCGTTGTGGGCGGCGGTGTGGGCTCTGCTATTGCTTATCCCGTAGCCAAGGCGCTGCATGAGGCAGGTGCCGAGGTGCATTCCGTTGTGGGCTTCCGTAACAAGGATCTGGTGATCCTCGAGAAGGAATTCCGCGCCGTTTCCGATAAGTTCGTGCTGATGAGCGACGACGGCTCGGTGGGCGAAAAGGGCCTTGTGACCGATGCGCTCAAAAAGCTCATTGAGTCCGGCGAGCAGTACGACGAGGTCATTACCATCGGTCCTCTCGTGATGATGAAATTCGTCAGCCTCGTGACCAAGGAGTACGGCATCAAGACCGTGGCCAGCATGAACCCCGTTATGATCGACGGCACGGGCATGTGCGGCGGCTGCCGTCTCACCGTCGGCGGCCAGACCAAGTTTGCCTGCGTGGACGGCCCCGAGTTTGACGCCCATCAGATCGATTTCGACGAGGCCATGGAGCGCTCCATGATGTACCGCCCCTTCGAGCGGCATCAGCACGAGGACACCTGTAATCTCTTTAAGAAGGCGGAGGAAAAGTAAAATGCCGAATATGTCGCTGAAAAAGAATGAGATGCCGGCGCAGGATCCGATCCTCCGCGGCAAGAATTTTAACGAGGTTGCCCTCGGCTACACCGCCGAGCAGGCCATGGACGAGGCAGCCCGCTGCCTCAACTGCAAGAAGCCCGTTTGCGTAGAGGGCTGCCCTGTGCAGATCAACATTCCCCTGTTCCTCGCAAAGGCCGCCAAGGGCGACTTTGAGGGCGCTTACGAGACCATCGCCTTCTCCAGCTCTCTGCCCGCCGTGTGCGGTCGTGTGTGTCCCCAGGAGACTCAGTGCGAGGGTAAGTGCGTGCGCGGCATTAAGGGTGAGCCCGTAGGCATTGGCCGCGTAGAGCGTTTCGTTGCAGACCTGCACAACGCCAACACCGCCGCTCCCGCTGAAAAGCCCGCCTCTAACGGTCATCGCGTGGCCGTGGTGGGCTCCGGCCCTTCCGGCCTTACCTGCGCAGGTGATCTCGCCAAGAAGGGCTATGAGGTCACGGTTTTCGAGGCCTTCCATACCGCCGGCGGCGTGCTGGTTTACGGCATTCCCGAGTTCCGTCTCCCTAAGGCCATCGTGGCCAAGGAAATTGAGGGTCTGAAGGCTCTTGGTGTGGAGATCGTCACCAACGTGGTGGTGGGTCGCACGGTTTCCGTCAAGGAATTGATGGAGGAAGAGGGCTTCGAGGCTGTATTTATCGGCACCGGTGCCGGTCTGCCCCGCTTTATGAACATCCCCGGCGAAAGCCTGAACGGTGTGTACTCTGCCAATGAGTTCTTGACCCGTTCCAACCTGATGAAGGCTTATCTGCCCACCAGCAAGACTCCCATTGCCGTGGGCAAGACTGTTGCGGTTGTTGG
>JAFTQT010000107.1 GCA_017462615.1 Clostridia bacterium | reverse complement strand
GACGCCTTGCGTCATGAATTGAAGCCTTGCGGCTTCATGATTTGAAAACGGTGTTTTCATGAATTGAATTGCCCTGTTTTTAATGCCGCAGGCAATTCATGCGCTGCAGGCGCAAATCACGGCGTAAGCCAATTCATGCCCGTAAGGGCAATTCATTATGGGCACGCATCGACAACGTCGGAAAAACCTTCGTTATCGCGCGTGCCCATTTCGTGGCTCCGCTCCTTTTTATAAATTATTTCCGTCCGCGCAGGATAAACAGCGGCGCGAGTGCCAGCAAAAGGGCGGTGGCGCCAAGGTTCAGCGCCGTGGCAATGGCCGCGAACAGCGCCACCTTGCCAAGGCCCAGGCCCACGATCACCAGCACCGCCGCCGGGGCGATGCCGAAATACACGAACATCACCTGCACCACGGAGCGGATCATCTGGGAAATGCCCGTGGAGAGGGAAAGGTCGATAAAGAGTCCCACGCTATCGCACCAGCTGCCCATGGAGAGGATCAGCAGCAGCCACAGCACCGCCTCGCCCGGGTGGGCGCGCAGCAGCAGGGCCGAGAGGAGAAAAGCGGGGAGCGCGTCAAGAAGGGTGTTCAGCGTACCGCCGAGGAAGGAGAAGAGTACCTTGCGGTGGGCGCTGTCCGGAATCAGGAAAAAGCTTTCCATCTCGATATCCGTGGCAATGGGGTTCCCCAGGGCACGGAAGAAGGTAAAGCCCGCCATGGCCAGCGCCACGGCCGGGAAGAAATGAGACTTCAGCACCAGCAGCTGCAGCGCCGCAATGCCGAGGGCAATGACCAGATAGGTCTCGGAGGTCTTGGTGAACACGTGGAGATGAGCAAAGCGGAAGCGGTTGTAGAGCGCCTTGTGGAAATAGACCGTGGCGCCCGTGCCTCGATGGAAGCCGTCCCGTTCCAGGCGGTCGCTGCGATCCTTTTTGCGCTTGTTGAGGCCGTTTTTCTCCCGCTGCGCCGCCAGGGTAGCAGCGATCTCCTCGGAGCGCGCCATGGCCTCCTCGTAGAAATCGGCCTTGGTGTGACGAATGACGAAGAAGAGCAGCGGCACTGCCAGAATGAGGGCGAGGGCCGCCGTCAGCGTGCCCACGGCGTTGCCCGCGAAGGCATAGACCACCAGCGCCTTCAGCCATCCCCACAGGGGGATCAAGCGGGTGGCGGGGGCGTTGAAGAAGGCGGTAGCCGCACCCAGATGGTCGCCGCTCCAGCTCCGGCTGTAAAGGTAATAGGCACCGGCCAGCAGCACCAGAAGGGTATAGGTGCCGTAGCGCAGGGCGCTTTGCAGCCGGGGGCGGCCGGCGGTCAGGGTGTAGCACAGCACCGAGATCAGCTTGGAATACACGAGCAGCAGCAGCCACGCCAGCAGCAGCGCTGCGGCTGCGCCGGGGGAAAGTCCCAGGTTGAGAATGAGGTTTGGCAGCTGAAACAGCAGATACAGCGTGGCGAAAAGCGAGGTGCCCGCTTGCATAATAAGACGGAAGAGCAAAACGGATTGGGGCCGCAACGGGGCGGGAAACAGCAGGTTTACGTCCGCCATCAGAAAGATGGAGGAGGCGCTTTTCTGCGCGCCCAGCACCGAGGTGACCAGTACGATCAGCACCACGCCGCCGGCGATCAGCTCTATCAGCGCTGCGGCGGTTTCGGGGTCAAGCTCCTCCTCGGGCGGCAGCTCCTCGTCCTCCTCGGGCAGCGTCTCCTCGTAGCCGCTGTCGGGGGTCTCCTCCTCAAACAGTGAGGAGAGCGCCGCCGCGCCAAGGCCAAAGATCACACCGATGGCAAGGCAGACCAGCAGAAACACCGCTACCCAGGTGCGGCAGAGCTTGCGGATCTGGTTTTTGACCGTGTGAAGGATGTAATATAGCGTCAGTCGCATCCGCGTGCCTCACTTCCCCCGGTGGGGGCTTCCCCCTCGGTGATGGCGAAGAAAAGATCCTCCAGGCGCTCGCCGCTTTGCTCCAGCTGCTGCCTGGTCACGTCTGCCCGCAGCACGCCGCCCTGCATAATGAGGGTGCGATCCCAGAGCATATCCACGCTGTCGATCATATGGGTGGAAACCAATACCGTTTTGCCCTCATTTCGCATTTCGTCCATCAGCTGCTTCAGCTCCTTGATGGCGTGGGGATCAAGGCCGATCATGGGCTCATCCATCAGAAGGAGGCTGGGGCGGGGCAGCAGTCCCAGGCACAGATTCAGCTTTTGCTGCATGCCCTTGGAGAGCTCGTCACCGAATTTTTTGCGCTTGTCCGACAGCTCAAAGCGATCCAGCAGCTCCGTGGCGTAGTCCCGATAATCGGTGAGACGGTAGGCGCGGGCGATGAACTCCATGTGCTCCGCCACGGTGAGATTGGGGTAAAGGGAGGGGATCTCCGGCACGTAGCCGAAAATTTTCTTGGCCTCCACGGATCTGTTGTCAAGGCCACCCACAAGGATGCGCCCCTCGTGGCGCAAAAATCCCGTGATGGACTTCAAAAGCGTGCTTTTTCCCGCACCGTTTGGCCCGAGAAGCACCGTAATGCCGCCGGGGGGCAGGTAAAAGGAGACGTTGTTGCAGGCAATGTTTTTGCCGTATTTTTTGGTGACGCCGGAAACGGATAGCATAAGAAACCTCCTGATTTATGCAGAATTGCGGGTCAGCACCGATTGCGCAGCCCCTTGGGGTAGTGATTTTTCAGTCGTCCGCCCACGGCCTTGCCGCCGCCGAGGGGAGCGCCCTCATAGAGCACGCAGGCGTAGCCGTTTTTCTCCCCCGCAAGCTCGGGGGCGTCGATCTCCTCGCCCCGCAGGTACTGCGAAACGCGGGGATCCCCCTCGGAAAGCGATAGCTTTCGCTTGAAATCCGCACCGTAGGCGGAGTAAAATTGATGATGAGGCTCGATGCGCCCCTTTTGCAGCGTGCCCACGCAAACGCCGGGCGCAAACACGCCCCCGGCGGGCACGGGGATCTCCGGCACCAGATAGATGCCGTCCCGCAGCCTGGCCAGGCGCTTTTGGGGCATTTTCTCCAGCGTTTCGGCAAAAAGTGCCAGAACGGTATCGGTTTCAGCCTTGGTGAGGGAGGAAAGTCCGTCCTTTTGGGGCGTGGCGGGGCTTCCCCCTGCCGCGCGCTCCAGCAGCGCCATGAATTGCCCCTCGCCGGGGGAGCGGTGGGGATAGAAGCGGCGGCAAAGCGTCAGCTCCGGATGGTCGGGAAGGGGAATGCCGTCAGCGGTGACGGCGGCAATGGCCGGAGAAACGGGGATCAAGTGAAAATCGGGATGGCGATCCAGCAAAAAGGCCACGTTTTCCTCGTTTTCCTCCGGGGAAAAGGTGCAGGTGGAGTAGAGCAGCCGTCCGCCGGGGGCGACGCAGCGCACCGCGTTCTCGAGAATTTCCCGTTGGCGCGCGGCACAGGCGCGGACGTTCTCCTCGCTCCATTCCTCCCCCGCCACCTCGTATTTGCGGAGCATGCCCTCGCCGGAGCAGGGGGCGTCAACCACCACAAGATCAAAATATGCGCCGTAGAAGTCGGCCAGCACCCGAGTATCCAAATTGGTGACGACGGTGTTGGTAACGCCCATGCGCTCCACGTTACCCTGCAAAATTCTGCACCGTCCGGGGACGTATTCGTTAGAGACCAGCACCCCACCCTCGCCGATGGCGGTGGCAAGCTGCGTGGATTTGCCGCCGGGGGCGGCGCAGAGGTCCAGCACCCGCAGCCCCTTCCTTGGCGCTGCGGCGGCCACGGTGCTGATGGCGCCGGGATCCTGCATATAAAGCATTCCCGCGTGATGGGCGGCAAGTCCACCGACCTTGTCCTCCGGGGCGTAGTAGGCGTTTGCCGCAAAGGGTAGGGGAGCAACGGAAAAGGGCAATAACGGTATGAGCTTTTCCACCGTGGTCTTGCAGGTGTTGACGCGCAGCGCCCGCACGGCGGGCTGCTCCAGCGCGGCGGAGAAGGCCTCGTATTCGGTTTGGGAAAGCAGGCGGCGCATGCGCGCGAGAAAGGCCTCCGGGATCATGGTTACAGCTCCTTTCCTGGAGAAATCGGTCGTTTTCCTTACAAGTATACCCCGAAGCGGCGTTTCTTGTCAATAAGTTTTTTGAAAAAGGTATTGACAACTGCGTTTTTTTGTGCTATAATAGCAAGGCAAGTGAAGCGGGACGCCCCCGCCCGGTACGCCGGAGTGGTGGAATTGGCAGACACCCGGGACTTAAAATCCCGTGGAGAGAGATCTCCGTGACGGTTCGACCCCGTTCTCCGGCACCATAATTTCATATCGCGGGGTAGAGCAGTTGGTAGCTCGTCGGGCTCATAACCCGGAGGTCAGGTGGTTCAAGTCCCCTCCCCGCAACCAAAAAGAAAAACGCACCCTTGTGGTGCGTTTTTCTTTTTGCTCGCGTGGCGCGACTTGCGCCGCGCGCCCTCGGGTTATACCGACGAGCGGGCTCGTTGGGGGAGTGCGGTTGTGCGCTGCCGGTGGCAGGGGGAACGAGGCGAGCGAGTGGCAGCCGTCGCAGAGGTCAACCGAGCGCCGCCGAGGGCAGACCGATGCGGCAACGGCAACAGGGATATGTTCGCACACGCTTTCCGTGTCACCCCCGCAACCAGCGTTTGTGACCGAAATAGATGCAGGTCACGAGACCCCGGACGCCGCCACGGCTTCCGGGTTTTTTATGCCATTTTTCAGAGTGAAAATTGAAAGGAAGAGGCTTTACATTCTCATTTTTTATGATATAATAAAATTAATGTTCCAAGAGAGGACAAACAAAGATGAACGTATATCGTTTTCGGCTTTTAGTAAATTGCTTTTTAGCGAATTGTGATTCTGATTTTGATGTTCTGCAGGATGCGGAGGAATCATATGAAGACAACGGCTTTATTGTTCTACCTGAACAGTATTCGGAAAGCGGAGCTCCGACAAGACTGGTTATAAATTGTCACGGTGCAGGCGGTACTGTTACAACTGACGATTCACAAGTAGAGCACCAAGTGTTAACACAATATTTAGTGGCAAATGGGTATGCCGTTATGGATGTTAACGGACTTCCGAAAGCTTATGCCGAAAAATACGGAATTGATATTCGCAACAATATAGGATCTCCCATCGCAATCAGAAGCTATGTAAAAGCCTATCATTATTGCATGGAGCATTTTAATTTGAAGCCCGATGTGTTTGTTCACGGTGGCTCTATGGGGGGAATCAGCAGCACGAATTTGGTATTGAGTGGTTGCATTCCTGTCATTGCGCACAGTGCGTTTTGTCCGGTTTTGGATACCTATAACGAAATATTCAAGCATCCATGGAGTGGAGGGCTACCAAAAGAGGCTATGGGAAAAATATACGGCTTCAAGGTTCGTGACGATGGTGAGTATATCTATGATGAAAGCAAGCTTTCGGGATATAATCCGGTCCGCAATGCAAAATCAAATTACTATCCGGTTCCTGTTAAATTCTGGCACTGTCAAGATGATCCAACCGTTTCTTTTGGGATTACAAAGCAATTTATCGATCGCATCAAAGAAAACGGTGGCATTGCGCACCTCAGGGCGTTTCCTTACGGTGGGCACGAGCCGCAACTTGTCGGTGATCCTATTACCAATCCTTGCGGCAACACAACATATGGTGAAATCGAATTGCAGGTCACTCCCGCAGTAGAGGAGACCTTTATATGGATCAGAAATTTTGATTAGCAGCAGATGGCTTCTTATTTTTAATTGGCATCTAAATCGGTCACACAAGCCACATTATGTGACCGAAATAGATGCAGGTCACGAAACCCCAGACGCCACAAGGCTTCCGGGGTTTTTTTATGCCATTTTTTGAGGTGTAAAATAAATAGATGCCAAAGCCATTTTTCGCCCTAGGGACGAGAAATGAACCTTTCGCTCACCATTTGAGGGCAGATTTTCCACGATTTTCGTGAAAAATCTGCCCTTTTTTATGTTTCCAAATGTTAAATATTTGTGTTCTCAAAAACTGCGATTTTATTTTGTAGCTTCACACAGACCTACCGCTTCACAACTCGCTGCAGTCGGTTTAACGATACGGTCATTACCGTGTTTTTTCAAGAATATGGCAAAGAGAAGTACTGCGGTGATGCAGCACAGTATGTCGGCAATGGGAGTTGCGCAAACGATTCCGAAAACCGGTAGTAAATATTGCATCAAAAACATCAACGGAATATCCAGAATGCCTTTACGCAACAGCGCCAAAACCAAGGATTTACCACCACAACCGGTAGCTTGGAAGAAGGAAATGATCGTATAAGCACAAGCGGAGAACGGAGCGCCCACACAGAGGATCTGCAGGAAAATCGCACCAAAGTGAACAGAGCCTGAATTGCGGATGAAAATGCCGATCAGTTCCTCGCTCCAAACCAAAGAGGTCGTCATACACAGCAAAGAAACAAGAATGGAAATTCCGCCCGAAAGGAAGACCACATGCTTCATGCGTTTGCGGTTTCCTGAAGCAAAATTATATCCGATCAGCGGCAGCACACCTTGGGTCATACCTCTGACAATGCTGTGCGCTAACATATTGACCTTCTTGGCTACACCGATGCCCGTTTGAGCCGCAAGCCCTGCGGCGACCATTAAGTTATCGAGAATAGCATAGGAAATATTTTCGCACAGGGTCATCACACATGCCGGTAGCCCCACGCGGAGCACGTCCAGCGGAATGCTGTTTTGTAAAATCTTTGCAGACGGTTTAACATTCAGACAGAAGCTTTTCCTTTTGATGATGATAACAGCGGCGAAATAGATCAGTGCCACAAGATTGGAAAGAGTGGTAGCAATGGCTGCGCCTAGCACCTCGTTTCCGGGTTCTAATATACCAAACATAAAGAGCGGGTCAAGACCTATGTTGAGAATGCCGCCGATGGCAACGCCAACACTGGATTGCAGTGAATATCCCTCGGCACGAATGAGATGCGCAAAAAGGGTGTTCATAGCAGTAATAATACCGCCCAGCACGACCACAACGATCATATATTGGCAAGCATAACCGTGAACAGCGGAATTGCTGCCGCCCAACAGGTCCACGAACGTATCCAGCACAAGGAATGCACCCACGGAATACACCATTGCTACCAACAGACAGCCCCAAACGGCAAAAGACGAGGTGTGCTTGGCTCTTTCTCGATCTCTAGCGCCTAATGCACGCGAGATCACACTGGCACCGCCTACGCCAAACAGATTGGAGATGGCGGAAAGAAACATGTAGGCGGGCATGCATACCGCGGCTGCTGTTACCATAGCATCATTGCCGGTCATACCAAGGTACAGCGTATCTGCCATATTGTAAATAACGAGAATGATCTGCCCGATCACCGAAGGAATCGCTAAATTAAGAATGGCACGAGGAACAGATCTGCTTTCGAATAATTCTTGTTTTTTAGTAAGATTTGGGGTCATTGTGCTTCTCTCCTGTTTTGATAAATATGTAAAATTTCGTACAATAGCTCCTCGCTTCGATTTTCTTCGTGGTAGAAGATACGTATCGTGCGTACCATTTGAACGCCAATAAGCGGTACGGTGCAAAACAGACCTTGCTGGACGTCATGCATACAAGCTTTTTGGGAAAGAACGGAAACGCCGTAATGCTTTGCAACTAATTTTTTGATGGTGGAAATATCCTCCAATTCCATCATGATACGGAAATCCGCTAACGTTAATCCCGCCTTTTTGATAGATGCATCAAATAACATGCGAGTGCCGGAGCATCCTGCACGCATAATAAGCTTTTCCTTTCTTAATTGCTGCAAGGTAATACCTCCCGCAGCAACATAAGAGCTGTCATTCGGTACGGCGATCACCAAGCAGTCACTATCCAACACGATAAAACGAATTTGATCGGAATTGATCTCACCCTCTGCTACCGCAAGGTCAATAGCGTGATTGCATAGCATAGATTCCAACAGAGCAATGTTACCGCCATACAAGGTGATTTGTGTTTCGGGATGTTTATCGCGATAAAGATTCAATATATCCGTGAGAACGCTTTCCTGCGTGCTTGGCGTAGCGCCTATGATCAGACGACGCCTGTCCGTCGGAGCGTGAGAAAGATCTCCGTCTAAGCGAGTTTCCAATAAACGAATGCGAGAAACGTATTCCCCTATGATATCGCACTCCTTGGTGGGAAGCAGCTTTTTGCCGTCGTAGGCGAAAAGGGGAAAGCCCAGCTCCTGCTCCATAGAGCGAATCTGATGTGAAACAGCTGAGGGCGTGAGACACAAAACGGATCCGGCGGCCGTGTAATTGCCAAGTGCACGTACCACCATCAGAGTTTCATATCTTTGGTCACAACAGATTCTTTTTCCTCTGACGTACATGTGTCAGCTCCCTCCCTTTCAAAATATTGTAACACTTCGTCCTCGTTTTCCTCCTCATCTTCGTCCGGCACGTGTTTGTGTAAAGAATACAGACCGAGAGCTGCTTGCATAGGGAAACGACTGTAAAAATCAGGATATTGGTGATTCATAGCCATCCTCCTTACTTGCTTGACAAATGTTGGTTCGTGTGCTATAATGTACAGTATAAACGCGGTTGGTTATAAAGTCAAATTATAATTACAAATACAACTATAAATTAAATTTATGGAGGGGAAGATGCTCGACACTAAATTATATACGGCCTTGCAGGTCTATGAAAGCGGTAGCTTTGTAAAGGCTGCGCAGAAGCTTTCGATCACTCAACCTGCAGTCAGCCACCATATTAAGCTTCTGGAGCAGGAATTGGATGTGCGCATTTTTGAAAGGAAAGGCGGCGCATTAGTAGTAACAAGACAAGGTGAAGAAGTGATTAAATGCGCCAAAAAGCTTTTGGGAATTTACCGTAGTTTGCAGCAAAATCTTAGCGATAGCCGTTCGTTGGTATCACATCTGACTATCGGCGTGACCCACACGGCGGAAAGTAATCCTATTGCCGAAGCATTGGCTAAATACTGTGCCGTGCAGCAGAATGTAAACGTTAAATTAATTACAAGCACTATAAATAATCTTTATATGAAGCTGAAGGCTTACGAGATAGATATTGCCGTGGTGGAGGGGAGGATCCCCGACGCGAATATTCATTATTTGCCATTGGATACCGATTATTTGGTATTAGCGGTGTCTGTAAATCACCCCTTCGCCAAGCGAAGCATGGTGACACTCAACGAGCTGAAAAAGGAGCGAATGATCCTGCGCCTACCCGACTCAGGTACCCGAAATTTATTTGTGGCGCATTTGGAAAGCAATAATATGAGCATCAAGGAATTCGACGTGATTTTGGAGGTGGATAACATGGCGACGATCAAGGATCTGGTTCGTCGGGATTTTGGCGTTTCCATATTACCCAAAAGCGTTTGCTTAGATGAACTGAAAAAGAAGAAGATCGCGGTACTGCCGGTAGAAAATTTAAGTATGATGCGAGAGATCAACATTGCGTATACCAACGATTTTACACAGGTGGATGTATTGCAGGATATTGTGAGATCCTATCACGAAACGGTTAAGCTGTATAAGTGAAAAAAGCCAAAGCTCTTGAAAATATAAGCGTTCGGTATTTTGCTGTGCATCTAAATCGGTCACACGACCCAAAACGAAAAAGCACCCCTTGTGGGTGCTTTTTTCGTTTTGCTCGCAGAGCGCGATTTGCGCCGCGCGTTCTCCCGGGTTATGAGTCCGACGAGCGTAGCTCGTTGGGGGAGTGCGGTTGTGCGCTGCCGGTGGCAGATGAAGCACAATCGCACGAGTGTGCAGCTTGCCCTCGGCTACGCCGAGCGCGTCAAGTTTGCCTTTGGCAAACATTGCGGGTCGCAGAGGTCAAGCGAGCGTCGGCGAGGGCAGACCGATGCGGGCACCGCAACAGGGATATGTTCGCACACACTTTCCGTGTCACTCCCACAACCATGTTATGCATCCAATTTGGATGCCAACCCGAAAAACCCCAGATGCCACGAGGCTTCTGGGTTTTTTTGTACCCATTTTTCACAGTGCGATTTTAACAGATGCCAAACGCCAAAAACGCCTGTGGATGGGATTTGAACTTTAACAATAAGTGCTTAGCCTCTATTTTTACTCGGCGCATAGCCAAAAAAACTTTTATAGGCTCTGCTAAATGCATATATAGACTGATATCCTACCGATTCCGAAACCTCTGATACGGAATGTAGCTTCAAAAGATGCTTTGCAAGCTCCATTCTTTTTTTGTTTCTGTATTCAATAAGGTTTACTCCATAGGATTCCTTGAATTTTCTTTCTAAATAAAATTTATCGTAAAAAAACGTTTTAGCAAAATCGTCGAGCGTCATTCCCATACCGTTTCCTGCATCTAAATAATCCTTGATCTGCTTTACTACATTTACGTGATTGTTGTCTTGAATCAATTCCGGAAAATTTTCATTTATTATGGCAGCAATCAGCTTGATGATCAATGATTTTTTTGTTAAAGCGTCAGAATTGCCTGAAACAATATGATAAAAGGTCTCCAAAAAATCCGCCCTGTTTTGAATATGAATCAGAGGGGATTGATGAAATGATGAAAAGAAATCCTCGTGTATCCATTCTCTCTCCTCCTCTGACATTTTATCAAGGTCCTTAAATGATATAGGAATGATCTCGCTTTGAGGACGATGCGTAATATCAAAATGAATGTGTGGCTGAGATATTTCTCCAAGGTCAATAATAAAGCTGTGCGGTATTCCGGGGCGGAT
>JAFTQT010000106.1 GCA_017462615.1 Clostridia bacterium | reverse complement strand
TTGGGGTGGTAGAGGCCGCACGTTCAAGTCGTGTCACTCAGACCAATGTAAGCCGTAAGGCTTGCCGACAAGGGTGTCCCGGATGGCGACACCCTCAATATGCGGGTGTGGCGGAATGGCAGACGCGCTAGATTCAGGTTCTAGTGGGGGCAACTTCGTGGAGGTTCAAGTCCTCTCACCCGCACCAAACAGTATAGTACGAACCCAGAGTAATCAGGGTTCGTGCTTTTTCTTTACAAGAGATTATTTTGGCATTCAAATTTCTCGATAAAAAACAACACAAAAGGGTGGGATCTTTAGTCCCACCCTGATTTCTATTTGCTCGTAATACTTATCATTTTTAAGAAAATTACAAAGGGCTCTTTCCAGTCATCATAAAACCTCAAAATTGTTGAAGATGACGGCAAGTGAAGTACAGATAATTGCTTCGCACATGATGGAATAGGATTGCCAGCTTTTAAGTACGAAAGAATCATATCATCCACTTCTTGTTTGCTATATTTAGCCTTTTTGATATTTGAAATTATTATGTTGGACGCATCTGCAAAGGAGTCGAAAGAGCCATAACGATTTATTATTACTGATTGACTATAAGGAAATACCTCCAAAAATGCTGCTCTATTTTCAAAAACTGCACCATTTTGGTTGATTATTATTTGAGCGGCACGCAATAATTCTTCTTTGGAAATGAATTCTTGACTTTTTGATACCTCGGAACCTATTTCTTCTTGGAATTTTTGCATAGTTCCATAAAAATTATATATTACTTTAGCGGTGGGTAATCCGTTTTCTTTGCGTAAATCTTTTTGCGTGATTTTGTGATGCGTTTTTAAATATTTACGACAAGCCTCTGCAACTTTTTCTTTTGTCCATAATTCGTAATTCAAGTCCAAACCGAGTGCCATTTTTATATCACTAAAGTTTTTATATTCAGGATAATATGACAATATACAAGGAAGTGAAGGAAGCCCGTTGTCTTTTGTTAAATCTGCTTGTTTAAAATCCGGATTGATTTTTGAATATTCCGTTAAGATATCCCATATATTTTCCCTATTCCAAGCAATATCAATTTTTAGTCCGAACGCCACCTTCAGTTCATTCATTGAACCATAGTATTTTGCAACATATGATACGGACGGCAAACCGTTTTTATCTCTAGTAAAATCTACTTTTTTAATGTTACCGTGCTTTTCTATAAAAGCTCCAACTATTGCATCGAACTTTTCTTTTGTCATTTTGCTATCATCTTTCGGGACTTGTTGTAATGTGGAAGTTAAGCCTGGATCGAGCGTCATACCAGACATAAATCTTTTAGCTTTTTCTTCCAACATAAAATCGTGCATTTCTTTATCACTTTTTGCCAGATTGCAATCTGTACATAAAATCTGACAATTATCTATTGTCGATTTTCCACCTTTTGCATACGCAACAATGTGGTCAAAATGACATTCCGATTTAGATACAAGATTTTTACCGCATATAGCACATTTAATTTGTCCGCTATTTTTTCCCAAATTAGATAAAACTGCTTGGTATTGAATGCTGTCAGAAAAAAGCCTATCACTCATAGCAAAGCCCCACTTAAATAATTGGTAGTATTTTTTTAATGTCTATTACAATTCATTATAAATTAAATGCCGCCAATTGTCAAGGTATAACATAAAAACAAAAGCTAAAATATTTGAATATTGCAAAATAATAACATAAACACTAAGTCACATTTTTATACCTGAACAAGTTACCCATTTTTGTTAAATCGGGTTCGTACATTCTCCCTGCTACTGCACCAAAATAAAAATGGCACCCGACGGGGTGCCATTTTTATTTTGCCGCAGTGTCGGCTTGAACCCGGCCGCCTGCATATGCGATTAAATTTTATACAAACAAAATGGCGGCCGAAAAGAATGTCGTGCTTGCCGGAAGCAAGTGGCGGTGTTCAGCCGCCAAGGCGTTCTTTAAGCGTCTGCGGCATCGCCGCAGTAAGCGGGGCAACGTCCTCTCACCCGCATCAAATAAGCACCGCAATTATGATACGAAACGGTATCGTAAAGGCGGTGCTTGATTTTTATTCTAAGGCCTTGATTTATAATGGCTCTTCTTGTTTTTGAAAGCGAGGCAAGTGCCCGCATGATAAGCGCCTTTCAAAACAAAAAGGACGGCAATGGAAGGCTGTGCCATCATATTTCGGCACAAATGCGTTTGGCCACGGCTGTAAAGCGCTGTACCGTTGGGTTGAGGGGCTGATTTTTCTTGGTGACCAAATAGATCTTGCGGGTGGAGTGCTCCGCGGGGAAAACGAAATACATCACGTCAGCGGGCACGATATTGACGTGCCTCACGAGGCAATCGCTGGTCATCAGCGCGGCCACACCGGCGCACATCATATTGAAATGTACGATGGTATGGCGGGCATGGGAAAGCTTGCATGGCGATGGTGCATATTCTCCCAGCAGCTCGGTCATAAAGCGGCCCGTGCTGCTGTTGGGCAGAAAATCAAAGAAGGGGATCGTGCGAAACAGATTCTTTTCTCCAATTTCCCTTTCTGCGGGATAGCAGCCGCCAAGCAACTCCTCACGGCTGACCGCGTAGGGCAAGAGTACTGCCGGAGCAAGCTCCCGATGCATGGCTGCTACCAAGCGCTCGTTGTAAATGACCTCGCCCACGTATTTGTCCGTATTGTATTCATAGCACAGCACCGTGTCGATCTCTCCCCGATCCAGTCTTTGAAAATGAGAAAGCCGATCCGGCAGTGAGGTGGTGGCGCCAAGATTTCCCAGATCCATCATCATTTCCACCTCGGGGTACTCCCGGTGAAAGGCTCCGCAGATCTCGGGCAGCAGATAGTAGCCCGTGGAAAGCCCGCCGCCGATGCCGATCACGTTTTGCGTGTCGCTGGAAAGACGCTGCACCCGCATCTGCATGTTCTTTTCGCTTTCCAGCATTTCCTCCAGCATATCCAGATAGATCTGTCCCTGCGGCGTCAGCGTGATGGGCTTGGTGGTTCTGTCAAATATGGCAAATCCCAGCTCCCTCTCCTTGCGCGCCACCGCCGTGCTGAGGGATGGTTGGGAGATAAAAAGGCTCTCGGCGGCTCTCGAAAAGCTTTGCTCTGCGTAAACCTGATAAATGTATTTTTCGGCCGTAGTCATTGCGGTTCCTCCATAGCTTCAAAGCTATACTTATATACCATTATTTGTATTTGATTATATCATGGATCCGTGCTATAATCAATAGGAAATGAAGGAAAATGAGGAAATTTTATCAAATCAAGGAGGAGTGACCGTGCAAGCCACACGAAAATGGGGACGCGGTATGGATATGACCAAGGGCGCGCTGTTCCCGAGCATTGTCAAATTTATTTTGCCGCTGATCGTCACCAATTTGCTGCATCAGTTCTATAACGCGGCTGATATCATGGTGGTGGGGCTCTCGCCCGAGGCGGATGCCGTGGGCGCGGTGGGCTCGGCCGGCTCGTATCTGTCGCTGATCACCAACGTGTTCATCGGCTTTTCCGTGGGTGCCAACGTGGCGGTTGCGCGTCACATTGGCGCCGCTGATCGGGAAAGAACCGCGCACGCCGTCCATACCGCCATCTGCATGAGCCTGCTATTTGGCGCGCTGGGCGCGGTGGTGGGCATTGCAGCCTGCCGTGCCGTGCTGGTCGGTATGGGCTATACGGGCAATCTGCTGACGCTGGCGGTGCGGTATTCCTATATTTATCTCAGCTGTATGCCGTTCCTCGCCCTGACCAATTTTCTTTCGGCCATATTGCAGGCGCAGGGCAATACCAAAACCCCGATGCTGGTGCTGACCCTTGCGGGGCTGTTGAACGTTGGTCTCAATATGTTCTTCGTGCTGGCGCTGCATCTTTCCGTGGAGGGCGTAGCCATCGCCACGGCCATCGCCAATCTGGCCTCGGCCTGCGCACTGTGGTATCATCTGGCAAAACGGGGCGACGTGTGCCGCGTGTTCTTCCGCCGGCTGCGGATCAACCGTGAGCAGTTCGCGTTGATTGCCCGCATCGGCTTTCCCGCCGGCATTCAGAACGCGCTGTTTTCCATATCCAATATTCTGATCCAGTCCTCGGTTTTGCAGGTCAACAATGCGCTGACCCCTCCCGGCAGCGCCTATGCCCCCGTTATCAAGGGCTCCACCGCTACGGGAAGCCTTGAAAACTTTATCTTCACCGCCTTGGGCGCCGTTACGGTGACCGCCAGCGCCTTTACGGCGCAGAATATGGGCGCGGGGACCTACCGCCGCGTGCGGCGGGCGTTCGGGCTCGTTTGCCTGGTTTCCACGGTGATTGCCCTGGTAATGTCTGCGGCGGGGATGCTTCTGCGCGAGCCTTTGCTGTCGCTGTACGGTGTAAAACAGGCAGAGGACGCGCTGGCTGTTATCACCTACGATGCGGCCATGGTACGTATGTTCTGGAAATGGCCCGCGTTCTTTATTTATTCCATTATGAACGCCTGTGCCGGTACCATTCGCGGCCTTGGAAAATCCGGCTTGGCGGCACTGGTCACCTTTTTCGGAACCTGTGTATTCCGCGTGGTGTGGATCTATACCGCCTTCCGGTATTTTCAGAATCTCGAAAGCATCTTTATTTCCTATCCCATCTCGTGGCTGCTGACGGGCGCGGTATTTCTGGTGCTGCTGATGTGTCTGCTGAAGAGGCGCATTCGGGACAGCGACGCGTCCGTATCCGCATGAGCGTTCTGCTTGCCAAAGGAGGAGTTGTGTTTCTTGAGCTGCATTGAAAATCGAGCCAACCAATCGTTTTTTAATTGGTCATATCCTTTTCCAAGAGCAGAGGCTATGCTCTGCGTATGGTACGCTTGCCCTTGTCACTTATTGCGGGGCATTTGCCGCCAGCGTTGTTCTTTGTTCCTTGACAAGCTGACAGTTATGTGCTATACTAAAGTCACTTCATGGTATCTTCGCCATTCGTACGAGGTGAAAAATGAAAAGGATATGTAGCTTCATATTGGCTGTATGCGTGTTGACCTTCACTTTGGGCATTGTTGCTTATGCTGCAAGCCCGGAGGTGTGCCGAAGTGCTTCTGTGGCTCCGTTGCGCGCCGGCGGTGGAGGTAGCAGCGGTGGAGGTGGCGGCGGTGGAGGTGGCGGCAGTAGCGGCTCCTCCTCTCATTCCTCCCACAACAACGGTCGCGGGTCATCGCCGCTCAGCTCCATCGTCAGCTTCATTTTGATGCCGATTTTTATTTTTTCCTCGTCGATCGTTTTTTATATTCAACTGACGAAGCGCTCGAGAAAAGCCAAGCGGTTGATGAAGCAAATGCGGCAAGGCGACAGCGCCTGGAAATATCATGATATTTCCGCTCAGGTGGAGGAGGGGTTTCTAGCGATTCAGCAGGCGTGGACCAATATGGATATGAGCACGGCGGCGCCATATATGTCCGACGAGTTGCTTGACAGCTTTCAGACAAAGCTCAACTGGATGGCGTACAAAAATCAACAAAATATTTTGAAAAAGATCCAATTGGTAAAGGCATTGCCCGTTGCCGTACACGATGATGCGGATAATTCCCACGATTTTATATGGTTTTATATCAAAGGAAGAATGATCGATTACACCGTTGACACCAGCACACACGAGGTGATCGACGGCAGCACCGGCGCCACCTCCTTTGTGGAATACTGGAAATTCATCAGAAAGGGAAATAAATGGGTGCTGGATCAGATCTTGCAAAAGGATGAACAGGATGAGATCCCATTTGTTGAATAAAACCGTTGGCGGCTCCCCGGTCGCTTGACTTGAACTGCGGGCTGTGCTATAATGGAGCCAATAAACGAGGCGAGGAGGCTTTTTTATGTTTTTGGAGATGCATTTTAAGTCCAAGGAGCTCAAAAGGGCCGTAACGGTAAGCGTTTTGATCCCCGACGCTCTCGCTTGCGCGAATCAGTCCTTCCGCACGCTGTGGCTGCTGCACGGCCTGTCTGACGATCAGAATGGGTGGATGCGCTATACCTCCATTGAACGGTACGCAAACGAGCACCGGCTGGCGGTGGTGATGCCGGGCGTGGAGCGCTGCTGGTACACCAATACCGCGTACGAGGCGAATTATTTTGACTTCGTGGCAAGGGAGCTGCCCACGTTTTGCCGGGGGTTGTTCCGCGGCATGAGCGAAAAACGTGAGGATAATCTGGTGGCGGGGCTGTCAATGGGCGGCTACGGCGCGCTGAAGCTGGCGCTGACGTGCCCGGAGCAGTACGGCGCTTGCATTTCGCTTTCCGGTTCGCTGGATATTACCAGAAGGGGGCGCCCCTGTAATTTGAAGGAATGGCAGAGCATTTTCGGCTATGATCTGGAAAGCCCGCTGCAGCTGGAGGGAAGTGAGCACGATCTCTTTGCCCTTGCCGCAAGGAATCAGACGGAGGGCAAGCCCTTTCCGAGGCTCTATCTGTGGTGCGGCACGGAGGACACGCTCATGGAGGTAAACCGCCGCTTTGATCATCACTTGACGGCGCTGGGCGTTCCGCATGTGTTCGAGACCTCTGAGGGAGATCACTCCTGGAGATGGTGGGATATGCATATTCAGGATGGATTGCAGTATGCTTTGAAGGAGCAATAACGTACACAAATGACAAAAACCCCCGAAACGGTATTGAAAAAATGCCGTTTGGAAGAAGGAGCACTTGATGAAAAAGATCGATTTTCACATACACATCGAGGCCGATCTGCCTGCGGCAGAGTCGGCGGCGTATTTGAAGGACATGTGCTGTCGGCACGGCTACAGCGGCATCAACGTGCTGTCCTATTGCTACAATGCAGCAGATTACGACGGCTATCACGCTCACTACAACGAGGCGGCGCTGGCTTTGAAAAAGGAAATGGGAGAGGGGAGCTTTGCTTTCGGGTGCCTGCATTACGGCGAGGATTACGCCGAGCAGGCAAGCGCGTGTATGGCTGCAGGCTTTGACGGCATCAAGCTGCTGCGCGGTGGCAAGCCCAATTATTACAAGGCCTATCCCCATCTATACGACGATCCGCTCTATGCCGAGTTCTTCGCGCTGGCCGAGGAGCGGTACATACCCATCATCATGCATAACAACGACCCAGCCTACGGCTGGGATCTCGCTAAGGCCACGCCCCGCGCCATTCAGAACGGTTGGGTGTACGACGAAACCTATCCCACCCACCAGCGGTATTTTGAGGCGGCGGAGAACGTGCTGCGGCGCTATCCGCGCTTGAAAATTGCCTTGGCGCACATGGGCTTTTATTCCGAAAATATCGAAAAAGCATTTGAACTGATGGAGAGCTATCCGGGTCTCTACATGGATATGACCCCCGCCTTGAATATTTACGAGGAGCTTTCACAGGTGCCGGAGCGGGCGAGAGCGTTTTTTCTGCAGTATGGTGATAGATGCTTCTTCGGCACCGACGCCAGCAATCTCCTGGTAGGGGAGGCAAGAGCCTATAACGATCTGAAAAACGCCGTGACCGACCACTTTTTCGCGGGAGAGGGCTATCGGGAGTTTTCCAACGAAAGCCGCCCAAAGCCCGTTGGTGTCACGGGACTGCAGTTGCCGCAGGTGGTGCTGGAACAGCTCTATTATCATAATGCAATGCGCTTTCTCGGGAGAGCGTAAAAAGGCAGGGCCACGGCCCTGCCTTTTTTGTATTGCAATTTTTTCGATACCGTTTGAGGGCTAAATGCCCATTTCTTCTTTTGCCTCCTTGAAGCATTTCACGATGTAGAGGATATCCTCCTCGGAGAGCGCGGCGGAAAGCTGGGTACGGATGCGCGCCTTGCCCTTGGGAACCACGGGGTAGGAGAAGGCCACTACGTAAACGCCCTTTCCTATCATGCGCTTGGCCATTTCCACGGCCTTGTGCTCGTCGTAAAGCATCACGGGAATGATGGGGGTGCCGCCGTCGATGACCTCAAGGCCGATCTCCTTGATCCTTTCGGCAAATAGGCGCGTGTTGGCAAAGAGCTTTTCCCGCCTTGTAGTGTCGTTTTCAATCAGCTCCAGCACGCGAAGAGAGCCTGCCGCCACGGCGGGGGCCAGGGTGTTGGAAAAGAGGTAAGGACGGGAACGCTGGCGCAGGAGGTTAATGATCTCCTTTCTGCCGGAGGTGTAGCCGCCGGAGGCGCCGCCCAAAGCCTTGCCGAAGGTGCCGGTGAGGATATCCACGCGCCCCGCAACGCCGCAATGCTCCGGCGTGCCGCGTCCGGTTTTGCCCATAAAGCCGGTGGCGTGGCTGTCGTCCACCATCACCAGCGCGTCGTACGCGTCGGCAAGATCGCAGATGCTTTTGAGGTCGGCCACCAGACCGTCCATGGAGAAGACGCCGTCGGTGGCGATCAGCTTGATGCGGCAGCCCTTGGCGGCCTCCAGCTTTTCCCGCAGATCGGCCATGTCATTATTTTTGTAGCGGAAGCGCTGTGCCTTGCAAAGTCTGACGCCGTCAATGATGCTGGCGTGGTTCAGCTCGTCGCTGATGATGGCGTCCTCCGCAGTCAGCAGCGTTTCAAACAGGCCGCCGTTGGCATCAAAGCAGGAGGAATAGAGGATAGTGTCTTCGGTGCCGAGAAACGCGCTGAGCTTCTGCTCCAGCTGCTTGTGGACCTGCTGGGTGCCGCAAATGAAGCGCACGGAGGAAAGGCCGTAGCCGTAGGTGTCGTAGCTCTTTTTGGCGGCGGCAATGACCTCCTCATTGTCGGCAAGCCCCAGATAGTTGTTGGCGCACATATTGATCAGCGTGCGGCCGTCGCTGAGGTCAACCCTAGCACCCTGCGGGGAGGTGATGATCTTCTCGCTTTTGGTGAGGCCCTCGTTTTCAATAGCCTCGCAAACACCATTAAAAATAGTTAATGCAGATTTCATTTCATTGCTCCTTCAATCGTTGATATGACTCCAGTCAAGGATCACCTTGCCGCTTTTGCCGCTGTTCATGGCAGCGAAGCCCGCTTCAAAATCACGGACGTCCATGCGGTGGGTGATGATGCCGGAAATGTCCAGCCCGCCCTGCAGCATGGCTGACATTTTATACCAGGTCTCGTGCATCCGGCGGCCGTAAATGCCCTTGATGATGAGACCGTTGAAGATGATCTTCGACCAATCCACGCGGCTGTCGCTTTTGAGAATGCCGAGAAGGGCGATGCGGCCGCCGTGGATCATATGGTCGATCATGGTGTTCAGCGCGATCTCGCTGCCAGACATTTCAAGCCCGATATCAAAGCCCTCACGGATGGAAAGTGCCCGCATCACATCATCGAGGCTCTCTCTTGCGGTGTTGACGGTGTGTTCAATGCCAAGGCTTTTTGCCAGCTTCAGACGCTCGTCGTTGATATCGGTAATAACCACGCGGCGCGCGCCCACGTGCTGACAGACGGCGGCAGCCATGATGCCGATGGGACCGGCACCTGTGATCAGCACGTCCTCACCGGTCATATCAAAGGAAAGGGCGGTATGTACGGCGTTGCCGAAGGGGTCGAAAATAGCGTACATCTCCTCCGGAATGTCTTTCTCACAGCGGCGTGCGTTTTCGGCGGGGATCACCAGATATTCTGCAAAGGCGCCGTCGCGGTTGACGCCCACGCCCACCGTCTCGCGGCACAGATGTCCGTTGCCCGCAAGGCAATTGCGGCACTTGCCGCATACGATGTGCCCCTCGCCGGAAACAAGCTCGCCGATCTGCCAGTTTTTCACGCTTTCGCCGATCTCCACGATCTCGCCCACGTACTCGTGACCGATGACGCGGGGCGTTTCGATGGTTTTCTCGGACCATTCATCCCAGTTGTAAATGTGCAGATCCGTGCCGCAGATGGCGGTCTTGTGAATTTTGATCTTTACGTCACCGGGGCCCGTGACGGGTTCGGGTACGTCCTCCATCCATAGTCCCTTTTCGGGAAATTTCTTGACAAGTGCTTTCACAATGCTCCTCCTTTCTTTTTCGGGCACAGCGCTTCTTCCACGCCGGCAATGAATTTTTTTGTCATATCGGAAATCTTGCGATCCTGATTGAGCAGATAGCCGATGATATAATAGGCATCACTTTCAAAGGGTACGCTGACGATATCCCCCTTGTTGAGGGCAGAGGGCATCATACCGGTGCCGATGGTGTAGGCGTCGGTGAGCATCAGCACGTTCATCAACGTGGCGCGGTCGCTGATCTCCACGTGCTTGTCGATGCTCGAAACGTCCATCAGCTCCTCGGTAAAAAAGGAGCTGGTGTGCTCGCCCTGCTCGTAAGAAACGTAGGGGTATTTTCGCAACGCGGCGGCGGAAAGCGGCGCTGCGCCCGCGAGAGGGTGCCCACGACGGAAGAAAACGTGAGGGGAAACGTTCAGAACGGGGGTAAAGGAAAGCCCTTTTTTGCCAAGATAACGCCGCATGATCTCGTAATCGCCATCCTTGATGGCAATGATGCCCACGTCGCTGTGGGCGGTCTCCACCTCGCGGATCACGTTGTAGGTCTCAATTTCCTTAATGGAAAAGCGGTAGCTTTCGGTGATGGTCTCCTTCAAAAGCTTGCCGAAGATGTCAGCAATAAAGTCGTAATGCTGGGTGGCGATATAAAGCTTTTGCTGTACGTGGCGTGTGCTGTAGCGCTCAGCCACAAAATCGCTGTTTTCGCAGATCTCGGTGGCGTATTTGACGAATTCCGCGCCGTCGTCGGTGAGATATACGCCGTTGCCGGAGCGCTCAAAGATCCTGATGTTCAGCTCCTGCTCCAGGGATTTGATGCTGATGGAAAGAGAGGATTGCGCGATAAAGAGCTGCTTGGCCGCCTCGCTGAAGGAGCCGACTTTGGCAATTTCCAGCACGTATTTGCATTGCTGTATGGTCATAAAGGCCTCCTCGGTGGTTCTTTTTATACTATTTATTATACACCGCACGGGTGGCTTTGGCAAATATATAAATTCTATCGGGGCTGTTCAATATTTTTGATGATGCAGATTTGTTGGGGCGACAAAATTTGTCACGTTTGTAGAAAAAATGTACATATTGAACAAAACTTGGCAAAAGGGGATGTAAAAGTGTGCGCATAGTGGTATACTATGGTCATATGCGAAATCATGGATATGCTGGCTAAGAATGATGCTTTCAAGAGGAAATACTAAAAGATGGAGGTCGCATATGATGAAAGAATTTTTTGGATTCGGCGGCTATCAGCGCGCCCCGGAGGGCTTTTTATCCTGGCAGCATCTGCTGTTTGTGTCGTTGCTGGTGGGTGTGATGATCGCTCTGGCTGCTTGGCTTGGCCTTAAAAACAGAAGGGAACCGCTTCCGCAAAAAAACAAGGTGCTCATGGCGGCGGCCATTTCCATTGACGTCATTGAAATTTTTAAGATCGTGCTCTTTTGCATCCGTTCGGATGACCCCATGCGCTGGACGCTGGAGCTGCCCCTGTTCCTTTGCAGTATTCAGCTGATCACCCTTCCCCTTGCCGCCTTTTCAAAGGGCAGAGTCAAGGAGGCGGCGCTGGACTTCGTGTTCGTGTTCGGCATGCTGGGCGCGCTGCTCGGCACCTACGGCGCCGGTAATAATTACGGCGCGTATCCGGTGCTTTGCGTGGATAACGTGGTATCCGGCATCACCCACACCATTTCGGGCTTCGGCTCGCTGTACATCGGCATTTCCGGCATGGCCAGCATGAAGAAAAGGAATATTCCCATCACCTGCCTGATTCTCACGGCCTTCTGCATCACGGCCTATATCGTCAATCCCCTGGTGGATGGAAATTATATGTTCCTCGTCCGCGGTGACGGCACGCCCTATGATATTCTGTACAATCTGTTGGGCGGCAACGCCGTTCTGTACCCTATCTCGGTTGTGCTGCTCTTTTTTCTGTACATTGCGGCGTTTTACGGTGTGTTTGCCCTGTGCCAGAAGCGAAAGAAACGAGGATAATTACATAGGCAAGCAGGATCGGCGTGGTGCTCCGAACGGAGCGTCACGCCGATTTTGTGCGTCTTTGCTCTCATTATGGTAAGAAACCCAGTGATTTTGTGCGGGCATGAACCGAAAAGCCGGAAAAAAACGGCAAAAAACAGCGCGAAAGCCTTGCGCCGCCACGGCAATTGTGCTATAATGGCTACAAATAACAGCAGATCATCTGATCAATCAAAAGGAAGTGAAATGCCATGAACGTAACTTTGCAAAATCTCACCAAGCGCTTTCCTGCCCGTGGCAAGAAGGGCGAGGACGTGGTAGCGGTCAATGCCGCCAATATCGAGATCAAAGACGGCGAGCTGCTGGGACTGCTGGGTCCCTCCGGCTGCGGCAAAAGCACCGTTCTCAATCTCATCTGCGGTCTGCTTGCGCCCAGCGAGGGGCAGATCCTCTTTGGGGAGGACGACGTGACCGAGCTGCCGCCCGAGCGGCGCGGCATCGGGCTTGTGTTTCAGAACTACGCCCTTTACCCGCATCTGACGGTGCTGCAGAACATTCTCTTTCCCCTGGAAAATCTGAAGGGAGAGGCCAAGCTCACCAAGGAGGAAATGCGGGAGCGAGCCACGCGGATCGCCGCCCTGGTGCAGATCGACGGCCTTATGGATCGCCGCCCCTCGGAGCTTTCCGGCGGTCAGCAGCAGCGCGTGGCCATTGCCCGTGCGCTGGTGAAGATGCCCCGCGTGCTGCTTTTGGACGAGCCCCTTTCCAATTTGGACGCGCGACTCCGTCTGCAGACCCGTGAGGAGATCCGCCGTATCCAGCAGGAGACCGGCATCACCACCATTTTTGTCACCCACGACCAGGAGGAGGCCATGAGCATTTCCGACCGCATCGTGGTGATGAAGAGCGGCGTGATCCAGCAGATCGGACAGCCCCAGGCGATCTACGACGATCCCTGCAACCTTTTTGTGGCCAAGTTCCTCGGTACGCCTCCCATCAACGTTTTCCGTGGTGAGGTGCGGGAGAACTGCCTCTATATCGGTGAGGCCGCCGTGTTGCACCTCAAGGATACCCCCGACCGTGCCGTTTACGTGGGCATCCGCCCCGAGGGCTTTGTGCCCGATGAAGCAGGCGCGCTCGTCTGCCGCCAGAAGGGCGTGGAGATCATGGGTCGCGACGTCAGCGTGGTAGCCACCCACGAGGCGCTGGAGGCGCCGGCGCTGCGCGCCATCGTCAGCTCTGATCAGAAGCTTTCCCGAAAGGCGGAAGCCGTTGCCTTCTCGCTGAAGCCCCATAAGGTGTTCCTGTTTGACAGAGAGAGCGAGGAGCGGGTGCCCTTTGCCGTAAAGGAGGGCTGATGCCGATATGAAACGAAGTGAATGGAAGGCGTGGCTCTATCTTTTGCCCGCGCTGCTGTTCCTTGCCGTGTTTATGCTCTATCCCTTGGTGGACGTGCTCATTTATTCCTTTGAGGAGAGCTACAATTCCGCCTCCCAAAGCTATACCGGTATTGGATTTTACAATTATTCCTACATTCTGCGGGATCCTTATTTCCTGCAGGCCTTGAAAAATACGCTGATCCTGGTGTTTGTGACGGTGCCCGTTTCCACGGCGCTGGCGCTGCTGCTTTCCGTGGCGCTCAGCTCCATCAAGCCCCTGCGGCGTCTTTTCCAGACCGTGTATTTTCTCCCCTACGTGACCAACACGCTGGCGGTGGGCATGGTGTTTATGATCCTGTTTCAGAAGACCCCCTACACCAACGGCCTTGTGAACCTTATCATCGGGCTTTTCGGTATGTCCCCGGTGGATTTCATCGACGGCCCCTACGCCGCCAAAATGCTGGTGCTTTGCATCTATACCGTCTGGGTGGTCATGCCCTTTAAGGTGCTGGTGCTGACGGGGGCGCTGGCCTCGGTGCGTGAGGATTATTACAGCGCCGCCCGCATTGACGGCACCTCCCGCTTCCGCATTTTTCGCAAGATCACTCTGCCCATGATCTCCCCCATGCTGTTTTACCTGGTTATCACCGGCTTTATCGGTGCCTTCAAGGCCTACAGCGACGCGGTGGCCATCTTCGGTACCGACCTCAACGCCGCCGAAATGAACACCATTGTGGGCTATATTTACGACAGACTCTACGGCGACGGTGGCGGATATCCTTCCTACGCCTCGGCGGCAGCCATCGTGCTGTTTTTGATCGTGCTGACCATCACGGCCATCAATCTGCTGATCCGCCGGAGAAAGCTGCAAGGAGGTGACGCGCAATGAACGTAGCCGCAGATTTTGATCGCGTGGCGCGCCGCGCCCGCATCCAGCGCATCCTTTTGAAGGTGGCGGTCTATACGCTTCTTGCCGTGTGGGCGCTGGTGGTGCTCTTTCCCTTTTACTGGATGCTGCTCACGTCCCTCAAGAGCTACAGCGCTTATAACAGCGAGTATATTCCGCAGCTCTTCACCCTGAACCCCACCTTCCGCAACTACGTGGATGCCTTTTCCGCCGTGCCCCTTGCCCGGTATTTCCTCAACACTCTCATTTATACGGTGCTGACCACCGGCATAATGCTGATCACGGTGATCCCCGCCGCCTTTGCCTTTGCGCGGCTGGAGTTCCGGGGCAAGAACCTGGTGTTTACGGTGCTGCTGGCCTTGATGATGATCCCGAACGAGCTTGTGATCATCACCAACTTTGTTACCGTTACGAATCTCGATCTGCGCAACACCTTCGCAGGTCTCATTCTCCCCTCGGTGATGTCGGTCTTCTACATTTATTTGTTAAAGGAAAACTTTGAGCAGGTGCCCGACGGACTTTACCGTGCCGCCAAGGTGGACGGCACCTCCGATCTCAAGTATCTTTTCAAGGTGGTGGTGCCCATTTGCCGCCCCACCATCATTACCGTGGCTATTCTGAAGGTCATTGAGTGCTGGAACTCCTACGTGTGGCCCCGCCTCATCACCGACGAGGCTGCCTACTATCTGGTTTCCAACGGCATCCAGGAGATCCGCGAGAACGGCTTTGGCCGCGAGAACATTCCCGCCATGATGGCGGCGGTGGTGGTGATCTCCGTGCCGTTGATCGTGCTGTTCCTTATCTTCCGTGACCGGATCATGGAGGGTGTGGCGAAGGGAGGATTGAAGGGATGAAAATTCTGTTACGCATGCTTTCGCTGCTGCTTATGGCATCACTGCTGGTGCCTCTTGCTGCTTGTCACGGTGCCCGGAGCATCGGCGCCTTCGAAATGCCTGACGCCTTTGATACCGAAAAGCAATACGAGATCACCTTTTGGGCGAAAAACGATACCAACCTCACCCAGACCCGCATTTATGAGAAGGCCATCACGGATTTTGAGGCGCTTTATCCCAACGTGAAGGTGCATCTCAAGCTCTATACCGATTACGGCAAGATTTACAACGACGTGATCACCAATATTGCCACCAATACCACGCCCAACGTCTGCATCACCTATCCCGACCACATTGCCACCTATATGACCGGTGGCAGCAACACCGTGGTGCCGCTGGATAAGCTGATGAGCGATGAAAAATACGGCCTTGGTGGCAGTGAGCTGCGCTTTGACGGCCCCACGGCATCGGAAATGATCCCCAAATTTATGGAGGAGTGTAAGATCGACGGCGTGACCATGGCGCTGCCCTTTATGCGCTCTACCGAGGCCTGCTACGTGAACAAAACCATGGTGGAGGCCTTGGGCTTTACGCTCCCCGAGGTGCTGACGTGGGATTTCGTCTTCGAGGTGTCCGCCGCGGCCATGGCTCTGGGGAAAACCACGGTGACAGATGAAAGCGGCAAGGAAAAGGAGGTCTACGTAGCCAACGGTCAGAGCACCTTCATCCCCTTCATCTATAAATCCACGGATAATATGATGATCCAGATGCTCCTCCAGAAGGCGGCGGCGTACTCCACCGCCGAGGGCGATATCCTCCTGTTCAACGACACCACCAAGGGACTGCTTGAGGACCTTGCACCCTACGCCGCCAGCGGCGCGTTCTGTACCTTCAGTATCGTCGGCTATCCCGCCAACTTCCTCAATGCGGGACAGTGCATCTTTGCGGTAGATTCCACCGCAGGTGCTACGTGGATGGGCTCGGATGCACCGCTGGTGGATATTGCGGAGGACAAGCTGGTGCAGTTTGAGACCGCAGTGATGACCGTGCCGCAGGTCGATCCTCAGCACCCCACCATGATCTCGCAGGGCCCGTCTGTCTGTATTTTCAATAAGCGTGATGCTGGCGAGGTGCTGGCCTCCTGGCTCTTTACCCAGTTCCTGCTGACCAACGGGGTGCAGATCGCCTACGCGAGCACCGAGGGCTACGTGCCTGTAACCTCCAAGGCGCAGAGCAGCGCCGAATATCAGGACTATCTCTCCCGCGAGGGCGAGGATAACGACCATTACTACGACGTGAAGCTGCAGGCCACCAAGCTGTTGATCGAAAATACCGAGAACACCTTCGTGACGCCCGTGTTCAACGGCTCCGCATCCCTGCGGAGTGCCGCGGGACATCTGGTGGAAAGCGTGACCAAGGCCAAGCGCCGCAAGCAGACGGTGGACGACGCCTACTTTGAAAAGCTCTATCGGGATACCGCCGCACTCTACCGCCTGGACGCGGTCTCGGGGGAGGAGGACGATCAGTCTCTTCCCGCTGTTTCCGTGGGACTGCTGGTAACGCTGGGCGTGATCTGGGTAGGTATGGGCGCATATGTGACAGCCTCCTACGTAAAAAAACGGAAAAATCTTCGTTAAACTATTGACAGACACGCATTTTTGAGTATAATAAAAGGTAAATTTCTTTATTTGACAATGAAGGAAAACAAAATTCCAAAAGGAGTAAGAAAAATGAAAAAGATTCTGTTGGTTGCATTGGCAGTTCTGATGGTGCTCAGCACCTTCGTTGCTTGCCAGAAGCCCGAAGAGCCTGAAGATCCCAAGGAGGACATCTACACCAAGTCTGAGGGCGTTATGACCTACGAGCAGTATGCCGCTGCCGCTGTGGAGAGCCAGGTTGTAGTGGAAACCTACATCCAGGCTAAGCAGGGCTGGTGGGAAAAGGACGGCGTAGGCGTGGCTACCTTCTACACCCAGGACGGTGTGGGCGGCTACTTCCTCTACAATATGCCCTGCTCTGAGGACGACTACAACAACAAGCTGAAGGTTGGTGCCAAGATCAAGGTTACCGGCTACAAGGCTGAGTGGGACGGCGAGGTGGAGATCATCGACGCTACCTGGACGCTTCTGGAGGGCAACTACGTTGCTCCCGCCAAGGACGTGACCGCAACTCTTGCAAACGAGGCTGAGCTTGTGAAGCTGCAGAATATGTTTGCTTCCGTTAAGGGTGCTACCGTGGTTGCCTCTGCCGATAAGGAAGGCACCGAGAAGCCCTTCCTCTATAAGTGGGATGGCTCCGGCCAGCAGGGCGACGACATCTACTTCAAGGTTTCCGTAGACGGCAAGACCTACGGCTTCTGCGTAGAGTCCTACCTCTGTGGCAAGGACAGCGCCACCTATAAGGCCGCTGAGGCACTGAAGGTTGGCGACAAGATCGACCTGGAGGGCTTCCTCTACTGGTATCAGGGTCCTCAGCCTCACGTAACCGCGATCAAGGCTGCAAAGTAATTGAGCTGATAAAAAAGAACACCGCCTTAAGGCGGTGTTCTTTTTGTGCTTTTTCTGCCCCGTTTGGGGGGATATTCAGAATTTGAAGTAGTTCTTCGCATTGCGGTAGGAGATATCGGCAACGATTTCAGAGAGCATATGCTCGTCATTGGGGTACTGACCCTCCTCTACCCACTTGCCAAGCAAGTTGCAAAGGATCCGGCGGAAATACTCGTGACGGGGGTAGGAAACGAAGCTGCGGGAATCGGTGAGCATACCCACGAAGGTGCCCAGCACACCCAGGTTACCGAGGGCGCGGAGCTGTGCCTCCATGCCGTCCTTCTGGTCGTTGAACCACCAGCCGGAGCCCAGCTGGATCTTGCCTTTGGCACCTGCGCTCTGGAAGCAGCCCATCAGCGTGGCCAGCACGTAATTGTCCTTGGGATTGAGGGAGTAGAGAATGGTGCGGGGCAGGAGAGCGTCGCTATCCAGCTCACTGAGAAGAGCGGCGAGGGGCGCGCCTACGTTGGTGTCCGCAATACTGTCAAAGCCCGTATCGGGGCCCAGCTTTTCAAACATCCGGCGGTTGTTGTCACGCAGCGCACCCACGTGGATCTGCAGACACCAATCGTGCTCGGCATAGCAACGTGCGCAATGGAGCAGCAGGTCGGTCTCAAAGCACTCCATTTCCTCACGGGTAGCGGTGCCGCCGTTCAGTACCTTTTCGAATACGGCAGCGGCGTCGCCCTTGGCAAAGGGTACAAAGTCCAGGCCGTGGTCGGCCACGCGACAGCCGTTTTGATGGAAGAACGCAATGCGATCTGCAAGCCATGCCTTCAGCGCCGCATAGCTCTTCACGCCGGTTTTTTCGATATAAGGGAGGAACGTGGGCTTATGCATATTGATGGCTTTATCGGGACGGAATGCGGGCAAAACCTTTACCGTATAGCCACTTTCCTTGATTTTCTGATGATATTCCAGCGTATCCTGGGGGTCATCCGTGGTGCAGAGCGCCTCTACGCCCGAGCGCAGGATCAGCTCCTTGGCGGTGAAGCCACCGGCGGCGATTTTTTTCTCGCAATGGGCGAAAATTTCGTCTGCATTGTCGGCGGTCAGCGCCTCGTCCACGTCGAAGTAGCGCTTCAGCTCCAGATGCGTCCAATGGTAAAGGGGATTGCCAATGGCGTAGGGGAGCATGGTGGCAAAGGCACGGAATTTCTCCTGCCAGGTGCCGTCGCCGGTCACGTATTTTTCGTCAATGCCAAAGGAGCGCATGGCACGCCATTTGTAGTGGTCGCCGGCCAGCATCAGCTCACCGATACTGCCGAAGGCGTGATCCTCCGCGATCAGCTGAGGAGAAAGGTGACAATGGTAGTCAATAATGGGAAGGGCCGCGGCGGTGTTGTGATAAAGCCGCTTGGCGGTTTCTGTCTGCAGCAAAAAATCGGGCTGAATGATGGTTTTCATAGGCTTTCCTTTCTTTGTTTATAATGTAACGCCGTCCTTGAAGATGGAAATTTCACGGTAACCCATTCGCTCGTTGATGGTCTCCCGGCCGGAGGCCACCTCGATGACGTAATCGAGTAAGGCTCCATCCAGATCCTCACCGCGGAGGATGGGGGAAGCGTCAAAGTCGATCCAGTTGGCCTTTTTCGCGGCCAAGACCGCGTTGGTGCCCAGCTTTACTGTGGGAACGGGAGCGCCAAGGGGCGTGCCTCTGCCGGTGGTAAAGAGAATGAGGTGCGCGCCGGCTGCCGTCAGATTGGTAACGGCCACCAGGTCGTTGCCGGGGCCGTTCAGCAGCGACAGGCCGTTTTTGCGCACCGTATCGCCGTAATCCAGCACGTCCACCACGGGGGCGGAGCCGGCCTTCTGTACGCAGCCGAGGGATTTTTCCTCCAGGGTGGTGATGCCGCCCTTTTTGTTTCCGGGGGAGGGATTTTCATAGATCACCTGGTCGTGGCGCTTGTAATAATCCTTGAAATCATTGATGAGCGCGACGGTTTTGTCGAAGATCTCCCGACTTTCGGCGCGCTGCATCAGAAGATGCTCCGCACCAAACATTTCGGGCACCTCAGTGAGGAGGCAGCTGCCGCCCATGCCAATGAGCGCGTCGGAGAAGCGACCTACCAAGGGGTTGGCAGTAATGCCACTGTAGCCGTCGCTGCCGCCGCACTTGAGTCCCACCACCAGGCGGGAAACAGGGACGGGCTGACGCTCAACGGCGGCGGCCTGCTGTTGCAGCTCACGGATGATGCGCTCACCCTCAAGGAGCTCATCTTCCACGTCCTGACAGTTCAAAAACCGCACCCGTTTGGGGTCGTATTCGCCCAGCACCTCGCGGAACACGCCGATGTTGTTGTTTTCGCACCCCAGTCCCAGCACCAGCACGCCGCCGGCGTTGGGGTGGTGTACCAGGCCGCGCAGGATCTGCTGCGTCACGGTCTGATCCTCTCCCAGCTGAGAACAGCCGAAGGGGTGGGGGAAGGCGAAGGCACCGGTTTTAGCAGCTAACTTTTCCGCAATCTTGTTGACGCAGCCCACCGTTCCTACGATCCACACGTCGTTGCGGATACCCACGCTGCCGTCCTCGCGCAGATAGCCGAGGAAGGTCTTATCGGTTTCTTTTATGGGAAAACTTGTACCGTTTGCGGTGTAAGTGTAGGTGATGTGGTCAGAAAGATTGGTTTTGACGTTGTGGGTATGCACGTGCTCACCCATAGCAATATCCGCCGTGGCGTGGCCAATAGGGTTGCCGTATTTGATGATCTGCTCACCCGCCTTGATGGGGCAGCGGGCGTATTTGTGACCGTCGTCGAGGTTAACCTCCACGTTGTCCAGCTTGTTAATCAACATAAGGGAGAACCTCCGGCAAGAGTGCGGTGAGATCGGCGTCCCACAGAGCGGTGTTGGCGAGGATCTCGGCCACGGAATGCTCCTGCAGGTAAGTGGTCACCTCGGCCACGTCGTTGGGGGCGCCGTGCTTGTAGAAGGCAATGAGCTTGCCGAGGGCAAAGGTCAGCGTTTTGGGATAAGTGCCAAAACGGTGCTTGTATTCGAGGATGGAGGGCAGCACACGCACCTTGAATTTGCTTACGGAGTTCAGCACGATGGAGGAAAGGTAGTGCTTGATGTAGGGGTTGGCAAAGCGGGTCAGCACGTTCTCGGCGTAGTCCTCCAGCTCCGCCCGGGGCAGGTCAAGAGTGGGAATGATCTCCTCAAACACGCACCGACGGATGTAGGCGTGCATATCCTTGTCCTCCATGCAGGAAAGCACGGTATCAAAGCCCGAAAGGAGGGCAAAGGGCACCATGGAGGTGTGAGCGCCGTTGAGGATCCGTACCTTGCGGGTGCGATATTTTTCCAACTCGTTTTTGGTAACGATCACATTGAGTCCCGCTTCGGCAAAGGGGAGCTCCGCGCCAAGCTCCATCTGGGTTTCGATCACCCAGAGATGGAAATACTCGGAGGTGTTGACCATGTTGTCCTCATAGCCGAGATCCAACGCCTCGTCCTTGGGGTAGCCGGTGTTGATGCGGTCAACCAGCGTGCTGCAGAATTCGTTTTCCGCCAACACCCAGGCCTTGAATTTTTCGCCGTAGTCCCACAGATCGGCGTATTGCAGCACCGCCTCACGGAGCTTGTCGCCGTTACGGTCAATGAGCTCACAGGGCAGGAACACGAAGCCGGGCAGCCCCAGGGTAAAGCGGCGGTGCAGGAGCTTTGTGACCTTGGCAGGGAAGGAGGCGGGAGGCGTATCGGTCTCCTTGCAGCGATCGTCAAACACGATGCCCGCCTCGGTGGTATTGGAGATCACGTAGCGCATGGTGGGAATGGCGGCCAGCGCCAGATAGGCCTCGTAGTCGGCGTAAGGGTTCACGGTGCGGGAGATCACGTCGATCACGGATTTCTCTACGCCCCCCTTGCCGCGGATGATGTGGGTGTAGTTGCAGTTCTGGGCCTCCAGTCTGTCGCAAAGCCCCTGGGGGATGGGCTGTACCACCACCACGCTGCCCTCGAAATCGGTCTTCTCGTTCATTTTCTGGATCATCCAATCGGCAAAGCCGCGGAGAAAGCCGCCCTCACCAAATTGAATGAAGCGTTCGGTACGTATCGTTTTGTTCTGAAGCATTGTTAAAAACCTCGCTTTGCAATATTTACAATTATATTGTAGCGGAAAGCAATGCAAAAGGATAGTATTATATTGCCGTTTTTTTATTTATTTGCAAAATATTGCTCATTTTTCGAAAAAATATCAGAAAGGTCCGCTTCCGCATCTCCAAAGAAAGGCAATTTTTTGCAATCTTTTGGTGAATTGAGCAATATTTTACTATGCAACCGGCGCTAAGCGTGCTATAATAAAAAAGAACATTCCTGAGGAAACATCTGGACCTTGGCTATACCGAAGGGTCAGATCAGCCCTGGTGACTATGAAAATTAAAAGGAGTGAAAACGGTATGAAAAAAATCGTTTTGATCGGCGATTCCATACGGATGGGCTATGACAAGTATGTGTCAGAGGCGCTGGCCGACGTGGCGGAGGTTTATTACCCCGCGGAAAATTGCCGCTTTGCGCAGTATACCCTGCGTAGCTTTCACGATTGGAAGGAGAAGGGGGCATGGCCCGCCGATATTGATCTGGTGCATTGGAACGTAGGTCTTTGGGATGTGCCCGAGATCTACGGTGATCCGCCCCTTTCCTCGATCGAGCACTACAAGGATATGATCACGCGTATTGATCGCCGCATCCGTCTTTTGTATCCCAGCGCCAAGGTGGTGTTTGCCACCACCACCTCCGTGGTGGACGAAATGTTTGTGGGTAAGCGCTTTCAGCGGCGCAACAGCGTGATCGAGGAGTTTAACGCCGCCGCGCGGGAGGCGTTGGTGGGGACCGGCACGATCATCAACGATCTGTATGCTCATTCCTGCAAGTGCCCTATGGAATACCGCTCCGACGAGACCCATTACAACACCCCCGAGGGTGCTGCCTTTATGGGCGGCAAGGTGCTGTCCGTCATCTGCGAGGAGCTGGGCATTGCCGCCACCGACGTGAACGTGGAGAACTTCAAATTAGAGGACTACAGCCTCGATAATATCGGTTACTGATTACGCATAGGGAGATTTTGAATGAAAACCTTGTTTTTGGGTGACGTTTCCGTTGCCAAGGATAACGCGGAGCTGTTCCGCGCGGGCGACATGGAGACGCTTTTTGCAGACACGCCCTCGCTGTTTGAGGGAAAGGATTTCAGTTTTGTGAATTTGGAATGTGCCCTGACCGACCATGACGGAAGTATTGAAAAATTCGGCCCGCCTCTGAAGGCTCCCATCGAAACCGCCTCGGTGCTGAAGCGCCTGGGCGTACATTGCTGCGGTCTCAGCAACAACCACATTTTCGATTTTGGAAAGCAGGGCTATTTCGATACCGTTGCGGCACTAAATGCGGCAGGACTTACTTATACCGGCTTTGGTGAAAACTATGAGAATTCTCGTAAAAACTTGGTTTTTGAGGCAGAAGGCGAGCGCCTTGCGGTGATTGCCGTGTGTGAGCACGAATACTCTTACGCGCTGGAGGATCGCATGGGCAGCCGCCCCTTTGACGAGTTTGATACCATGCTGGATATCCGCGCCGCCAAAGCGGATGCCGACAGAGTGGTGGTGGTATACCATGGCGGCAAGGAGCATTGCCGCTATCCCTCTCCTCGTCTTCGCCGCGCCTGCCGTGCTATGGTGAAAAACGGCGCGGATCTGGTGCTGTGCCAGCATAGCCATTGCATCGGTTGCTATGAGCAGTTTGAGGACGGCCACATTCTTTATGGACAGGGCAATTTCCATTTTGAGTGGGAGTTTCCGACCCGTCCCGCTTCTTGGGTGGGATGCCTTGCGGTCGATTACGATACCAAGCAGAACACAGTGCAATTTACGCCCGTCACCACCAACGGAAAGGGCGGTATCCGTCTTGCTGTGGGTGCCGAGGGTGAGGAGATGCTTGCCGCCTTTGCCGCCCGTAACGCAGAATTGCAAAACGGCGCTTGGAAAAAGGGCTGGCATGCGTTTTGCGAGAGCAAGCGCGAAGCCTATGAAAAGGTATTGCGCCGCGCCTGCCTTGCGGATTCCACGGAAATGGAAAACAAGCTCTTCGGGCACTATCTGGACTGCGAGGCCCACACCGACGTGTGGCGCGAGCTTTTTCCCACCGCCAATCAGACCAACGAGAAATGAACACGTGCCACCCCTGGGGTGGCACGTTCTTCACCTATTTTTTAACTGCTTGCGATAAGCGGCCGGTGATACGCCCTTTTCGTTTTTGAATACCTTGCAGAAATACGAGGAGGAATTGAAGCCGCAGCGGGTGGCAATATCGGTGAGGCTCAGCTTTTCGTTCTGGATCAGCTCCGCGGCCGCGCGGATCTTGATGGTATTGAGATAGGCCACCAGCGGCAGCCCCAGATTCTTATTGAAGATGCGGCACAGATGGTATTTGGAGATGTAAAAGCGCTCTGCCACCTGCTCGATATCCTCAATTTCAAAGTAATGCTCGTTGATGTAGCGCACGATCTGGCCGATGCGGCGGTCGGTGTAAAATTCCGGCACGTAGTGATTGCGCGCCTCCTTC
>JAFTQT010000105.1 GCA_017462615.1 Clostridia bacterium | reverse complement strand
GGGTGAATTTTTTGCCCGAAAGGGCAAAAAAGAGGGGACGTGCGCGAGCGCCCACTGTGTGGGATGCAGCGAGCGCTAAGGATGTGTCCTGTCCTCGGCTGCGCCGAGACTGCAAGTTTGCCTGTGGCAAACATTGCCGCGTCGCAGAACGCGAGCAAATCGCGATTTGCGATGCGTGATGCGAAAACGGCAACAGGGAGAGGAGGCGATTTTTGTCAAAAAGAGCCTCCTCTCCCTCAAAAGGGCGCTTTTGTAAAAGTGCCCTCCCGCTGCTCCCACTTTCCCTCCGACAAAGGAAACGGCCGTACGTCTTGAAAAAGCGAGAAAAAATGAGGAAAATAGGTGATAAATTGAAATAATCGGCTGTAATCGGCTCCCAAAGCTGCTTTTTGACTTTGTTTGACTTTGACTTTGTTTGACTTTCGATGTATACTAAAGCCACAAAGGTCAAAGAAAGTCAAAAAGGAGGACTGCCGCATGTTAGCAGACCAAATCGCAAGACTGATCGAGGAAATGTTAGAGGAAAACGGCGGTGCGCTGGAGCTGCAGCGCAACGAAATGGCCGGCCGTCTCGGCTGCGTGCCCAGCCAGATCAGCTACGTCATCACCTCCCGCTTCACGCCGGAGCGGGGCTATCTCATCGAATCCCGCCGGGGCGGCGGTGGATGCATCCGCATCGTGCGCAAGCAAATGCACCATAATGAATATCTGATGCACTTTTTCTACGCTGTGGGTAGCGCCATTGAGGAAAAGGAGGCCGCCGCATACCTCAAAAACCTGCGGGATAACGAGATCGTTACGCCAAGAGAGGCCGCGCTGCTTGGCACAGCTCTTTCCGCCGCAGCTCTTGCCGACGTGCCCCCGGAGGCAAGAAATACCGTGCGGGCGCAGATACTTCGACACGTTCTGCTCTCGCTGATGCGGTAAAATAAAAGGAAAGCCGAATGGGTGTTTAGCGAACCTCCCCTCTCCGTCGCCTAACGGTGCCACCTTTCCCGAAGGCAAATTAAGTTTAGGAAGGATGGATAAAACTTCCGCCCGAGATTCTTCGCAGCGCCCCCATCGCTGTCATCCTTGAGTGAGCCGCGCCAGATTCTTTGCTCCGCCAGGGAATGACACCTGAAGGTGTCGGCGCGGTGACGCGAAGGATCTCGATGGGGGGACGGATGCCAAACGAGATCACAGCGTACAATGTGCGTTGTCACATCAAACTCCCCGATAAATCAAAATTTGAAGGTCAAATTGGGGGCGTCGGGGTGTTCAAATAAAGAAAATCTCTCCCTCCGTCACGCATTCGCGTGCCACCTCCCTCGTCAGAGGGAGGCAAACTATATTTGCCATGTCGCATTTCTTTTACTTATTCCGTCTTTGCTTGCAATGTTTCGCTGAACGATAGCCTCCCTCTGACGAGGGAGGTGGCGGCGGAGCCGACGGAGGGAGAGAATTTGACTACCCCATAAATCAAAATTTGAAGCCCGCAAGGCCGTTTTGCCCATCTTCTTGCCTATTTCACCAATTTATTTAACTATTTTTCCCATATATTTACCTATTTCGTTTATCCATCTCACTTTACCATTCCACCCGCACATTACCAAAAAGGAGGTCGTTTTATGAAATGCCAAGTTTGCAATGAAAAGGAAGCCACTTATTTTTATGAAGAAACCGTCAACGGCAAAAGCCGTGCCTTCCACCTCTGCCGGGACTGCGCCCAGCGCCTGCAGGCGGAGGGAAAGCTCTCCTTGAAGCTGCCTGAGGAGAGCCAGCCCACCTTTCCGGATCTCTTCGGTGATCTGTTTGGTCTCACAAGACCCCGGGGCACCAAGCCCCAGCAGGGCAAGAGCTGTCCCGACTGCGGCGCCACCTGGCGCGAGATCGCTGCGGGCGGCAAGCTGCTCTGCCCCACCTGCTACGAGACCTTCCGCGAGTCGCTTTCCGGCAGCATCCGCTCCATTCACGGCAACGTGAGCCACGTGGGACGCACGCCCCGGGCCTTCAGCGCCGAGGCGGAACGAAAAAACAAAAAGGCCTCCTTGAAGGAGGCGCTCACCGCCGCCATTGCGGCAGAAAATTTCGAGGAGGCCGCGCGACTCCGCGACGAGCTGCGCGCCCTTGACAACCAATAAGGAGGATACGACGATGGCCTGGTATCAAGTAAAAGGAAACGAAACCGACGTGGTGATCTCCTCCCGCGTGCGCCTGGCACGGAACCTGCAGGGCTACCCCTTTGAGGAGCGCCTCACCGCCGAGGCGGCCACGGAGATCATCGAAAAAATAGAAAAGGCCCTCGGTGCCGATTTCAAGCGCACCGATATGGCAGACGTGACGCCGCTGATGGCCGAATCCATGGTGGAAAAGCACTTCATCAGCCGGGACTTTGCCAAGACAAAGAGCCCTCACGCCCTCTTCACCAACGAGAACAGGAGCCTGTATCTGATGGCGCTGGAGGAGGATCACGTGCGGCTGCAATGTATCCTGCCGGGGCTTGCCCTGCGGGACGCCTATCAGTTTGCGGTGGAGGCCGACGAGCGGCTGGACGCCGCCCTGCCCCTCGCCTTTGACGAGCAGCTCGGCTACCTCACCCATTGCCCCACCAATCTCGGCACGGGTCTTCGCGCCTCGGTGATGCTCTTTTTGCCCGCCCTCACAGAGCGGGGCTATATGCCCTCCCTTACCCATCAGCTCACCAAGCTGGGGCTGACCATTCGCGGCCTTTACGGCGAGGGCTCCGGTACCCGCGGCAGCCTCTACCAGATATCCAACCAGGTGACCCTGGGGCTTTCTGAGGAGGATATCCTCACCAAGCTGGAGGAGACCGTAAACACCATCATCGAAAAGGAACGGAAGGCACGGGTGCTTTCCGGCGAGGCCGCCGCCATCCGGGAGGATCGCATCCATCGGGCGGAGGGCGTGCTGCGCTACGCCACCCGCATCTCCTCGGCAGAGTTCTTCACCCTGTTTGAGAGCCTGAAGCTGGGAGTGGCGCTGGGTTTGATCGACAGCATCAAGGCCGAGACCCTGCATACCCTGCTCTTTCACGTTCTGCCCGCCACGCTGACCCTCAGTGAGGGGGGCGCACCGGAGGACGGTGCCGCACGGGATGCCGCGCGGGCTGCCTATATCAAGCGCGTATTGGAGGATAAAAAGCTATGAACAACCGCTTTACGGAAAAAGCACAAAATACCCTGAACAATTCCCTGCGCTTTGCACGCCGGATGGGGCACACCTATATCGGCTCCGAGCATCTGCTCCTCGCCCTGGTGGCCGAAAAGGACGCCGTGTCCGAAAAGCTGCTGAAGAGCCACGGCATCACGCTGGAGGCCGTGGAAAAGGCGGTGGAGGAGCAATGCGGCAAGGGTGCGGAGAGCAGCGTGACCCCCGCCGACATGACCCCCCGCACCAAAAAGATCATCGAGGGCTCTGCCATGGAGGCCGTGGGCAGCGGACAGAGCTATATCGGCACGGAGCATCTGCTGCTGGCGCTGCTTGCCGAGAAGGACGCCGTGGGCACCAAGCTGCTGCATAGCCTCGGCGCCGAGCCCGCCGAGCTGCGTCGGGAGCTGCTTTCCCTCCTTGGCGCTGCCGGCAAGAGTGAAAAGGCAAGCCGCAAGGAGGGGGAAAAGCCGCTTTCCGAGGCGCCGACCCTTTCGGGCTTTGGCCGCGACCTCACCGCCATGGCAAGGGAGGGCAAGATCGACCCCATCATCGGCCGCGACAAGGAGACCGAGCGGGTGATCCAGATCCTTTCCCGCCGCACCAAAAATAACCCCTGCCTCATCGGTGAGCCGGGCGTGGGCAAGACCGCCGTGGTGGAGGGGCTTGCCCAGCGCATTGCCGAGGGCACCGTGCCCGAGACCCTGAAGGACAAGACCATCTTCACCCTGGACGTGGCCGGCATGATCGCCGGGGCGAAATATCGGGGCGAATTTGAGGAGCGCCTGAAAAGCGTCATGGAGGAGGTGGCGAGAAATCCCCACATCATCCTCTTTATCGACGAGATCCACACCATCGTGGGCGCAGGTGCCGCCGAGGGCGCCGTGGATGCGGCCAATATCATCAAGCCCGCCCTTGCCAGAGGCGAGATGCAGGTCATTGGCGCCACCACCATTGCGGAGTATCGCAAGCACATGGAAAAGGACGCGGCCCTGGAGCGTCGCTTCCAGTCCGTGACCGTGGGCGAGCCCACCGCCGAGGAATCGGTGCAGATCCTCACGGGTCTGCGTGATAAATATGAGGCGCACCACAAGCTGAAGATCACCGACGCCGCCATCAAGGCCGCCGTCACCCTTTCCGCCCGTTATATCAACGACCGCTACCTGCCCGACAAGGCCATCGACCTCGTTGACGAGGCCGCCTCTCGGGTGGCGCTTTCCGCCCGTACCTCTCCCCCCGATCTGCGGGATACTGAGGCGCGGCTGGAGGCCATTTCCGGCGAAAAAGAGGAGGCCATCTCCGCCCAGGATTTTGAGCGCGCCGCAAAGCTGCGCGACGAGGAAAAAACGCTGCGGGCGCAGTTCGACGCTGCCCGCGGCGAGTGGGAAAAGCAGGTTTCGGGTGCCGCGCTGGAGGTTTCCGAGGCCGATATTGCCGACGTGGTGACCCAATGGACGGGCATTCCCGTCAATCGACTGCTGGAGGAGGAAAGCGAGCGTCTGCTCCGACTGGAGGAGCTGCTGCACGCGAAGGTCATCGGCCAGGACGCTGCCGTTACGGCGGTGGCCAAGGCCATCCGCCGTGGCAGAATGGGCCTCAAGGACCCGAAGCGTCCCATTGGCTCCTTCATCTTCCTCGGCCCCACGGGCGTGGGCAAGACCGAGCTTTGCAAGGCGCTGGCCGAGCTGCTCTTCGGTGACCCCTCCGCCATGATCCGCCTGGATATGTCCGAGTATATGGAAAAGCACAGCGTTTCGAAGCTCATCGGATCGCCTCCCGGCTACGTGGGCTTTGAGGAGGGCGGACAGCTCACCGAACAGATCCGCCGCCGTCCCTACTCTGTGGTGCTCTTTGACGAGATCGAAAAGGCGCACCCGGACGTGTTCAATATCCTGCTGCAGGTGCTGGAGGACGGCATGCTTACCGACTCCCAGGGGCGTCGGGTGGACTTCAAGAACACCATTCTGATCCTCACCTCCAACGTGGGCGCCAGCGCCCTTACCGGCCCCGCCAGAACCACCCTCGGCTTTGGCGAGAGCGCCCCCGACAGCGGCAAGAGCGCCGCCGACAAGCGGGTGATGGAGGCCTTGAAGGCCACCTTCCGGCCGGAGTTCCTCAACCGTATCGACGACATCATCATCTTCAACAAGCTTTCCGAGAGCGATATTCTCGCCATTGCCGATCTGATGCTGCGGGAGGTGCAAAAGCGCATTGAGGCGCTGGATATTACCATCACCTTCGACCAGAGCGTTTCCCAGCTGGTGGCCAAGGAGGGCTTTGACCCGGTCTACGGCGCAAGACCCCTTCGCCGCGCCATCGTGCGTCTGGTGGAGGACGCCTTCTCCGGTGTGATGCTGGAGGGCAAGGTGACGGCCGGTGATACCGTGCTTGCCACCGCCGCCGACGGCGCCGTGCGCTTTGAAAAGGTCGGCGCAGCGCAGAAGACGGACACCGACACGGCTGCAGAGACAAACGAAGCGGCAAAGGCAGACGCCTCTGCCGACGCAGAATAAGCCCTTGCCCCGGCTGCGCGTGCGCAGCCGGGGCTTTCCGCTTCGCCAGAGCGGGAATTTGCGGCGCTTTCTATATATGGGAAATGACACGTTGCACGCCGACCGCAGGCGCAAGGCGTCGGGGCCACCGAGGGATTTTGTCGCTTTCTGCGACCGAAGCACCCGCTCTGCCGCATTTTTTATGCCCTTCCCTCTTGACAGCGGTGATAGCTTTTGCTATAATGTTAAATATCATTTACCACAAGGAGGTCGCGATGAATATTGGTGAAAAGATCCGGCAGCTGCGCGTGTCCAAGCTGATGACCCAGGCAGATCTCGCCGGCGACCAGATCACCCGCAATATGCTCTGCAGCATCGAACGCGGCGCGGCACTCCCTTCCCTGCCCACGGCCTGTTATCTGGCCGAGCGACTGAACGTCCCCGTGGGCTACCTCCTTTCGGAGGAGGGAGACGATCTCGCCTACCGCAAAATGACGGCTATGCCCAACGTACGCCGGGCGCTGGCCGCCGGAGATCACGCCGGATGCCTTGCCATTCTGAACGCGGCCTTCGGCAGCGACAGAGACGACGAGATCGCCCTCGTGCGCGCGGAATGTGAATACTACGCCGCCAAGGAGGCCTTCGACAACGGCCATCTGCGCGCGGCAGCGGCGGGCTTTGACCGGGCGCTTTCCGCCGCACGGCAGACCCTTTACGACACCGACTGGATGCGCATTCGCGCGGCGGTGTACTTCCGGTGCCTTGCGGAGATCTCTCCCACCATCTCCTCGGATATGCTGGAGGAGCGGGAGATCGCCACGGCAAGATCCATCGGTGACGACTTCTGCGCCTACGTGATGGCAAGAGACGCCCTTTACCACCAGCGGGAGGGTGAGCTTGACGACTATCTTACCCGCAACGAGGGAACGCTCTACGCCCAGCGACTGTCGGCGCTGCGGCTGATGCAGAACGGCGAGGCAGCGGCGGCGCTTGCCGCCTTCGAGCGACTGCTGGCCAGAGAGGAGCTCACCATCGGCGTTTTGATGTATGAAATTTTCGGCGATATGGAGCTTTGCTGCCGTCAGAACGACGACTACAAACGGGCCTATGAATTCGCCTCCACAAGACTCGGCCTCATGGAGCGACTGCTCTCAGAGGTATAAAGCACCCATCCCGGGGTAATACTGAAACGGAGATTAGCATGGCAGATAAGGAAAAACGCGGCACACGCCGCATTGCGGAAAACCGCAAGGCGTGGCACGATTATTTTGTAGATGAAAAATTAGAGGCGGGCGTGGAGCTGTTCGGCACCGAGGTCAAAAGCCTGCGGGCGGGCAACGTGAATCTGAAGGATTCCTACTGCTCCTTCAAAAATGGGGAGATCTTCGCCCTCGGCGTGCACATCAGCCCCTACGAGAAGGGCAACGTCTTCAACCGTGAGCCGCTGCGCCCCAAAAAGCTGCTGCTCCATAAGCGGGAGATTTTGCGCCTGGCGGGCAAGGCACAGGAGAAGGGCTTTTCCGTCATCCCCCTGGCGCTGTATTTTTCCGGCTCCCGGGTGAAAATGGAGATCGGCCTTTGCCGCGGCAAAAAGCTCTACGACAAAAGAGAGGATATGGCCAAGGCCTCCGCCAAGCGGGATATGGAGCGCGCCTTCAAGGGTAACAGCCGGGAATATTGAAATTAAGGAGAAGCTGAATGCGGAAATATAACCGCACCAACATTTCACTTGCCAGAACGCTGCGAAAAAATATGACACGGCAGGAAAAGAAGCTGTGGTATGAGTTTTTGAGAACGTACGCCATAAGATTTCAAAGGCAAAAGGCCATTGGCGAGTATATTGCCGATTTCTACTGTGCAAAGGCAAGGCTCGTCATAGAATTGGATGGCAGCGGCCATTTTGAGCCGCGTCAAATACAGAAGGACAGTGTGCGAACACAGTATTTGGAGCAGCAAGGCCTCACGGTTTTGCGCATTGGCAACTCAGATATTGACCGAAATTTTCCCGGGGTTTGCGAATGGATTGATCACTCTGTCAAGATTGCTCTCAATCAGCACGGGATAAAGATTGACTAAATTATCTTTTGTTTTTTTCTCTCCCTCCGTCAGCCGACAAGCGGCTGCCACCTCCCTCTGACGAGGGAGGTGGGCATCGTCCGCGATTAGCGGGGGCAGCAGGAATCATTTGCGAGATAGGGAGC
>JAFTQT010000104.1 GCA_017462615.1 Clostridia bacterium | reverse complement strand
GATGACATTAACGCCTCGGTCCTCCAATTTGGCGTTCAAATTTTGATTTGTCGGGGGATGATGCGGCGATGCGGCTATTGTGGACACCCTGTAGGGACCGGCCTCCCGGACGGTCCATGATATATCCGCACCGCACAACGCGGCGAGGCACAATGTGCGTTAGCCTTCCCCAGCGGGGGAAGGCTGAAGAACTCGCTTGCGAGTTCTTCTAAAAGAACGCAAGGCGTTCTTTATGGGACACACGAAGCGGTGGATGAGGTGTCATCCGCGACGCACAGTGCGGCGAGGGCATCTGTCACCTACAGGGTTCGGAGGGTGCTTTCCTATAAGCAAACGCCCAAAAAATTTACAGATCTATATGTGCGAAAAGGGACTGAGTCACGCTTGGAGACTCAGTCCCTTGTTTCTATAGGATGCTTTTTCATAAACGTCTTGATATCGGCTAACAATTTCATATCGCTTTGAGAAATGGATTCCAATTCTCCGAGATTTAAAAGGTATCGGGGGTCTAATTTCAATATTTGACAAATGCGGCGTAGCTGCTCCAAGCTTGGTTCCTGGACGTTGCGCTCGATTTTTGAATAGTTGGATTGATTCATGGGAATGAGGGTTGCCATATCGCGTTGAGATAAGTCCATATCCTCGCGTTTGTTTCTGATTTTTTCGCCAATATCCATATGCACACCTCCGATTAAGTTTATTATAGCATTTTTAACTATTTCTATTGACAAATAGTTGAAAATATGATAATATAAATTCGATGAGTTATATTTTAACTCAAATATAATGGAGGAAGTTATATGGAGAGTAAAATCGATCGTGTGATGTGTGCCACTTGTGTTTATTGGAGTGGCTACAGGGAAAGACTGGAGGATAAACCAAAGGTTGCCATTTTTGATGATACTGGCATCTGCCAATGTCCCATCAGCTCGAAATCTGGGGAAGTAAGGAAGAAGGATGCAAAATGCAAGGAGTATTTGAATTTTACGAAAGTGTGAGGGAGAAGAAATGAAAAAACTAATATGTGTGTTGCTCACTGTATGCATGCTGATGCTGTGCCTTGTATCGTGTAAGGCTACAACGTATAAGAAAGCGCTTGACTTAATTGCGGCGGGCGATTACGAGGCTGCTTATGAGCTTTTGGAGCAGCTGGGCGACTATAAAGATGCAAAGGAATATTTAGAGAGATTTCGATATGTGCCGGTTTCCACTATCGTTAAGGGTAATTCGAATGACGCAGTAGCCAATATAGAAATAATCTATGATCAGAACGGACTTCCAGACAAAGGAATTGAAGTGTGGGGAGAAGAGGAGGAGATAGATCTTGACTTCGTTTTTGATGAAAATGGCCGTTTGATTCGGCTGAAGGACGGCACGCTTTGGGGCAATGTTGATGGCGAAGAGTATTATCATACATACGAATATAATTATGACGAAAATGGTCAAATAATCAAGGAAATAACGATTCGTTCCGATGGTAGCAAATCTATTGAGGATTATGCGTACGATAAAAGCGGAAATCTAATTGAAAAATGTTATATAAGCATGGATGGTGATAAGCATCTGTATGAGTACACCTATGACGCTTATGGTAAGTTAATAAAAGAAATTCATACATGGGAGAGTGGGTTAAAAACCATTACTGACTATACCTATGATGACAATGGGAAATTAATTAAAGAGGTGCAAGCAGTAAAAAACAGCCGCTATATCGTCGATTATTCCTACGATATAAACGGTCATCTGATCAAAGAAGTTTTCACGTACAGCAATGGTGACAAAGAAACTATTGACTATACTTACGACGGTAATGGCTACCTAATAAAAAAAGTGTTTTCTTATTCGGACTATAAAGACGTGATCGATTTCACATGTGATGAACACGGAAACCCCATAAAGGTTGTGGCAGATTTTTATACAAAAGAAAATACGTATCGACTGGTTTACGTACCCTATGATCTGCCGTTTGGTGCAGAAGCGTTCTTAGAGGATTTGTTCGAGGAAATGACGGTGGATTTTTGAGATTTGACATTGTGTATGAATTATATCCATATACAAAAGCGGGAGGCTGAGTCACGCTTGGTGACTCAGCCTCCTGCCTTTTTTGAAGAAGCAAGGGGGATTTTTATTTCTTTTCTATATGGAAGAGTCGGCGCAGGATGGGCGCGAGAAAGCCGGGGGATTTCATCAAAACGATCTTCATAGCAAGGCTCCTTTTCGTGATTTCGTGGCTCCTTCCCATCATATGCACCCTTCCGCTCCGGCGCTCATACTCTATGAGTGAAACGCTTTCAAACGGAGGTAACAATATGTGTTCCATCAACGGATGCGTGGATTTTGTCCATCCGGAGCGCGTGAACAAAGAGGCGGTAGAGGCGGCCGGCCTCCGGATGCGCCGACGGGGCCCGGACGGCAGCGGTCGATATGACGCGCCGGGGGTGAGCCTCCGGCACAATCGCCTGGCGGTGATGGATCCCGCCGGCGGCAAGCAGCCCATGAGCGTGGTTTTCAAGGGGCAGCGATATACCGTGGTCTATAACGGTGAGATCTATAACACTGCCGAGCTGCGGCAAGCGCTGGCAGGGCAGGGCGCGGTGTTTTTGACCGCCTGTGATACCGAGGTTGTGCTCTGGAGCTATATCGTGTACGGGAAGGACTGCCCAAGGCATCTCAACGGCATCTTTTCCTTCGCGGTCTACGAGGAGGGGCGCGATCTTTTGTTTGTGGCGCGGGATCGCCTGGGTGTAAAGCCGTTTTTCTATACCGTTTTGGGGTCAAGCTTCTATTTTGCCTCGGAGATCAAGGGGCTGCTTGCCCACCCGGAGATCCCTCCGGAGGTGGATCGGGAGGGTTTGTGGCAGCTATTGTATCTCGCTCCGGTGACACTGCCGGGTAAGAGCGTATTCCGCCACATGCTGGAGCTGCCTCCCGGCTATGCCGGCACGATGACGCGAGCGGGCTTTTCCGCCGCGCCCTATTGGCAGCTACAGGCCGGCCCCTGTACGGACGATGCCCCCACCGCTGCAGCTCGGGTGCGGGAACTCTTTCTTGATGCGGTGGGGCGGCAGCTGCAAAGCGACGTGCCCCTGGCGGTGCTGCTGTCGGGCGGGCTGGATTCCTCCTCCATTGCGGCGGTGGGGGCCCGCGCGCTTCGGCCGTCGGGAGAGCGGCTGTGCACCTATTCCTTTGAATACGAGGGCAACAGGGAGAGCTTTCGCCCCACGCTGTTTCAGCCCCAGGGGGACGACGCCTACGCCGAGGCGCTGGCCGAGGAGCTTGGCACGGCGCACACGGTGCTCACCGCCCCTACGGCGGCGGTGGCCGAGGGACTTTTGGAGGCGGTGGAGGCCCGGGATCTGCCGGGGCAGGCGGATATCGATTCCTCCCTCCTGTATTTTTGCCGGGAGATCAAAAAGCGGCACACGGTGGTGCTTTCCGGTGAGTGCTCTGACGAGATCTTTGGCGGTTACCCTTGGTTCTATCGCCCCGAAATGCTGGAAAACGACTTTTTCCCTTGGCTCCACGCGCCCAAAATGCGCATTTCGCTCTTCGACGACGCCATCGTCAGGGCAGAGGAGGGGTACGACTGCATGCGGGAGTGCCTGCGGCACAGCCGCCGGGATTGCCCGCACCTTCCGGGGGAAAACGCCGCCATGCGCACCGCCCGCGAGGCCACGTGGCTCTCCACCCGGTATTTTATGACCAATCTTTTGGAGCGCAAGGACAGAATGAGCATGTACACCGGCGTGGAGGTGCGGGTGCCCTTTGCCGATCATCGCATTTTGGAGTACGTGTTTAACGTGCCGTGGGAGATCAAGTTCGAAAACGGTGTGGAAAAGGCCCTGCTGCGCCAGGCCATGGAGGGGTATCTGCCGGAGCGGGTGCTGTGGCGCAAAAAAAGCCCCTATCCCAAGACCCACAACCCCAAATACGAGGAAACGGTGCGGGAAATGCTGCAAAAGCGCCTTGCCGGAGGCGGCTTTCTCGCCTCGACCATCGACCGCCGCCGCCTGCAGGAATTCCTCGACGGCGAAAACAAAACCTGGCTTGGCCAGCTGATGTCCCGCCCCCAGCTCATTGCCTGGCTCTGCCAGCTGGATCATTGGTTTGCGCAGTATCACGTGAAGCTGGTGTAGGGGAAGGGGACTGTTTGCGTGGGGGGAGGAGGCGCTTTTTGCAAAAAGCGCCCATTTGAAGGAGAGGAGGCTCTTTTTGGCAAAAGCCGCCTCCTCTTTCCTGTTGCCGTTTTCGCATCACGCATCGCAAATCGCGTTTTGCTCGCGTTCTGCGACGCGGCAATGTTTGCCACAGGCAAACTTGCAGTCTCGGCGCAGCCGAGGACAGGACACATCCTTAG
>JAFTQT010000103.1 GCA_017462615.1 Clostridia bacterium | reverse complement strand
TCGCAGGCATCTAACATATCGCGAAGCAAAACACTCTGTTCTTTTGCGCGGTTTTTGATGCGGGTTGCTAAATTGTTAGAATTATACATTTGTTTTCACCTCCTTTTGTGCAAAAGGCTAAAATCAAGAAAAATCTTGAATTAAGATTGACAATCAAGAAATTTCTTGATAAAATATACTCGTACCAAGACATTGACGAGGGGTAAAAAATAAGGGGGGAGTGCTTATGATAGATCCGCAGAAGCGGATGGAGGACGTGGCGTGGTGCGAGCCATCATTGAGCGCTTGCATCCGGCATTTGCAAATCATGCAAGAACGCACGGAACATTATGACAGAATGTTCCGATGGTTCCCCGTAGAGCTTTGCGAAGAATGGGCAAGCCTTGATTATTTCTTCTTGGATCGGATTATCGCAAAACTTCAAGGTCAGGCGTCAGCGGAGTCTCCGGAGCCGGAGCGCCGTTCAAATTGCACATCATGACGATGGCACTGCGGCACCGTTCGCAGGTTTCGGTTTTGCCGTCTTGCTTGCAGGTGATCCTTGTGTAGAGCTTGCGTTCGTTTTTGTGTAGCCAATACTCGATATTGCACAGGCGCACAAATCCGGGGTCGCGGGGACACCGAACCTCTATAGGATGGGAGCCATAGTCGTTCTGATACATGAAAACCTCCCGATGGTTATTTGGTTTAATTATATCAAAATAAGTAACTTCTTGTCAATATCTTGGTACGAACAATAAAACGACACAAAACGACAGAAAGGGGAGTTATTCAAAAAATGCTGTTTAACGGAAAGAAGCTGGAGGCGTACCTGAAAGAGCAGGGTATCTCGCAGAACGCCTTTGCCAAGCAGCTCGGCTGCTCGGAGGGGGCGGTGCGGCACATTATTGTGGGCATCAAGCAGCCCAGCCTTGCGATGCTGGGCGATATTGCGCGGCTGACGGGCTGCAAGCTGGACGAGCTGGTGATCAAGACGGAGGAGACATAAAATGGCACGCAAAACAATGACGGACTATGAGGTGGAGCAGGAGATCAAGCGGCTGAAGGAGTCGCCCTTGGTGGCTCTCGGTAAGCAGGAACAGCGGCTGATCTACAAGCGGCGGCAGTATATGTATAACCTGCAATGGTTGGAGCGTCGCGGCAAGGAGTTGTCGGATTTGGGCATCACCTTGGAGAACATCGAAGATCAGATCACAAGAACGGACGCAGCGCTCGGCGAGGCCGAGCAACAGTGAAAGGAGGCAAAGTGATGGAAGCAGTGCAGAGACCCGGGAACGAGCTTTATATGCGGGCGTACATGGACGGCTATACCGCCGGGGTAGAGAAGGCCAAGGGCGAGATCGTCAAGCCCTATCTGACGGTGGAGGACGTGATGGCTCGTTATGGCGGCATCAGCAAGGGCAAGGCCTACGAAATTATGGTGGCAGTGCGGCATTGCTGCAACGGCGGCAAGCTGAACCACAACGGTATGATCCTGCTCTCGGAGCTGGAGTATTGGGAGAGCGTTGTGGATGCAAAATTTAAAGAAAGACTGTGATTGAAAGGAGATTGAACAGTGGAAGTAATCAAACAGAAGCTGACCGAGCTGGAGCGGATCGTGAAGGAGCATCCGCTGAAGATCCCGCTGGAGGTGGCGGCCGAGTTTCTTGGCATCGGCCGAGAGGGATTGATGGCGGCGCTGATGCGCGGCAACGTGCCTTTTGGATTTGCCTATCAGAAGCAGGACGGCGGGTACCGTGTGCCCGTGATCCCCAGTGTGACCTTTTATTTGTGGTATTGCAATACCACGGGTCAGGAGGTGATGAGTGCGGATATAGAGTACCGTAGGCACCCGGTTTGAGCTGCGTTTTGGAAAATGTGTTGAAAAATTTGCCAAATAAATAGAAAAACGAAAAAGAAAATTGGAAAAAGAAAGGATCGAAAATGGAAAACAAAGAGAAAATGCGCCGTGAGGTGCGAGATGAGTTCTGCCGAATTTTAGAGAAGGACTTGCGAAATGACCCTAATTGTCCTCAGGAAATATTGGCCGGTGTGGATGTACTGAAGGCGGCAGATACGTTGCGTAAGGAGGTTATCAATTTGTGCGACGCTGCGAATAACTTTGTGCACGCCGGAAACGTTGGCGCTCTGCGTGAGTTGGAGCAGTATGTGAAGCTGGTGACCACGGGCATCAAGCAATATTTGGCGGCGATCAACGGAGGCGGGTCATGAGGACAAAAGAAAAAGGGCCTCGCGTGCCGGCAAGCAAGTGCGAGACCCAGTTTGGAAAAGGATCCTGGAAAAATCCTTTTCTTTATGATACCACAACATAACGAAAAAGTCAAGGAGGAAAGACAAATGTCGATGGACCAAATGAGAGCGGCTGTGGCGAATCTCTATTCCGGAGAGGGATGGAAGCAACGCGTGGCCAAGATGCCAGAGGCGCAGATCCTGGCCATTTACAACCGCCAAGTGCTAAACAAGGCCGGTGGAAAGGACAAGGGTGCAAAGTGAACGGGAACGCGGTTATTTTGGCACCCTGGGAGTGCTCCGATACAAAGATGTGGCTGACCAAGCGGCTCCGCAGGCTTGTACGTGGCCTGGTGGCGCGCATCAACGCCGCGGCCGGCTGGGATATGCTGTATCTGACCGAATGTGCCGGCGTATGGTTCCTATACGGTCGGGTACGAAAAAGCGGCATTGATAAGCTGCTGTTGCACGGATATACAGACGTGGACGATCTCACACGATTGGTGATCCGATTGGAAAAAGAGGTGCGGACAGTCGAGGACGCCTGTCCCTACAAGGAAGGAGAAAAAATATGACACAAATACAGACGGATGCGATCCGCAAGCTGACCGAGGCGAAGCACGACGGCCTTGACGATATGCAAAAATATCTTGCACCGCATGTAGTCAAGACTTGCGTGCAGTTTTGCGAACAGAGTGAGGAATTTGCGACAGCGGTGATGGCCGAGGACAAAACCTTGGTTGGGTGTTTGAAGGCTATGACACTGCCTGGCAGAGGAATGGGCTATTGTTCCGACTTTGACGTATACCGTATGGCGGCGCAGTATTTCTTTCCCGAGGCGGATGTGGAGTGGAGTATGAAGATCTCCGTGCCAAGGAAAAGCCAAACGTCTGCGAAAATTCTCGATCTGCGCTTTGAGGATCTGTTCAAGATGGGAGGCGGCAAGTGAGGTTAGCATATAAGGCCTTTGAGCCGGGAT
>JAFTQT010000102.1 GCA_017462615.1 Clostridia bacterium | reverse complement strand
GGCAGAACATCCGTCGACAGACTTATCGAGGGCTGCTTTGCCACCGGTGTGGGCGGATTTAACAGCGCTTACAGAATTTCCATAGGCAATGACGGAACTCTTTACGCTAACGGAAACTCTATTGCTCTCGCTAAGATTTCCTCCGACAGTTATCATAACGTAACTGCTGAATATTATACGGTCAAGGGCGCAGGCGACCTGTACTCCTTGTACTACGACATTTACCTTGACGGTATATGCGTTCTTAAGGGTGAGCCTATCGCCAACGTTGCGAACAGGACTGCTGAGGAGATCACAAGCAATGCTGCAGATATGTTCGGTCTCAGATATTTCGCTATCGCGGGTGTGAACGCAAATGCGAATATGACGTCGACCACTACCGATGAGTATATCGATTCTCTTTACGTAAAGAACATTTATGAGTTCGTTGTTGATAACGGTTATTCCAACACCAACGTTTCTAACTCCGGTAACACAGTTGAGGGCTATGATATTACTCTTGGCTCGAAGCTTGAGCTCAACTTCTATCTGAACCTCCTTCCCGATACGGTAGCCGATGCTAACGCGAAGGTCAAGTTCACCATAGACGGTGAGGTAGTAGCGGAAAAGAAGGTCTCCGACGTTACTCCCGACGCTAAGGGACTTTACAAGTTTACCTGTCCCGTTAACTCCACTCAGATGGCTGCTGACGTCAAGGTTTCCATCGTGAGCGAAACAAGAGGCTATAAGATCTATCAAAACGGTAAGATCTATACTGATCATGCCTACTCTATCGCAGAGTATGCGGCTACGATCCTTGCAGGCTCTGACACCGCGTCCTTGAAGGCACAGCCTGTTGTAAAGGCTATGCTCAACTACGGTGCATACGCGCAGAAGTACTTTGCAGAGAAGAACGGCACAACCCTCGGCGAGCTTGCTAATGTTAACTGCGCATACGCTCCCAGCGAGCTTAACGCAGCTAACTTCGGCACAGGCACAGTTACTGCTACGGGCGGTCTTACGGGTATCAAGGCGGCTCTCGTGCTTGACACCGACACAGTTATCAAGATCTACAAGGACGGCGCTCTTATCGGTGAGTCTGCCGGCATTACCGCCGACAAGCTTAACGACGACGTGACGATCACCTGCGGTGACAAGACCGTTACGGTAAGCGTTCTCACCATTGCCGGCAAGGTTCCTGCAGGAAGCGAAAGCTTAGGGGATCTTGCGAAGGCGCTTGCGCTTTACTCCGCGGCAACGGAAGAATACATTAAATAATGCAGAATGCAGAATGCAGAATGCAAAATGCGAATGCAGAATTGAAAGTTGAAAATTTAAAGTGATTTGCTTAAGGCTTTTGATTTGAGATTTTCGGTTTGGATTTAATCTTAATTAAAATTTAATAAACAAGCAAGAGCACCGCGACGAATTTCTCTGCTGTTCTTAACGGAGAAAACGCAGCGACAAAAAATTCCCACAGACCGAAGCTTACGGTTTGTGGGAATTTTATTTATATATGCAAAAGAAGGAGCAAAGGCAGGCTCCCTCCGGGAGGGAGCTGGCGCCGAAGGCGACTGAGGGAGAGCGCGTGACAATGAAGCTATGCTGAACCCAAAGTTACGCAGGCTCCTTCCACCACTTCGTGGTCCCCCCTCCCTCTCGGAGGGAGGCTATAGAGCGTCATCTGCATTTATCGCCAGTTTCGCATTTGTATAACAAATGCTTCGGGCTAAGCCCATACCCCTATTTCAAATTCTCCAATAAGAACATCACCTATTCGGCTCCGTTTTTTTATGCGTATTTTGCAGCAAAGAGATTGAGGTCGCCAATGCTTTTTGGGGAAAAGCCGTGGAAGGCCACCACCCGCTGGGTGCGGGGCTGAACCAGCAGCATCTGGCCGTACATACCGCGCTTGCCATAGGCGCCGGTGTCGGCAATGGGGGAAAGCTCATAGCCCTTTTCCAATACCGTTTGCGCCCATTCTGCGGAAATCAAGCGCTTTCCACCGTACAGGCCTCCCCGGAGATAGACCTCCCCCAGCTTTGCCATATCGGCGGAATGAAGGTAAAGCCCCGTAGCGCCCATGGCGTGCCCCTTGGGACAGCGCGTCCAGGCCGCCTCGGCAAATTGCAGCGGCAAAAAGAGCTCCTCCCGCAAAAAATCATCCAGCGGCATACCGGCAAGCGCCGCCACCACGCGGGAAAGCAGATAGTAGGCAGCATCGGTGTAGCAATAGGTGCGGCAGGGATCGGTGATGAAGGGCTCACTGAAAATGCAGCCAAGAAAATCCGTACCGTAGGCGGGGCAATCCTTCAAATCAATATCCAGAAAGCCGCCGGGAAGACCTAATTTATGCAGGATCGCGTCCTCCACGGTGACTGCCTCCCAGCGGGGATCTATGCCATTGGGCAGGAAACGGTGCAGAATATCCGTGATCCTATCATCCGTCCGGAGCAGCCCCCGATCCCACAGCATTCCCAGCGCCGTGACGACGAAGACCTTGGCCACGGAATAGGAATTCTGACAGCGCGGCACGGGGTGTAGCTCCAGCGTTTCGCTCTCTCCCTGAAGGATCTCCGTTACGCGAAAAATGTGATAGCCATTCGCCTTGGCGAAGGCGGCAAAATCCTGTAAAAAGGTGCTCATGCTCATCCTCCCTTTGATTTTCTTTATTATAAATGGCAACCGGGCAAAAGTCAACCCTTTACAAAACAAAAAAAGCGTAGTATAATAAGAAGAAACAGGAGAAAGGAGGGCGTTTTATGCGTTACGTACTGGATATGAAGGCCGGGCGACCGGCATATTTGCAGATCTACGAGTTGCTGCGGCAGGATATCGTATCCGGCGTGTATCCCCACGGCGCAAAGCTCCCCTCCAAGCGGTCGCTGGCCGCGGATCTTGGCGTGAGTCTGTCCACGGTGGAGCATGCGCTGGAGCTGCTGGTGGAGGAGGGATATGCAGGCACGCGGGAGCGCAGCGGATGCTTTGCCATCTATCGCGCGGCGGATCAGTTTGCCGCTGCACCTGCAGGGCAAAGCCACAAAACCCATACCGTTTGGGGGATACGGCCGAGGCCTTCCCTTTTTCGGTGCTGGCCCGCACCATGCGGCGGGTGCTTGCGGAGTACGGCGCGGAGATCCTGGTAAAGTCGGAGAGCAACGGCTGTGCGGAGCTGCGTCGGGCCATTTGTGCCTATCTTGCCCGCAATCGAGGCCTTGCGGTCAGCCCGGAGCAGGTGGTGATCGGTGCGGGGGCAGAGTACCTCTACGGCCTTGTTGTTCAGCTGCTGGGGCGGGAGCGCATTTTTGCCGTTGAGGACCCCTGCTACGAGAAGATCCGGGCGGTTTACACGGCAAACGGTATCTGCTTTGAGCCTTTGCCCCTGGGCCCGGAGGGTATCCCCAGCGACACGCTGGCAGAGACGGCAGCCACCGTTTTGCACGTAACGCCCTACAATAGCTACCCATCCGGCGTGACGGCCACCGCCTCCAAGCGGCGGGAATATATTGCCTTTGCCGAGGCGCGGGACGGATACGTGATCGAGGACGATTTTGACTCGGAGTTCACCCCCTCTGCCAAGCCTCAGGACACGCTGTTTTCGCTGGATACGGCCGGCAGAACCGTTTATATCAACACCTTCACCAAAACCGTTGCCCCCGCCATCCGCGTGGGCTATATGGTGCTGCCGCCGGCGCTTTTGGCAGAATTTCAGCACCGTTTGGGGGGATATTCCTGCACCGTGCCCACCTTTGAGCAGTACGTGCTGGCAGAGCTCCTGGACAGCGGCGACTTTGAGCGGCACATCAACCGTCAGCGGCGCAAAAAGCGCCGCACGGCGGAGAAATGAAAAGGGGCTGAGTCACTAAAATGTGGCTCAGCTCCTTTTTTGGTGCATATAAAAGTCTTCAAATTGGGGTTTGTTGGGGAGTTCAAATAAAGAAAATCTCTCCCTCCGTCGCCTTCGGCGCCACCTCCTACAAGGCGCAGACTTGTGAGCAGAGGGAGGCTGACTATATCTGCCGCATTGTACTTTTTTCCTTTGTTCCGTTGTTACTTGCAATGTTATGCATACCGCCCGCCTCCCTCTGACGAGGGAGGTGGCAGCCGCTTGTCGGCTGACGGAGGGAGAGAATTTGCCGCCCCGACAAATCAAAATTTGAAATCCCTTGATACGGTAAAGGCGAGGGCTATGATGTAATGTTAATGAATCAGCCCCTTTTCATCCGGTCAATGAGGTGTTTGCCCGGGACGGTTGGGATCGCGCTCTACGCAATCCCGCTCCAACGCATTGAGGAAGGGAATGCCCTCAAATATCTTGTAGGGGCCAACGGTCTCTCCGGTGTAGATCAGGCGGTAAAAGTCCGGTGTCCCGGCGTAAAGCGCCTCCACGTCCGGATTGATGATGAGAATTTTGATGCCGTCACTTTCGAAATCAAAGCGGTAGGAGGAAATATACTGAAAAACGCGGGTCTGCCGCACGCGGATGGCGTGTAGGCAATAGTACACGCCCGCCTCGGAAACGTAAAGGGGGCAATCCCTTTGCATACTGCCAATGAGCTTGCAATCGTACCGCTTGCCGTTGCCCTCAATGGAAATATTGATCTCTCTTGCCGGACGCAGCAGGGAGCGCAGCGGCCGACGGATGCGGGAGACCTTGAAGCCCGCTTCCTTGCATCGCCGCTTGAGGATGCGGAGATAGCGGAGCCGGGCGTGAAAGGCGCGCATGAACCAAAGAAGCAGCAGAACGACTGCAAAAACGGCGGGAATGGTGTAGTAGAGCCATTCTCTGCCCATAAATCCGTAGAAGATGGTGAGGGGAATGGCCGTCAGATAGGAAAGCACGAAAAAGGCGGGGATCGTCATGGCAAGGGCAAAGGCACTTTGCAGAAAAATGCGAAGGCTCCACATGCGGGGCGGCTCGCGGAAGTGCTTTTGCTGCCAGGCCACCAGAGAAAAGAACCAGCCGATGAATTCGATGCCAAAAAAGAGGGGGCACATCACCGCCAGGATCACCAGCTTTTTGAGGGCGCGTGGCCACGTGACACCGGCAAAGAGCCATTTGAGCGCAGGGTAAAAGACGCTTTCCAAAGGAAGCAGGAGACACCACAGGCAGAGGGTGGCGACCTCCATATAAAATTCCCGACGGGTGAGGATGTAGCGGGCGTTTTCCCGGAAGGGCAGGCACTTTCCGCCCCGGAAATTTTCATCCGAGCGGATGAGCGCGTCGTTTTCCGCAAAGATGCGTACGGCGATATCCAGCGCAAAGGGAATGAACACGGTGCCGATGATATAGGGCAGCGTGGCCAGCTCCACCTCCAGCTCCGCGCCGCCATCCGGCACAAAGAAAACGCCGGAGCAAAGAGAAAGCAGCAAAAAGAGGAAGTAGAGCAATGAGCCGCGGCATATGCGGAGGATGAGAGCTCTTTTGAAATCCTGTTGCATGGTGTCCTCCTTGTCCAAATGGTGTTGAATCGTGAATTGATCCTTAAACGGGGCGAGTTTTCGGTATATAACTTAAAGACAATCCCGCTCGATGGCGTTGAGAAAGCCCGAGCCGTTATACAGCGTATATTCACCGATCCGCTCACCCACGTCGGCGGGCTTGTGGCTAACGGTATTGCCGGTGTAGATCTCGTTGGTAATGGGGGATACGATCAAAATTTTCTGCCCGCCCTCGCCCTCAAAGGCGTAGCGCTGCCTGGTGGTATACTCAAACAGCATCGGTCGATCGTTGGTGAGCAGATGCACGCGCAGACGCGGCATATTGAAAATATGACGGTTTTCCACGTACCCCGTGTCGGAAAAATACAGAGGATTGCGGCGCTTCAGCCCCGCCACCATCTGACAATCGTAGCGGCGCCCCTTATGCCAAAGGGTGAAGGTGTGTCTTTCGCCCAGATGAAAAATAGAGCGATACGGGCGGTACCATTCCGTGATTTCCGCACCCGTTTGGCGGCATATTTTGGTAAGTGAACGGTAAAATCTGCGGCGGATGCGCACGGCGCGCAGATAACGCATGAAATAGATCAGTACGCCGATCAGAACGAGTGCAACCGGAATCAGCAGCGCCCAGACGCCCATAGCCGCGATCAAGCCTACCGCCTCGGTCAGCAGAAGCAGCAGCACGGGCAGTACGATGAGGGCAGCGCCAAAAACGAAGAAAATGCGGAAGCCCAGGTGTTGACGCTTGGTTTTTTCGTCCGCTTTTCTGTCTGTGGCAACCAGGCGCAGCGCGGTGCGCTTGGCCAGCACGGCCGTAAAAAAGGTGACGGCACCAAGGAAGAGGGAAAGCCCCCACCGCAGCGGCGTGGTGAAGGGAATGCCAAGGTAGGGGAAGAGCAGCACCAGAACCTTGAAGCAGACCTTCGGGTGGACGAGGACGCTGAGCAAAAGCAAGGGCAAGAGCTCCAGCTGAAATTGTCGCAGGCGGAGCACGTGGGGGAGAAAGCCGCGCAGCTTTCCGCCGGCGGCCTCCACGTCAGCGTCATCGTAGAGCCGCGTCAGGGTCAGGTTGCGCAGTATGCCGTAGATGAGGAGAAATTTGGAGGTAATGAGCGCGATCAGCGCGAACACGACGGCGGGCAGGTTGATGGCACCCATAAAGCCCAAATCCAGGCATTGTGCCAGCAGCATAAATAAAAGATAGGAAAGCACACCTTGCCAAAAGGCAAGGACGGGACGAGCTATGCGGTTGTGAAGCAGATCTTCCATGGCGGCTCCTTTCGCTGTCGTAATCAGATTGTAACATTGCAGTAAGCTGTAAAGTCAAGGGCTTGGGCGCGTTTTGTTGAGATCTCATTTTTATTATAGCACGCAGGGCAACAAAACACAACCGCCAAAAAAGGCGGTGGCGGCCGATGGCGGCGCTTGAGAGGCGGCCTGCAGTCAAAAATGTGTTTTTCCTCATTTTTTTGTATAAAATCCGCTTTTTTTACGAATTTTAGTGAAATTTCTATCAAAATCCACTCCTTTATACCTTTTTTGTGCAAAAAATCGCAAAAAATCAAAAAAAGTTGAAAATGGGTATTGACAAACCGGGCGAAGCGTGATACAATAAGCCCAATTCCCAGTGAAGTATCCGGAATCCATGAGGGAGACCGGGTGCGGAGGAAGCTCCGGAGAATCTCGCAAGAGTGCCGAAGGTGCAAGGTGGCGCGAGCCGCCGAATCTCTCAGGCAAAAGGACGGAGCAGGCATGCGCGCAATTTTTATATGTCTGCACATCTTTATTTTCAGGAGTTGCCTTTTGGGGGCAACTTTTTTCTTTTTGGAGGTAGAAAAATGGACGCATTATTGAAAATCGTTCAAACCGCAAACTCGTATCTGACTGACTACATCCTCATTTTCCTGTTGGTAGGCGTCGGTCTCTTCTTCACCATCCGCACCAAGTTCGTGCAGGTTCGCTGTTTCGGCGAGGGCATGAAGCAGGTGTTCGGCAACATCTCCCTGAAGGGCGGTAAGCAGAAGAGCGGCCTCAGCTCCTTCCAGGCGCTGGCCACCGCCATTGCTGCGCAGGTCGGTACCGGTAACATCGTCGGTGCCTGCGGCGCGATCCTGGTGGGTGGCCCCGGTGCCATCTTCTGGATGTGGGTCATCGCTTTCCTTGGCATGGCTACCATTTACGCCGAGGCAGTGCTGGCGCAGAAGACCCGCGTGGTCGATGCCGACGGCAACGTCCAGGGCGGCCCCGTGTACTACATTAAGACAGCCTTCAAGGGCGGCTTCGGTAAGTTCCTTGCCGCATTCTTCGCCGTTGCCACCATCCTCGCCCTTGGCTTCATGGGCACCATGGTGCAGTCCAACTCCATTGCCGGCACCGCCGGTACGGCTATTGGCATGAGCAGCAGCCTTTACTGGATCATCGGTGCGGTGATTGCCGTGCTGGCCGCCATCGTGTTCCTCGGCGGCGTGAACCGTCTCGCGGCCGTAACCGAGAAAATGGTACCCGTTATGGCATTTCTTTACATCGTTGGCTCTCTGGTGGTCATCTTCGCCCGCATCAAGTACGTGCCTGAAACCTTCGGCATGATCTTCAAGTACGCCTTCACTCCCAACGCCCTCATCGGCGGCGGCATCGGCTACGCGCTGAAGACCGCCATCAGCCAGGGTGCAAAGCGCGGCCTGTTCTCCAACGAGGCCGGTATGGGTTCTACCCCTCACGCACACGCACAGGCTAACGTGAAGGATCCCCACGAGCAGGGCATTACCGCTATGATCGGTGTGTTTATCGATACCTTCATCGTGCTGACCATGACCGCTCTGGTGGTCATTTCCACCCTCTACGCCGGTGGTGGCCCTCTCGGCAACCCCGCCACCTACACGCTGGCTGACGGCCTTGCCGCCTTCCCCAAGGCAAATCTGGCACAGATGGCCTTCGGTACCGTGTTTGGCGAGACCTTCGGTAACATCTTCGTTGCCGTGTGCCTGTTCTTCTTTGCCTTCTCCACTATTCTCAGCTGGAACTTCTTCGGCAAGATCAACGTGCAGTACCTCTTCGGCAAGAAGGCCGTGCTGGTGTACTCCATCATCGCCGTTGGCTTTGTATTCCTCGGCTCCATCTTCCAGGATGACCTGGTTTGGGAGCTTACCGACTTCTTCAACTACCTGATGGTGCTGCCCAACGCGATCGCGTTGTTTGCCCTCGGTAAGCTGGTGACCGGTAAGAGAGGCAACGATCTCTGATCGCCGCCCGACAGCAAAGGGGCTGGATCACTAATGTGTGACCCAGTCCCTTTTTGCGTAGTGAAGCCTGCAAATTGGGGTTTATGCGCCCGCAGGGCGCAACTCTGTTCGCCTTCGGCGAATGATGACGCTACGCTTGTGATGCGCGGCATGCGCCGCGTGATGTTTGCGCTCGTTTCGAGCGCAAATGAAGGCTACAGAAGGCGAACAGAACATCATTGTGTGGCGAATCCGCACAACATCATTGCCCCAAAGGGGCAACATCACGCCGCCCTTGGCGGCACATCACTCTCCGACATATCAAAATTTGAACGCTAAATTTGGGTTTGTGGGGTGTTTGCCAATACGAAAAACAATCTCGCAAACCTGTAG
>JAFTQT010000101.1 GCA_017462615.1 Clostridia bacterium | reverse complement strand
GATAATATAGAAACTCCTTTTGGTAAAATTGTTTCTTATGTAGAAAAAGTTGGATTCGAAAAAGAAACATTGTCCGTAGAATCTAGTATTAAAGATACAGTAAAAAATTTCTTGTATGCATTAATAGCACGAAGTCCATCATTAGTTCGTAGTATGAAAGAGGAAAGTAATTTCATAGAATTACTATCTACACGTGATCAACACGATTATGTTGCTAGAGTTGGAATAGGAATTGCAAAGGAACAGAAAGTTTTTTCGGAGTACATAGTGACTTTTTTAATTAACAGAACGGATGTCCCTTTTGTTCTATCGGTAGATGGTATGTACAATTATAGTTTGAACGGACATAGTGTTATAAATTTACCGATATCTCCCTCGGCAGCAATAACATTAATACATGAAAACTATTCATCGCGAGTTTTTCATGATGATGGTGCTATTTCAATGTTTGATATAAATGAACGAGATAAAATAATGAGCATGAATGAATATGCCTTCACAGCGCAACTTAAGCATAATTGGGGAAGAGTAATATGCCCCGAACGCGAGGAATTAGATCGTTTAAAGGAGAAATATCAAAAATAGTTTTATCGTCCAAAAACTATCAAAAATTAGGCGAAAATAAACCAAAAATCTCCGCAAGTGGTCAAACATGTGGTCAAAGGCGAAAAATGGGCTTGTTCAACCCTCAAAGCAGGGAAGAACAAGCCCATTATGTATATCACGAAAACGCGAGATTTCAAGAGATTATGTGAGAAAATAAAAGAAAATCGGAGGTCCGGTTGAACCTCCGATTTTGGTCTGATGTGACTTGCGTTGGCGGCGTCAACGCCGTTTGAACTTGCTTATCCCCATAACCCCAAGCCAAGTTTGAATATTTTTCTGGTCATTTTATCTTTTTTCAGACCTTTTCGCTATGGCAAAAAGACCTTTCGCACTCTCGTGGCATCTTGTCTCCAGGTGCTCCGATCGTGTCTATGGTCGTGCATGTGGTCGTAAAGATCCGCTCCCAAATCGATGGCTCCGGACTCATGAGAGCGGATCGTTTTTTATAAAAATTTGTAGTCAATGTATGTGGTCACTCTCGTAGTTTCAGCCAATCGGGGGTCACGTAACATGGGCAATGTCATGAATCGCTATAGCAGAGCACCATCAACAGTGTTGCCGAGGATGGGCAATTTATCAGTAGTGCGGCTGGAAATAATAGCAGCGCGTCGTAAATGGCTGCTACGATGAGGGCTGGCAGAACGAAAATCTGCAGCCCTCTTGACTTTTCGGGAGAGGTGTGCTATTCTTTGGAGCAGAAGAAAGGAACGTTTCTTCAATTTCGATGCAGATAAAAGAGAGGATTTTCGATATATGAAATTTTTCCACGTGTACAATGACGATTGTTTTGTGGGACTGGAGAAAAACGGTCTCATCAACAAGGACACGGGCTTTAAGATCCAGCACTGCTTTGCCGTGCCGAGTCACCGCCTTTTCAACAATTACGCGGCCAAGGGCACAAAGCTCCACAGCCTGATCAAATCGGAGCGGATCCCGTTTTACGTGGATCGCATCGCAGGCGGTATCTATTGGTATCCCTATACGTTTGACAAGGCGCTGATCCGCGAGTATCGCGAGCTGCTGGGGGATTGGTTCCTCGGCTTTCAGCTGCACGAGAGTGGCTCCAACCGCCGCGGCGACGAGTGGGGCAGAGTCCGCAAGCTCGGGCTCGGTGACGGCCCCTTTGACGCGGAGGTACTGGGAAAGGTCATGCTCAGCGATCACGCCGTCACCCCCGAGGGCAAGTATCTGCACTCGCTCACGCAGGATAGCGTCGATTACTTTGCCACCCTCAAATATGCCGAAACCTATGAGGAATTTCTCGCCGAGTTCCGCGAGCTGATGGCGCGCCGTATGGCCGATACCGACAACAACATCCTGCCCTGTGACAGCTACTATCTCGCCCCCAAAATGCAGCACGAGCTGGGTATGCGCACCTTCATGCCCGAGGTGGGCTGTCAGATCATTCTGATGCGCCTGGAGGTGGCGCTGGCACGCGGCATGGCGAAGGCAACGGGCAAGACCTTTGGCACTTACTACGAGTGCTGGCGCTCCACGCCCGGCTACGGCTACACCATGCCCTGCTTTAATACGGATCCCATCAACGAATGGTATCTCACCCAGGAGACCCATCAGGACGACTTTACCACCCACGGACACAACGGCGGCTCCTCGCGTCTGTTGCAGAATCGTATCTATTACTACACGCTGATGTCGGGCGCGGATTATATGGGCGAGGAGTGGGGACTCAACTGTAGCTATAACGATATGCAGACCTTTGAGCTGTCGGAATACGGCATCGTCAAAAAGAGCTTTATCAACAATGCGCTGCGCTTCCGCGGTATCAAGGCCAAAACCCCCTTCGCGCTGGTGCTTCCCGCGCGCTATGCTTGCTGTGAGCTCAACGGAGAGCTGTTGAGCGCTCCCGTCGGTGAGCATCGCGGCAGATATCTGAAAAGCTCTTTGAATGAGGCGGATACCAAGTATTTCGGCCACATCGAGGATCTCTTCAAGCTCTTCTTCGCGTGTACCGAGCGGGTGGAGGGCGACAACGAGGATCACGTGCTCACCAATTCGCGCTTTGGCGACGTGGTGGACATCATCTACGAGGACGCCTCCGACGAGGCGCTGGCTCGCTACGATTATCTGATCGATGCCTCGCTTGACGGCACCTTTGCCAAGGCAAAGGCGGGACAGGGATTCAAAATTCTTACAAGTAACGATCTGGCGGCACTTGAGGCACGCCTCCCTGCGCTGATCGAGGAGACCATGCCCTGTACCGTGGACGCGCTGCATTGGCTGGTTTCCACCGACGAGAACGGTAAGCGCTATCTTACCATTTTCAACAATGCCGGCAACGAGCGTGACATCAAGCAGGGTGACATCATTCACCACGAGGCTGACCGCACCGTTACCGTCACCTTCAAGGAGGCGGTAACGCCCGAAAAGCTGGTGGAGGGTACACAGGGCTCCGCAACCGTTCAACGCGTGGATGAGAAAACCTACCGAGTGCACATTCCCGCTACGAGCTTTGTGATCCTGGCATTTTAAGGAGAAAAAGCCCCGCTTTCCAAGAGAGGCGGGGCTTGCCTTGTTTATATGCCGTAGGTTCCCGTCAGGGGATCCTTGAAAATGCCGATTTCCGGAGTGAGGAAGGTGAATGTCACAAAGAGCAGGGCGATCACCGAAAGGGTCACTATGGCCCATTGGGGCGATCTGCAGCACAGCGTTTCCTTGTGGAATTGTCGTGTTTCGTAAATATAAGCAACGGCGGCGGAAATGAAGAAAATGGCAATGTTGATCCAATCGGGCGAGGAGCCGATCACGCCGTTATAGGTATAAAAAAGAACGGGGATCAGAACAAGTCCAAGGAGGATACCGCGCAGCTTCACACACCAGAAATTCTCTCGTTCGCGGAAGAAAAGGCTCTCTGCAATAGCGAAAATAAACATCGGCCAGAAAAGCAGCTTCATATGCTCCCAGGTGGATTCGTTGACGCCGGAAAGGGGCGCGATCCATCGCGCCTTTCCGAGCCATTCATACAAAAAATGCAGCAGCGTACCGCCAAGCGAGGTCACTCCGAAGCCCAAGAACTGCCAAAGCCCAATTGATCGTTTCATAATTTCTCCGTTAAAATTTGATGGTATAGTATATGCGGAGCTGTATCGGAATATGCGGCTCGGCGTTGACACTGTCGCATAAATTTGGTATAATAAAAGCGAAATGTGGAAGGGGGGGTATGATGACCAACCAAGAAATCTTAAGGATCGCTATGGCGCAATCTGCCATTGACCTCGGTGCCGCACCGTTGGATTTCGAGAAAAACGAAAACGTGATCGTCATATCGCGCGAGGACGCGAGAGCCAGGAGATATCTGCAGCTGCCCTTTTCCTGCCAGCTGGTGTCCTACGGCAACAACGTAGTGGCATCCGTGTCACCCGAATATCGCGAGATCGCTGAAATTTATATAAATCAATATCCCGCCGAGCATCTGTTTGAAACGCCCCATCTGCACGTACTGAACGAGGCGCTTGTCGAGAGGGGACAGAAGATCTGCTTCATGGCAGAGTATTTTTTGCCGGACGTGGAGGCTTTACGTACGCGGACCGAAGACGACTTCCCCTACAGAAAACGCCTTTTAACGCAAGCGGATTTTGAGGAACTATATCTGCCGGAGTGGTCGAATGCGCTATGTGAAAAGCGAAAGGAGCTGGACGTGCTGGGTGTAGGGGCATACGACGGTGATCGGCTGGTGGGGCTTGCGGGGGCTTCGGCCGATTGTGATACCATGTGGCAGATCGGTGTAGACGTGTTGCCTGCGTATCGCAGGAAGGGGATCGCTACCGCGCTGACCAGCTACTTGGCCATGGAAATTTTGAATCGTGGCAAGGTGCCGTTCTACTGCGCCGCCTGGTGCAACGTGAAATCGGTTCGCAATGCCATTAAAAGCGGTTTCCGCCCCGCGTGGGTAGAAATGACGGCAAAACCCTGCCGTGTGGTGGAGGAGATGAATGAAAAATGAAGAGGATCATGGTCATCGGCTGCCCAGGCAGCGGAAAAAGCACGTTTGCGAGAGCTTTGCATCAGAAAACGGGTGTTCCATTATATCATTTGGATATGCTGTACTGGAATGCAGATAAAACTACGGTAGAAAAGAGCGTTTTTTTGGAGCGCCTTGCTGCCGTTCTCAAAAAAGACGAATGGATCATTGACGGCAATTTCAGCTCTACCATGGAGCTGCGGCTTGCCCTGTGCGATACGGTGGTTTTTCTCGATTTCCCCATGGAGGTCTGCCTTGACGGCGTCAGGGCACGGAGAGGGAAGCCACGCTCCGATATACCGTGGGTGGAAACTGAGGAGGATGCGGAGTTTATAGCGTTTATTAAAAGTTTCAACGAGCAGCGGCGACCGCAGGTCATGGCGCTGCTCCAACGATACAGCGATAAAAACGTACTGATCTTCCAAAGCAGAGCGAAGGCTGATGCGTTTTTGGCGCAGCTGTGATGGAGAATAGAAGGGGGAGGCTATGAAGCTTGCGTGCAATGCACTGATCAAATTTACCGTTGGCCTTTTGCTTGTGGGGGCGTTGCTGTTCCTGCCGGCGGGGAGCCTTGGCTATAGGAACGGCTGGTTGTTCATCGGCCTTTTGTTTGTACCGATGCTGATACTCGGTATCGTGCTGCTGATCAAAGCGCCTGCTTTGCTTGAAAAGCGCCTGAGCGCAAAGGAGGGTGAGCGTACACAAAAGGGCGTGGTCGCAGCCTCGGGGCTGCTGTTTGTGGCAGGCTTCGTGGTGGCGGGACTGGATTTCCGCTATGGCTGGTCTGCGGTGCCTTCGTGGGTGGTTGTCGTCTCGTCTGCGGTGCTGCTCGTTTCTTATGCGCTTTATGGCGAGGTGATGCGGGAAAATGCCTACCTGTCGAGAACCGTGGAGGTGCAGAAGGATCAGAAGGTGATCGACACCGGGCTTTACGGCATCGTGCGCCACCCGATGTATGCGGTGACGCTGTGGCTTTTTCTCGCCATACCGCTGGTGCTGGGCTCCTGGTGGTCGTTGCTGTGCTTTCTGCCTTACGTGGCGGTGATCGTTGTGCGCATCATCAACGAGGAAAAGGTGCTTTCGGTGGGGCTCGAGGGCTATGCGGCATACAAAAAGCGGGTCAAATACAGAATTTTACCGTTCATTTGGTGAAACGGAGGAGAGTGGAAATGTTTGATTTTAAGGGAAAGGTTGTAGTCGTCACCGGTGGCGCGAGAGGGATCGGCAAGTGCATCCGTGAAGCATTCGAGGAGGCGGGCGCTGTTGCCTGCGTGATCGACCTGCTGGAAAACGATTATTTTGTAGGAGATCTTGCGGACAAGAAAACGCTGGAGAGCTTTGCGGCAAAGGTGATCGAGGACTACGGCCACGTGGATTATCTCATCAACAACGCCGCGCCCCGGTCACGCGGCATTGCGGATGGCAGCTACGAGGATTTTGAATATGCCCTGCAGGTGGGCGTGACCGCGCCTTTTTACCTTGCAAAGCTTTTTGTGCCGCATTTTGGCAAGGGTGCGAGCATCGTGAATATTTCCTCCTCCCGTGACAGGATGAGTCAGCCTCAGACCGAGAGCTACACGGCGGCCAAGGGCGGCATTGCCGCCTTGACTCACGCACTGGCGGTCAGTCTTTCTGGCCGGGTGCGCGTCAATTCCATCTCGCCCGGTTGGATCGATAATAACTACACGGTTTACGAGGGCGCGGACGCTACCCAACAGCCGGCGGGAAGGGTAGGGAACCCGCCTGATATTGCCAATATGGTGCTGTATCTCTGCTCGGATATGGCGGGCTTTATCACCGGCGAGAACATTTGTATCGACGGCGGCATGACCAAGCAAATGATCTACCACGGCGACTGCGGCTGGAGCTTGAAGGAATAAACTTTTGCAAATGGAAAAGGAACAGAGCGTGTACACGCTCTGTTCCTTTTGCTTTATTTTTGGCTCAGGCTATTTTGTCAAGTCGCTTCGTCCAGCTTTTCACGCAGACGGCGCATATCCACCAGCATATCCTCCTTTTTGCGGGGATCGCGCAGGAGGTAGGCGGGGTGATAGACGGCGGTCATCAGAAAATCGCCCTTCTTAAACCATTGTCCGTGCTCCTTGGTGATGCGGAAATCGGGCTTGATGAGGCGCATGGCGGACACGCGGCCAAGACATACGATGACCTTGGGGCGAATGAGTCTCACCTGTTCCCGCAGGTAATCGATACAGGCATCCTCCTCGGCCGGGAGCGGATCGCGGTTTTGCGGCGGTCGGCATTTCAGAATGTTGGCGATGTAGACTTTCTCGCGGGGGATATCCACTGCCTCGAGGAATTTATCCAGCAGCTGACCCGCGCGGCCCACGAAGGGGGTGCCGGAGAGATCCTCCTGCTCGCCAGGGGCCTCGCCCACGAACATCAGCTCCGCTTCGCGGCTACCTGTGCCGAACACGCAGTTGGTGCGGGTATCGCCAAGGGGGCATTTGTGGCAATTACGACATTCATTTTCAAGCTCTTCCCAAGTCATATGATGCTCCTTCATTTGTTTATGTTTGAATCAATGCTCCCGATAATAGCTGGGCGTGTGCCCGGTGATCTTGTGGAACACCGTGGAAAAATATCCGGCGTCGCTGAAGCCGAAGCGCAAAGCGGTTTCCGAAACGCTTTGACCGTTGCGCAGATAGGGGATCGCGGCCAGAATTTTTTGTGTGCGGAAATACTCCATCACACCGACACCCGCATAGCGGGAAAAGGTTTTTTTGAGCAGAGATGGGCTCATGTGGCAGAGTGCTGCCAATTCCTCGGTATTCAGAGAACGATGCAGATTGGCCTTCAGCACGGCCTGTGCCTGCTGGTAGTTGCGGCTGCCTGTGGTGCCAACGGTCAGCACATCGGGGTTTTCCACCTCGTTGAGATTAAGCAACAAAATTTCAAATTCACGGATGGCTCGTTCGTATTTTTTTTCTCCGCCCTTTATCACGTTCAATAAGTGAAAGTCCTTGCGGTCGGTAGATGTAACGAGCAAATCCAGTATGCGGCAAACGCGCAGACGCTCCTCCTCTGATAGCACAAACACGCGCTTACGGTAGGAGGGCACGGTGTCGGCCAGAAAACTGAACACCACAAAATGCGGTAGCGTGCCCTTGGCGGAGCGCAGGCTGTGGAACTCCATCGGCGGGTGCAGAACGGCGGCGCCCTCATTTAGGATAAAAGAGTTGCTGCCTGCCGTGATGCCCATGCTGCCTCCCAGCACGATGACCAGCTCGTACATCTCGTGGGTTTCACCGCGAAATATAAAATTCGGCTCCGGATGATCCTCAAAGGCAGTACAAAAGCCACGCACATCCACCAGCTTCGGTATGGAAACAAAAGAGTACATAAAACCTCCAAATGACCAATTTTCAAGATTATTTGTCCAATTTGTCTATTTACTTTTGAATTGGTCATGTTATAATGATAGCATAGGCTTGCTTTTTTGTCAATGAGCAGCTGAAAAATTTCTTTGATAAAAGGAGGTTTTTATGAAAATTGGCGTTTTGATTCACATGAGGGCGGATACCGATATGCAGGCGGAGTTTGGGAAGATCCGGGAGCTGGAGCTTTCCTGTTGTCAGCTTTGCTGCTGGGATCCAACTCTTTATACGCCGGAAAAGGCGGAATACGTGAAATCCTGTGCCGACGCAGCGGGTGTGGAGATCACGGCGCTGTGGGCCGGCTGGACAGGCCCCTCTGAATGGAATTTTACATACGGTCCCGTGACGCTTGGCCTTGTGCCGCCCGCTTATCGCGGTATGCGTCTGGCGGAGCTCTTGAAGGCCAGCGATTTCGCTCTTTGGCTGGGCGTTTCGGACATCATCACCCACGTGGGCTTTTTGCCGGAGAATCCCTCGGATCCCGAGTTTGACGGCACCGTTGGCGCTTTGCGAACCCTTTGCAGGAAGCTGAAGGCAAGAGGGCAGTGGTTCCTGTTTGAAACCGGTCAGGAAACGCCTGTCACGATGCTGCGCACCATTGAGGCCATTGGAACGGATAATCTCGGTATCAATTTCGATACGGCCAATTTGCTGTTGTACGGTAAGGCCAATACCGCAGATGCTTTGGATGTATTTGGCAAATACGTGCGCAATACCCACTGCAAGGACGGCTTCTATCCCACCTGTGGCACCCAGCTCGGCCGTGAATGTGCGCTGGGCGAGGGACTTGCCAATATGCCACTGGTGGTAAAAAAGCTGAACGCTCTCGGCTATATGGGGCCTTACATCATTGAGCGCGAGATATCCGGCGAGGAGCAGATCGCGGATATCAAATCTGCCAAAGCGCTGCTGGAGACAATTTTTGCCGCAGAAAATTGTGAATAAAGCTTGCATTTGACAAGAGCATTTGTTATAATGAATTGACGGTGCATCACCGACTTTTTTAACCTTGAAAGGAATATGTACTATGCAGGATATTGAAAAATATGACAAAAATCTGGTAGTGGAAACGACGATCACCGAGCCCGATCTCGTTTGGTTCAACGTGCGTGAGCTGCCCTTTGAGCTTCACGGCCTTTTGTACGATGAGGAGATGGGTTGCTTTACCCGTATGCCGCAGAAGGTGGCAGAGGGCGTGTCTGCAGCGCTTTCCGGCAGTCTGAATCGCTGTACCGCCGGCGGCCGCGTGCGCTTCCGCACAAATTCCTCCTTTATCGGCATCAAGGCCGTGATGCAGAACGCTGCCAATATGCCCCACATCACACTGGCAGGTCAGTCCGGCTTTGATCTTTACCGTGTGGAGAAGACTGGCTTTGACACCTTCTACCGCACCTTTATGCCGATTCGCGGCATGAAGGAGGGCTATTCCTCCGGTCATTATACCGGCGGTGTTGACACCGATTATACCATCAATTTCCCGCTTTACGACGGCGTTAAGGAGCTGTATATTGCGCTGAAGAAGGGCTCTCGTCTGGGTGCTCCTACGCCTTACCTTAACGTGGCTCCCGTGGTATATTACGGCTCCTCCATCACCCAGGGCGGATGCGCATCCCGTCCCGGCAATGCTTACCAGGCCATCATCACCCGCGAGACCAACGTGGATCACGTAAATCTGGGCTTTTCCGGTAGTGCCAAGGGCGAGCCCGCTATGGCCGAGTACATCAAGGGACTTGATATGAGCGTTTTTGTGTACGATTACGACCACAACTGCAACGGTGCCGCACATTTGAAGGAGACCCACCATCCCTTCTATCGCATCATCCGTGAGGCGCATCCCGATCTGCCCATTATCATGATCACCTCCTCCGCGATCCTTCTGAAGGAGCAGGAGTTTGCTGCACGTCGCGAGGTGATCCTTGAAAGCTACAAGCAAGCGCTGGAGGAAGGGGATAAAAACGTCTACCTCATTGACGGCAAGGAGCTGTTTGGCGGCGATAACTGGGATGCCTGCACCGTTGACGGCGTTCATCCCAACGATCTTGGCTTCTATCGCATGGCCAAGCGCATCGGCCGCGACGTACAGGCTATTCTCAACAAAGCGGCAAAATAAGGAAATGAGCGAGGGCAAGGATGAATTCCGTATTGAGGATGTGGAGCAATCTGGTGACAAGCGCCACCGTAACCGAACCTGATTTGGTCTGGTATGATGTGCGCAGGTCCCCCTTCGCGGTACACGGCCTTTTGTACGATGCGGAGCAAGCGCATTTCCTGCGCATGCCGCAAGGCATGTTCGATACAATTTCCGCAGGTGACAATAATTTTTGCCGGCGAGGACTGGGATGCCTGCACCGTTGACGGCAGTCACCCCAACGACCTTGGATTTTTCCGCTACGCGGATCATCTTGAAAATATTTGCAACCACTTCTTTCCTAAAAACTGCATAAAACCGCGATCCTTGAATATATATTTCATAGATCGCGGTTTTATTGTTTAGAAAGGAAGTTTTGCGAATGAAAAAGGGAATATGTATCACGCCAAAGGAAATGGGTGAAGGCTTAACGGAGAGCTTGCGGGCAGAAGGGATCACGCTGGTGATCCTGCGGCCGGAGGCGGAGGAGGGAAGCGTGCTGGGATTGGAATGGCTCTGCCGAGACGTGAAGTTTGGGCGGTATCATCAGCCGATGCTGGAGTTGAAAAATGCGGGCATTGAGGTGGAATACGGGGCGCATACCGCTTCTTCCTTTTTGCCACGGGCGTTCTTTGGCGTGCATCCCTATTGGTTTCGGATGAACGAGCGGGGAGAACGGACGGCAGACGCCAATTTTTGCCCCTCTGCAAGAGAGGCGATGGAGTATATCTCCTGGCGAGCAGGGAGCGTGGGGGCGACGCTGCACTCCACCGATCACCGATATCATTTTTGGCCGGATGCAGATGCGGGAGCGATCTGCCATTGCCCCGCGTGTCGGCATCTGACGCCTGCGGAGCAGCGGATGATCTACGCCCGTGCTGTGCTGCGCGGCTTGCGAGAAAGGGATCCCAAAGCAGAGGTGTGCTATCCGGTTTTTGAGGATGATACCACCCTTCCAAGGCAGCGTGAGGAGGGAATCTTCCTTTCCTGTACGGCCAAGGCTCTGAAAAAGCACGGTGATGCGCTTCTCGCGCGTTTTCAGCCCGAGCGGGTGCACGTGACGGAGACGGATGAGAGCTTTTTTCGAGAGTGGACGGAGCCGTCGTTTTATAGTGTGGTGGTTGAACGATCCGAGCCATAAAAAGCATCCGTACAAGTCACGCTCTAAAGGACAGTTTGGAGCGCACGTTTCCTGCCGACAGGAAAATGATCAGACGGGCAGAGATTAATATGTAAGATTCCCTAACAAAATGGGCGGTTTGGATAAAACCCAAGCCGCCCTATTTACATTTGAGAGATTTTGTGATATAATAAACTCGGTAATGCGCCGCACCCGCTATGCGCGGGCCCCCCGGCGCAAAGTAAGGAAGAGTTTATTGATCATAATTCTACCGATTTTATGTTGACGGTGCGGCTGTTATCCTTCCGTCAACGGGTGGTAAGAATTATGATGTAATGAACGCATCCTGGAAGGATCAGCTGGCTGGATTGCGGCTTGCGATCTGCGTGCCGGTGATATCCTTGCCCTGCTAAACAGCTCCTACGTCGTGGTAGAACAAGTACAGCACGAGATTTTGGAAGCACCCATTACCGTCTATAACTTTGAGGTTGCGGACTTCCATACGTATTATGTAGGCGATACGGAAGTGTTGGTGCATAATGACTGTGACGGTACTAATAAATCTGTACAAATGCTTGCCAACAAGCAAGGATATTCAAAGGTAAAAGGGGAATATTCGCATGGAAAATCCATTTTTTTTAATCCTAAAGCAACTTTTGATATGCGATATATTTCTTTTGATGGAACTTCCCACACTGGAGGAGCATGGAAAGCTGCTTCCAGTATTGCTAATTTGGGTAACAAAACAACTAGAACAGGGACATTTAATTGGGACCTGAGCGTTAGAATAGGAGATTAAATGAATGTTATTTAATTACCGCATATCAAAATATGATCCTCAATTTCGAAGTAATGGGATTTATACTCGGGATGAATGGACTTCTGTAGGTGATGTTGGAAAATATTTTGGTGGAAGCCTGTTTACAATCGAAGAATATCTCGATACAGAAAATCGTTATATTGGCTTGATACAAACGATACTGCAATTACTCAAAATAAGCCATATTAAAATAACAAAATTAGAAGATTATCGTCATCGATGCCCGTACGCAAATAATCAGACATTGTTTGATAGAGAAAGAATATTATCTGTGATTCGGGATTGTTTAAGAGAACAGTATTGGTGTGAGATTAAGGCCTCATCCTTGGTATGCACTTTTGGCTACGATTATTACATTTATATTAAGTGCCCGTTGAACTTTTCCCGAATCAAAGAAATTTCTTCCGGCTACAATTTGTATGTTGAAAATAACAAAACCTTTTAAAAATAATACTTTAGGCAAGGTGTTAAAGCGATAATAAAATTTTTTAAGGATTAGGAGAATGTATGGAAATTATAGACAATCATAGATCTACAGAATTACGAAAGAAGTACATTGGTAGTTTCATCAACACGCATTCAGCGATATATATTCAGTACATTTCCAAACTTACTCAATATAAAGATGGCTTGTGTTATCAAGGATATTTATGGGATTGTTTTGTCGATGCCAATAATATTAGCGAAAAGGAATGTCTGCGCCAACTAACGAAATTCACATATTTTTGGGTGTTTTGGGATATTCATTCGTGTGAAAACATTTTGATTCCAAACTACTGGAAATATCCCAAAACAGCAGTGTTATGTATGGATTATGAAGAATATTTAAAATTGGCACCGACTCTACCAGAAGATATTTATTTCTTTGATGAAACGTTTAAATGGAGCATAGCGCTTACACATGAATTTGTTGGAAGTAATCGTTTTTGCTATTTCGCTCATTCTGTGTGCGAATCTAAAGTTGACCAATCAATTCAATAACAGAGCAATTATGTAGTTTTCTGAGAATTTCAAACTACGTTTTCCATCCCGGCGCATACCCTCATGCGCCGGAGGCCGAAAACATCATTTCACAAAATCTCAAAGCCGGAGGAGGTTTAGCCTTCACGAAAGCCTCCTCCGCACGGGCAAATCTGCCTGACCCTAAATAGCGCTGCGACATATAGCCGCAAAGCCTCAAGCCTCACTACTCCCCCGGTGCCTATCCCTACGCACGAAATCAAAAGAAAAACCATGCCACACAAAGCAAAAAGTCGGAGCTCCCCCTCCGACTTTTTGCTTTGAAATCTTAATTATCTTTTGTTACAGCTCCCCCAGCGTTTCCACGGCGCGCTCGGTGCAAATAATATGGCCATGCTCGGAGAGGAGCAGCGCGGCGGCATCGGCGTGCTCGATTTTACCGTATTCTGAAATAAACATGTAATCCTCCTCGAGATACTGTGGGTCGCCCTCTTCGGTAAGAAAGAGCCAAAGACGGCCCTCGTCGTCCTTCCAGGATTCGCTTTCGCCGGCAAAATGGCGTGCCGAGAGACGGCGGCAGACCGCCAACATTTTGTCTATTGCATCAAAAGAGAAGGCGGCGCTGCGGCGCATTACGGCAGTTGGTTCCTCGCCCACGTCTCCAAAGGGTGTTTTATGTATATGCTCGTTTTCGTCGGGGGGCAACAGCCCTGTTTTCGTGATAAACAATTCACACCCGCCCTCTCTTGAAGGGTAGAGTTGAATATAAACGCGGTCCTCCGTAGCGTCAAAGCCCGCTTCCTTTTTGATATCGGTCAGAATGCTTCTGAACGCTCGCCTGGTAATGGCGTCGGCATAGTCCACCTTTTCAAAGCGCAACGCATAGTGCCTTGCATCCTCTGCCGTCAACATGATTTTCAGTTTATTGGTGTTGATTCGTATCCATTCCATAGTGCCACCGCCTTTCCTTTATCATTATAATCCATTCCCTCCGAAAGGGCTACCCCTAAAAATATGGTAATTTTCCTTTTCGGGGCTTTTTCGTTGACTTTCTGCCTCCCGTGTGGTAAAATAAGAAAAAGAAGGGAGGGGTGCATATGCTATATAATACCGAAACCGGCGCGATAGAGCTATCCGTACGCGAGCTTTGCGCGCGTGCGCACAAAAGCGGCAGTATAGACGCACGCTTCCCCCATAAAAACCGGGAGGCGCTGCAGAAGGGGAGCGAGATCCATCGCAAGCTACAGGCGGCGGAGGGGTCGGACTATCAGACCGAGGTGGCGCTGCGGCACACCACGGTGTACAACGGCGTGTTTTATACCGTGCAGGGTCGCGCTGACGGCGTTCTGGAAAAGGATGGCGTGGTCACGGTGGACGAGATCAAAACGGTGAGAGGCAAAAACGGCGGCCTCGGCATCCGTGCGGACGCCTTTTCTCAGCTGCGGTGCTATGCGTACTTCCTGTGCGAGGATAAGCATCTTTCTCGCATACGGCTGCGGATGCGGGTGTTTTACACCGAAACCGAGGAGCTGAAGGATACCTGCACCGAAATGACGGCATCGGAGCTGCGTCGCTTTTACGGCACCTTGATCTCTCGCATCGAGGGCTTTGCGCAGTTTGAAAGAATGCGCCACGAGGAGTTGATCCCATCCGCTGCGGACGTGCGTTTTCCCTACGTGGAGCCCCGTGAAGGGCAGGCCGAGCTGGCAGAATCCTGCTTCAAGGCCATCAAGAAGGGCAAGCGCGTGTTTGCGGAGGCACCCACCGGCATCGGCAAAACGATGTCAACGCTGTATCCGGCCGTGCGTGCGGTAGGTAAGGGACTCATAGATCGTATTTTTTATCTGACGGCTCGTGCCAGCACGAGAAGAGAGGCTTATGCCGCTGCGGGGAGGTTGTTTGAAAAGGGCGCTCAGCTGCGTACCATCACGCTTTACGCCAAGGAGCAGATGTGCCTTTGCGAAAAGGGCTGTCGCTCCGGCAGCACATCCCATTGCAATCCGGTGGATTGCCCCTATGCCAAGGGCTATTACGACCGTGTGGATAACGTGCTGTTTGAGCTGTTGGCGCGGCAGAACGGATTTCCTCGGGTAACGCTGGAGGAAATGGGCAGAAAGCATCGCGTTTGCCCCTATGAGCTATCCCTGGATCTCTCGCTTTTCTGTGAAATTATTATATGCGATTACAATTACGTATTTGACCCTTCTGCTTATTTGCGCCGCTATTTTGACGCGGAGGAGGGAGAGCGGGGGCAGTACGTGTTTTTGGTGGATGAGGCTCATAATCTACCTGATCGAGCGCGGGGAATGTATTCAGCCGAGCTGAAAACGAACACGCTCGAGGCAACGTACGGTCGTGTAGATCCTATGGCGGATAGCGAGCTGGAGGCGGCTTTGGGTGGCTTTATCATGACCTTCAGACGGTTGGAGCGCCTGTGTACCGAAAATCGAACGAAAAACGAGGACGGCACCGAAAGCGGCTATTATATCAACCGCGCGCCCTTGGAAAAATTTCACGCCGAGGCGGATAATTTGCGGCATCGACTGGACGGCTTTGTGAAAAAGCAGCCGGAGCATCCGCTCCGCGGAGCGTTAGAGGAGATTTCCGCAGAGCTGCGCCGCTTTGTTTGCATTTCTGAATATTATGACGCGCGGTTTCTCACTTATCTGGAGCTGCAGGGTGGCGCGCTTTCTCTGCGTCTTATTTGCATTGATCCCGCAGGCGTGCTGCACACGTGTCTGGGGCGTGCGCGGTCGGCCATATTCTTTTCCGCTACGCTGACACCGCCGGATTATTTTGCGGATATTCTGGGCGGCGGAAAACAAGCGATCTCGCTGTCGCTGCCGTCCCCCTACGATCCTGAAAATCTTTCCGTAACGGCCGTTACCGGTATCAGCACGCGAATGGAGGACAGGGAAAAATCCTACAAGCGCATTGCCACGATGATTGCCGCTACCGTCAGCGCCAAAAAGGGAAATTATTTGGTATATTTTCCATCCTACGATTATCTGGAAAAGGTGCTGGAGCGCTTTCAGGCCAAATTCCCCAAGGTGGAGTGCGTCGTGCAGCAGCGGCGGATGAGCTTTGCGGAGCGAGAGCGGTTCCTTTCCGCCTTTCGTGAGGACGAGGGGCATCTGCGGGTTGGCTTTGCGGTGCTGGGTGGCAGCTTTTCCGAGGGCGTGGATCTGCCCGGCAGTCGTCTCATTGGCGTTGTGGTGGTAGGTGTGGGCATTCCCGGCCTTTCTAACGAGCGGAATATTCTGCGGGATTATTATGAAAATAAATGCGAGCGCGGCTACGATTACGCCTATACCTATCCCGGTATGAATCGGGTGCTGCAGGCGGCGGGACGCGTAATTCGGAGAGAAACGGACAAAGGCGTCGTGGTGCTGATTGACAGCCGCTATGGTGAGGAGCCTTATCTGCATCTCTATCCGCCTCATTGGCAGAATATCTGTGTGGCGGGAGATGCGCGCTCTCTTGCCCATAGACTGGAGGTATTTTGGGCCAAAGGAGAAGAGAGGTAGTTTTTCTTCGCATTTTTCGATTTATTTACATTTGCGTCACACAAAAATGCAATTAGGGCTTGCATTTCTTGCGAATTTGTGCTATAATAGACCTGTTTTAGAGCAAAATTTGCAATTTCGGGCGATTTGATATGCGAAAATGATGGTTTGATCACTCGCGCCGATCGAAAAGGAGAACACTATGAACTATGAAAAGATGAACGCGGCTGAGCTGCAGCAGGAATATAACGCGCTGAAGGCGCAATACGACGCATACTGCAAGAAGGGCCTTTCCCTTGATCTTTCTCGCGGTAAGCCCGGCAATAAGCAGATCGACCTTGTAACCGGTATGCTGACCTGTCTTGCTACCCCCGAGGATTGCCGTTCCAAGAGCGGTGTCGACTACCGCAACTACGGTATTCTGGACGGTATTCCCGAGGCAAAGAAGCTGTTTTCCGATCTCTTGGGCATCCCCGAGAGCTATATTATCGTGGGCGGCAACTCCTCGCTGAATCTGATGTACGACGCGATGGCACGTGCGATGCTCTACGGCGTGTATGGCAGCGAGCGCCCCTGGGGCAAGGAAGAGAAGGTTAAGTTTATTTGTCCCGTCCCCGGCTACGACCGTCACTTTGGCGTGTGCGAGTCTCTCGGCATCGAGATGATCAACGTGGCCATGACCCCCACCGGCCCCGATATGGATGCTGTGGAGGCTTTGGTTAAGGATCCTGCCGTTAAGGGTATTTGGTGTAATCCCAAGTATTCTAACCCCGACGGTATCACGTATTCCGATGACACCGTGCGCCGTCTGGCCGCTCTGAAGCCTGCAGCCCCCGACTTCCGTATCTTCTGGGATAATGCCTACGCCATTCACGATCTGTACGGTGCTGCCGGAAACGATACCCTGATGGATATCTTTGCCGCCTGCCGCGAGGCTGGCAGCGAGGATATGGTCTTCTACTTCGCTTCCACCTCCAAGATCTCCTTCCCGGGTGCCGGTGTGGCTATTATTGCCGCTTCTGAGAACAACGTGAAGCAGATCAAGAAGATCATGAGCTCTCAGACCATCGGCTTTGATAAGCTCAATCAGATCCGTCACGTGAAGTATTTTGGTAATGCCGAAAACGTCATGGCGCATATGAAGACGCTGGCAGATATCATTCGCCCCAAGTTTGAGGCGGTTGCCCGCGTGCTGGCTGAGGATCTCGGCGGCACCGGTGTTGCTACCTGGACCGATCCCCGCGGTGGCTATTTCATCAGCCTTTATACCATGAAGGGCTGCGCCAAGCGTGCTTTTGCGCTCTGCAAGGAGGCGGGTGTGACGTTGACTACCGTTGGCGCTACCTATCCTTACGGCAAGGACCCCGATGACAGCAACATCCGCATTGCGCCCACCTATCCCTCTGACGAGGATCTGGAGGCCGCCATGCGCGTGCTGACGCTTTGCGTCAAGCTGGCAGCCGTAGAAAAGCTGCTGGGCTAATTTTGATAATAGTAAAAAGGCGACGGTATCCGTCGCCTTTTTGAAACGGAGCATAGTATGAAAAAGGAAGCACAGCGCCTGCGGAATCCCTTTCCGTATTCCGATTCCAACAAGCGCTACTATACCTATGATTATTATTTGCGGCAGACCTTCGGCGGAAAATGTGTGAAGCTTCCTTTGGACGGCGGCTTCACCTGCCCCAATATTGATGGGAGATGTGGTCGTGGCGGATGCATTTATTGCTCCGGCAACGGCAGCGGTGATTTTACGGCACCCGCCACACTTTCCGTTGGTGAACAATACCGCTTGATGCGGGAGCGGATGGGCAGCAAATGGAGCACGGAGCGCTGCATTCCGTATTTTCAGCCGCATACCAATACCTATGCGCCGCTGGAGGTGCTGCGACCACTTTACGAGGAGGCGCTTTCCTTGCCCGGCGCGGTTGGACTCAATATTGCTACCCGTGCAGATTGCATTGAGAACGACGTGTTGGCGTATCTGGCAGAGTTGTCGGAGCGCACGGTGTTGACGCTGGAGCTGGGGCTGCAGACGGTACACGATGAAACGGCGGTACGTATCAACCGCGGTCATACGTTCGAGACGTTTCTTGCTACCTACGATCGCATTCGGCGGATGGCGCCGCACGTTCGCATCGGTATTCATTTGATCCTTGGACTTCCCGGGGAAACGCCGGAAATGATGCTGGAAACGGTGAAGCGTGTGGGGAAGCTGCATCCGGACGAGGTGAAGCTACACTTGCTTTACGTGGTGGAGGGAACTGCCTTGGCAAAGCTTTACAGAAGCGGCGCATACGTGCCACTGGAAAGGGATGCGTACGTATCCCTGGCGGTGCAAGCGCTGACGCTTTTGCCGCCGGATATCGTGGTGGGGCGTCTCACCGGTGACGGCGAGGTTGACACGCTCTTGGCGCCGCTCTGGAGCCGAAAGAAGCTTTGTATATTAAACGACATCGATAAAAAGCTCTACGAAGAGGATCTGTGGCAGGGAAAAGAATTTTAGTAAAAAGGCCGGTGCGGCGTTGCGCCGGCTTTTTTCGTGGCGAGAGATGGTGTTACAGGGCATATTGCAGGGCGAAAGTATCCCGAAGATCGCGGCGCGGATGCAGAACGTGACGGGCTCCAACGCCAAGGCAGCCGTGCGGACGGCGGTTAGCCGTAAGAGAGTCGAACGCATAAGGTTATAAGCGGCATATTTTCCCATATTCATCGCCAAAATTATCTTAAATATTCGTATATTCCTCAATAATTTTGGCTCGACTCTGGAAAAATCTGCTCGCTTATAACTGCTTCG
>JAFTQT010000100.1 GCA_017462615.1 Clostridia bacterium | reverse complement strand
GGAGGCTATCATTAGGCTCCCCCTCCGGGGGAGCTCCCGTCGAAGACGGGTGAGAGGGATCGACAAACCCCAATTTATCATTCAAAATTTGATTTATCGAGGCTTTTGATGTGACGATGCGGCGAGGTAAAATGTGCGTTGGCCCCCTCCGGGAGGGGGCTCCCGACGAAGTCGGGTGGGGGAGTCCGCGCGGCCATGGAAAAGCTCTCGTGATGTGGCGAGATATCGCGGCTTTGTGCACGCACTCTCCCTTCGCCTCGTTCCTCGGCACCTCCCTCCGCAGGGAGGCTAATGCACATTGTTCGTGGTCATTTTGTTTTATGAACACCCTGATAAACCCCAATTTGCGGGCTTCATATATTTTCACACACGCAAAAGAGGGCGGCTGCGTCGCATTTTTTTGGTACCTTCGCCCTCCTTGCGTTTGAAATTCTCTTTTTTTCGTACGTTTTTGTGTTTTTTGGGGCGGAATGCTTGACAGCATCGGGCAAAAACCTTACAATGAAATTACCGTAAATATAGGAGGGCATGCCTATGTACAAAATTTATAAGACCTCACTTCATAGCGCCATTGATTACGCCGCCGAGGAGCTGAAAAAGTACTTGCGTATGATGCTGCTGTGCGGAGAGATCGACATCCGCTACGAGCCCACCGCTACCGACGGCTTCCGCCTCGGTCTGATGCAGGATTTCGGGCTTGACGTCTCCGACGTGGAGGACGTGGCGCTGGACGATATTCTCTATATGGACACCGACACCGAGGGCGGCATCATTGCCGGCGATAACCCCCGCAGCGTGCTATTGGCAGTGTATGAATACCTTCGTCAGCAGGGCTGTCGGTGGCTGTTCCCCGGTGTTGACGGCGAGATCATTCCCACCGTCAAGGAGCTTGCCCCCACAAAGCTCCGCCACGTGCCTACCTGCCGCTTCCGCGGTCAGTGCAACGAGGGCGCGGAATACCAGCAGAATATGCTGGAGGCCATCGAATTTACCCCCAAGGTGGGCATGAACGTATTTATGCAGGAGTTCCTGATCCCCTCGTTCTACTACCGTCACTACTACCGTCATGACCAAAATGAAGAAAACCGCCCGCCGGAGCCCGTTACCGACGAGACCATTTGGAAATGGAAGATCCAATGTGAGACCGAGATCGCGAAGCGCGGCCTCCAGTACCACGATATGGGTCACGGCTGGTCGGTGGATGCCATCGGCATTCCCTCCTATCTCCGTGATGACGATATTATTGTGCCCGCGGATGCTTATCAGTATCTGGCGGAGGTAAACGGCGTGCGCGACCTTTGGAAGCGGAAGCCCACCTTTACGCAGGTTTGTATGTCCAATGAGGTGCTGCGCAAGAAAATTGTGGATTATACCGCCGACTATGCCGAAAGCCACGGTCACGTGCATTACCTGCATTTCTGGTTGGGTGATGCCATGAACGCCCACTGCGAGTGCGCCAACTGCCGCGTGAAAACCCCTTCGGATTGGTATATGATCCTGCTGAACGAGCTGGATGCGGAGCTGACGCGGCGAGGGCTGGACACCAAGATCGTCTTTATCGCCTATACCGATACCCTTTGGGCACCCGTGGAGGAACGGCTGAAGTGCAACGATCGCTTCACCCTGCTTTTTGCCCCCATTTCGAGAAAATACACCGAGCCTCTGACCGGCGAGGTCGGGGACGCCAAGGTAGAGCCCTACGTGCTGAACGCCAGCACCATGCCCAAGTCTCCCGAGCAGACCTTTGCTTACTTTGAGGCGTGGAAAAAGGTATGGCCGGGCAAGAACGTGGCGTACGAATATCACTTCTGGCGTCATCAATACTATGATGTTTGCAACATTCGCCTTGCCGAGGTCATCAACGAGGATGTGCGGGGCTACAAGCGCGTGGGGATCGACGGCATCATTGAGGACGGCAGCCAGCGCTCCTTCTTCCCCACGGGCTACGCCTTCTATACCTACGCACGCACCCTTTACGACAGCACCCTTACCGCCGAGCAGATCGCAGAGGAATATTTCTCCGCCGCCTTCGGTGAGGATTGGAAGGCATTCTACGACTATCTGAAGGAGCTGGGCGAAAGCTTTGATTTTGCATATCTTGAGGGTCACAATTCCGCAGATTTTGAAAAGTGCAAATATTATAACCCCGCCCTTGCCGAAAAATTCGCCAAGGTGAAGGCGATCACCGCCAAGGGGCGCGAGCTCATCCGTGCACATTACAATTATCCCCTGCGTGCGCAGACGGTATCGGTGCGCCTGCTGGAGCTGCACGCGCTCTACTCTGAGATGCTGGCCGAGGCGCTGGTGGCCAAGTGTCAGGGCAAGGACAACGAGGCCGACGAGCTTTTCCGCCGCATGCGGGTGGAGTGCGGCAAGCAGGAGGCTTATTTCCAGCCCTGCTACGACCATTTTCTTGCCACTTATTCGCTTTCTACCATATTCAACACCCGTACCAAGTCCGAGGAGCCGGTGATCTATTGATATTTTAATTTTGATTTGTCGCATTGTTCGCACAAGCCCTTTCGGGAAGTTTTGGTCAAGTTTTTTCAAAAACTTGCGGGGCATGGGGCGGCGCCCCATACAGGGCATTTCTCTTTTGATAGCTTTTCTCTTTGTGCCTCGGGTGTCAAAGAGAAAAGCGGGCGAGGAGTTTGTAAACGCCAAATGGCTGTAGCCACAGGGCCCTTTAGAGTCCTTAGTCACTTTTTCTTTGCAGATGTGAGCCGCAAAGAAAAAGTTATCAAAAAGAAACGGCGTTTTTGTGGGCGCCGCCCACACCCGCAAACTTTTGAAAAAGTTTGATCAAAACTTTCAAAAAAAGAGTTTGTGCGAACAGAGTTGCGCCCTCCGGGCGCATAAACCCCAATCACCAAACACTTTTTACACAAAAATTCAAAACACAAAGGAGAATGACTATGTTACAGGCAGGTTTTGCAAGACTGGATATGACGCCGCCTCTCGGCACCGCTCTTGCGGGATATTTTCACAAAAGAGAAATGAAGGGCATCCTTGACCCGCTTTTTATCAACGCCATTGCGCTGACGGCGGGTGAGGAAAAGCTGATCATCATCACCGTGGATCTGCTGGCGCTCGGCCGCGGACGCGGCAATGCGATCAGACAAGCCATCGAGGAGAAAACCGGCGTACCGGCGAATTCGGTGATCATTCAGGCACTGCATCAGCACACTGCCCCCCGCATTACGGAGGTAGAAGGACTAAACTATACCACGAAGGGCGCATATCACGATCTGTTTATGCAAAAGGTGGTGGATGCAGCCGTGCTGGCGCTGAACGATGCCGCCGAGGCCGCGCTGTTTGTTGGCGAGGAGGAGGTGCCCGAGAAGATCTCCTTCGTGCGCCGCTATTGGATGAAGAGCGGTATCGTGGAGACCAATCCCGGCTTCTCGCGTTATCAGGAGATCGACCGTCCCTGCGACGAGCCCGATAACACCGTGCATCTGCTGCGCTTCAAGAGAGAGAAGGGTGATATTGCCCTCGTCAATTTCGCCTGCCACCCCGACGTGATCGGCGGCGAGATGGTCTCCGCTGACTGGCCGGGCTTTGTCCGTCGCTACGTGGAGGCGGATCATCCCGGTGCCTCCTGCATCTTCTGCAACGGTTTCCAGGGTGACAGCAACCACCATTACTATCAGTCGGGCGTAGCCAAGCGTGGCATCACCCACTCCTCCCATATGGGACGGGTAGTAGCTGATACCGTAGCGGCTCTTTGGGAAAAGGTCACCCCCATGGAGGTAGCTTCCGTCGGCGCAAAGATGGAAACCGTTTATACCCGAACCCGCACCGAGGGTATTGAGAATTATGAAAAATGCAAGGCGTGGTACGCGGCCTATGAGGCCGATACCTTGGGCTATAAGCCCCACATCACCGAGCTTGCCGCCAACAAGCGCGTAGTGGCACTCCGTACCGCTCCCATCTTCCGCCCCGTGGTCGTTTCAGTTGGCCATATCGGCGACGTCATGCTGGCGGGACTCGGCGGTGAGCCCTTTACCTACTACATCCGCGCCGCCAAGGCTGTGAACCCCGATAAAATGCTGCTGACCTTCTGTCTTGCCAACGGCGACGGCGGCTATTTCCCCACGGCCAAGGCCTTTGAGGAGGGCGGCTACGAGGCCTCCTCCTCGCCATTCACCCCTGCGCTTGAGGGTGAGATCGTCTCCACGATAGAAAAGCTGATGAAGGCGTAAGCCTCCCAAAAGTGAGAAAAAGAATCCCGACGGCGACCTGCGGTAAGGCGGGTCGACGTCGGGGCAATTTTTTAATATAGCTTTTTCGGTGTGTCGGTCAGCCCGGCGAGATAATCGAGAGAGACGTTGTAGTACCGGGCCAGCGTGATGAAATGGTGCATGGGCAGCTCACGCTTGCCGCTTTCGTATAGCTGATATTGCTGCCTGGATATCTTGAGAATCAGCGCGATGGTCTCTTGCTTTTTGTCCTGATCCTCCCGTAGGTCGCGCAATCTTTGGTAAATATGCATCATGTGCTCCGTTCCGGGGCTGCAAAGCAGCTCCTTTTTGGTGATTGCTACAATTATAGCACAAGCATTCGAACAAATGCTTGACAAGCATTCAAATGAATGCTATAATGTATGTGCAAGCCTTGATTGTCGCCAATGTATTTAGAAAAGCGCCCCTTAGGGGTGCTTTTTACCTGTGAGTGAGCAGACGTGGGCAAATTGGGGTTTGTCGCACCTTGAACACGCCGCACAAGATAGCCTTCTCCAGCGGAGAAGGTGGCAGCCGCTTGTCGGCTGACGGATGAGGAGAACCGGTTAGTACAGTACAAAAGGGATCTCCTCATCCGCCTCACATTCGTTCGGCACCTTCCCCGCTGGGGAAGGCAAACGCACGCCGCATTGTCACATCAACGCTCCGATAAATCAAAATTCATCCACCGTTTAGGGATGTTCGCTTTGTTTGTACTCCCCCTTTTTTGAAGGCTTTGGGGGAGGAGGTTGTGAATTTCTTTGCCGCAGGCAAAGAAAGAGCAGGAGGAGGGCGCTTTTGCAAAAGTGCCCTCCTCCTGCTCCCGCTTTCCCACGACAAATCAAAATTTGAACATCTCCGTACAAGGCCTTTACTTTTTTCTTCGGATGTGATACAATGATGGTGCAGAAGACTGGCGAGATGTCGGCCAAAATTGAAAAAGCATTCGACAAAACGGAACAAAAAGGAGAACATGATGATCATTAAGGCAAGCAACTGTAAGGTAGACGCAAGAAAGAATATGAAGGGCGGCGACGGCACGGTTTACGTGACCGAATTTGTGACCCCGAAGGAGCTGAACGACAAGGGCAGACTGTTCGGCAACATTCACCTTGACCCCGGCGCCTCCATCGGCTACCACGTGCACGAGGGCGAAAGCGAGCTTTTTTACGTGGTGCGGGGCGAGGCCGTGTATAACGACAACGGCACGGAGTACCCGATCTCTGCGGGAGATACCGCCATCGTCACCGCCGGCAACGGCCATGCTGTGGCCAATCGCGGCACCGAGCCCGTGGATCTTTTGGCACTGATCGTTTACGCATAACCCCACAAAAGAGGCTGAGCCACAGATGCGGCTCAGCCTCTTTTGTGTTTTCAGTTGAAATATTCCGGCACGCAGGGCTTGCCCTCGGCGGCGGAGCGGATGGCAGCGTGGCAGACGGCAACCGTGTTGGCACCGGCCAGCACGTCGCATTCCACGGGTGCATCCTCCAGAATGATGCGGCACATATCCTCGATCTCAGCCGTCATATTGTGGCTGTTGATGTCCACGGGCAGCTCCGTGGGGAGGTAGGTGGTTTTCCGGTGTGCACCGTCTTTTGCGTAGGTGTAGTCCTGATAGAGGGTAAGGGTAGGGGATTTGTTGTCAGTGATGATAGTGCCCTTGGTGCCGTACAGCACGGTGCGCATGGTGTAGGGGCGGTGGCAGCCGATGGAGGTCATCACCTTGCCGATGACGTCATTCGGATACTTGAAAATGGCCACGGTGCAGTCGTCCACAGGCCAATGGGGAAGCGCCTTGTGGTTGGCGTAGGCAAATACCTCCGTAGGGTCGCCCGCGATCCAACGGAGCAGATCTACGGCGTGACAGCCACCGCCCACCAAGGGATAACGCAGGTTGACGGGGTCGCGCCGCCAGCCGTCGATATCCTCAATGATATCGTAATTGTGGGCATATTCGGATTCCACGAAGAACAGCTCTCCGATCCTACCCTCGTCCACCAGCTGCTTTGCCAGGATAAAGGCGGGCGTCTTGCGGCAGACCTGACCGACCATAAACTTTTTGTCCGATTTTTTGGCCGCATCCACGATGGCGCGGCAGTCCTCCATGGTCATAGCCAGCGGCTTTTCGCAAAGCACGTGATAGCCTGCCTCCAACGCTGCCACTGCCTGCCGACGGTGCACCTGGTCGGGGGTGCAGATCACCACGCAGTCAAAGCCTCCTGCGCGGAGCATGTCGTTATAATCGAGATAATAGGTGCTAAGGCCGTATTTTTCGGCACAGGGGCGGGCAAATTCCTCGTGAATATCGCAAATGGCGGTAAGCTCCGCACAGGGGAGCCGGCGAATGCCCTCGATGTGGCTTTTGGCAATGCTGTGCACGCCGACAACGGCAAAACGAACCTTCTTATTTTCCATTTTGGTGCTCCTTTTGTTGTTTTTTTGCTTTTAAGCCTTCCGTTTTTCGCAATTTGTGCTATAATAGTATGGGGATGCACGGATGAGCCCTCTGCTCCCTTTGATTATACCAGCCTTTTCGTCTTTTCTTCAAGTGCGTATTGTTGTTTGTTTTCTTCATTTTGTTGTTTTGAGGTGAATGTATGAAATATGAGATCGATCCCGTCGGCAGCTGGGAGCCGGTGGTCACGGGCAGCTATGCCGATCCCGAAACGCCATCGGGTGCGCTTTCCTATGGTCCTGTGGTTCGCGAGCTGTATTGCTTTGAGTGTAACGTCAGCGGCTACGGCTCCATTACGGTCAACGGAAATTACTTTACCGTCAAGCCGGGGGATTGCTATATCGTTTTGCCCGGCGATACCGTGACCTACGCCAGCGACGCGCGGGATCCGCGCCGTGGGATCTGGTGCTTTGTTTCCGGGCGGCGTGTGGGAGAGCTTTTGCGTAGCACCGGAATCACGTCCGACGCCCCCTTTTTGCCGGAGGCGCTGAGTGAGGCGTTTTACGGATGTCTTTGCCGCATATATGAGCTACGGGAGGAAATGGGGCTGGGGGTCGAGCTTCGCCGCACCGCCTTGATCTACGAGCTGCTTGCTCTTTTGAACAGGGACACGCCCATTCATAGCAAAAGCCATTGGGTGGATCGCGCCATTGCGATCTTTGAGGCCGGCTATTTCGAAGGGCTGACCGTTGCCGACGTGGCGCGGCAGCTTGGCTTTGAGCGCACCTATTTTTCGGTGATGTTCAAGGAAAAAACCGGCGTTTCTCCTCATGCGTACCTGACGGCCATGCGTGTGCAAAAGGCAAGGAAGCTTTTGGAGGAGCACGATTATACGGTGGGGGAGGCGGCAGAGGCGGTGGGGCTGGATCCTCGTAATTTTTCCAGAATATTCAAACGTGAAACGGGGCGGCATCCCAAGGATTACAAGACGTAGGACGGCGCGGAGCGGCGACAGAGCTTTGTAAATAAAAACAAGGAGCCGAGCCACGTTTTAGTGACTCAGCCCCTTTTTGTATAAAACTCCGCCGATAAGCCGGGTTCTGTCGTGAACGGCCATCTATCTGCGCCTTGTGTCGCCACAAGGCTTCGGGATCGCTCCCGTGCCACCCGGGGGAATACGTCGGGCAAACAATCCCCCATGCGGTGTTGCTTCGGATAGGGTTTACAGCAAACCTATGTTACCATAGGAGTGGGTGAGCTCTTACCTCGCCTTTCCATCCTTACCCTTGCGGGCGGTTTATTTCTGTTGCACTTTCCCGGCAGTCGCCTGCGGCTGACGTTATCAGCTATCCTGCCCTGTGAAGCCCGGACTTTCCTCACGGTAATACCTTTCGGCAACATACCGCGCGACCGTTTGGCGGAGTTTCGTATCATTATAGCAAAAAGCAGCCGATTTGTCAAGCCTCCGGGGCGTGAGAAGGGAAAAAAACTGCGTGCGCGCGCCGTTTTCGGTTGACAGGGGGGCGCTTTTGTGGTATAATCTGAATGTATTTTGGCGAAGGGAGGGGGAACGATGGCGTTTCTCGGCAGCTTATTGCAGCTGGTGCTGCTGCTTGTGGTGCCCACCACGGTGCTGGGGCTTCTGATCCTGCCCCTTTACCGCCTGTTTTGCTATGCCGTCGGCATGGAGAGCGGCCGCCGACTGCTGCTTTTTCTCCACGTGCCCTTCACGCCTCTGCGGGAGCTGGCCCATCTTTTGGCGGCCACGCTCTTCGGCCATCAGGTCACCAATTACCGTCTGCTTCAGCTGCGCGCGCCGGATGGTGAGCTGGGGTTCGTGGAGCATAGCTACCGCCGGAATCCTCTCACGGCGTTGGGCAATTTTTTCTTTGCCCTGTGGCCGGCGCTCGGCGTTACGCTGATGGCGCTCCTGGCGCTGCGGCTGCTGCTGCCGGAGGTCTATGCGGCTGTATCGGCCTCTACCGCCAACCTCGGCACGGCTATGGGAATCGGTGACGTGTTTGCCGCCATCGGTGCGCTTTTCTCCGGTATTTTTGCCGATTTTCAATACCGTTTGGCACCCAAATTACTTTTTCTGCTGATAGCCGCTCTGCTTTGCCTCGGTGCCTACGTGGCGCTGGAGGATCTGCTCCACGCCGTTTCCGGCGGTGTGGTGTTCGCGGCGGTGGTGGCGTGCTTCACGCTGCTTTGCGGCCTTCTGGATCCGCGCCTTTCCCGTGTACTGCTCTTCGGCGTGCGTTGGTTTGGCGTGATGACGCTTTGTCTGCAGCTTCTGCTGCTATTGCTGGCGGTGGGGATGCTGGTGCTGGGGACGGTCTTTTTCCTGGCACGGCTGCTCTTTGGCCTTGACCGCCGTTACTGGCGTCGCTATTATGCGGCGGAGGACGCCGCGGCTGCCCACGCAATGAGCGAGACGGCAGAGGTGGCAGCTACACCGGGAGATGACGATGCGCCTCCGGAGAATGACGAGATCATTTGGCGATAACCCTCCAAACGGGGTAGAAAAATCACTTTTTGAAGAAAGGAGCGCTCACATGAAAGCAAACGAAACGCCCGCTGCGACCATGTCTCCCAAGGCGGCCCCCAAAAGCTATATCCTGCCCAAGCGCGTGGGAGACGTGCTGCTTGCGCTGCTCCTTTCTTTGCTGGCCGCGCCCTTGATGCTGCTGGTGACAGTGCTGGTCTTTTTGCGGGATCCCGGCAACCCCTTTTTCCTGCAGCGGCGTGTGGGGCAGGATGGCAAGCCCCTTTTGCTGCTGAAATTCCGCACCATGAAGCGCCACGCCGACAGGCTGGAGGATATGCTGACACCGGAGGAGCTGGAGCTCTACCGCACGGAATATAAATTGAACGACGATCCGCGTCTCATTGGCTACAAAAAGCCGGGGGACGGCCGGCGGTGCTTTGGTGCCGTGCTGCGCCGCACCTCCATCGACGAGCTGCCCCAGCTCTTTTTCAACGTGCTGCTGCGGGGAGATATGTCTATGGTGGGTCCCCGGCCGATCCTTGCCGAGGAGCTTGCCCAGCATTATACCGAGGAGGAGCAGCGGCTCTTTCTCTCCGCCAAGCCCGGCGTAACGGGCTATTGGCAGGCCTATGCCCGCAACACCGCCTGCTACACCGACGGTCGTCGGCAGGAAATGGAGCTGTATTACGTCCAAAACCGTTCCCACGCCCTGGACATTCGCATCCTTTTCCGCACAGTGGTGGCGGTGCTCTCCAAGGTGGGAGCGCAATAACAACGAGGTGATGTTAGAATGAAATTACTTTTTAAGCAACGCTTTTTCTCGTGGCTGGATAGCTACGATATTTTCGACGAGAGCGGTCAGGTGCTGTATACCGTGAAGGGTCAGCTTTCCTGGGGGCATTGTCTGAAGATCTTCGATCACGCCGGCCGCGAGGTGGGCATGGTAGAGGAGCGGATATTCAGCTTTTTGCCCAAGTTTGAAATGTACGAGGGCGATGCCTATCTCGGCTGCATCTGCAAGGAGTTTTCCTTCTTCCGCCCGAAATTCAGCATCGAATACAACGGCTGGCAGGTAGAGGGCGACTTTTTTGAATGGGACTACGAGATCCGGAGCGGGCACGACGATCGGCTCGTTGCCACCGTTTCCAAGGAGCTGTTTGAGTGGACGGATACCTACGTGATCGACGTGGGCGATCCCGCCGACGCGCTCCACGCCCTGATGCTGGTGCTGGCCATCGACGCGGAAAAGTGCTCGCGGAATTGAATTCGAAGCTTTTATTTTGACATCGGAAAGGAGAAACCGCTATGATCGTGGCTTACGGCGTGATGGCCGCGCTGGCCCTGCTCCTGCTGCTGGGCTACTGCGTGCTGCTGCGCAAAAAGGAATTCTGGCTACTGCTTTTGTACGTGTCTGTCACAGTGGTCAACCTGGGATATTTTCTGCTATCGCTTTCAAAAACGCTGTCCTTCGCGCTTTTTGCCAATAGGGTCGCCTACCTCGGCTCCATTCTGCTGATGATCTGCATGCTGATGACCGTGCTGCGTCTCTGCGGCCTTTCCTACCGGCGGTGGGTGCCCATCGTGCTGCTTTCGCTGGGGGCCGTGATGCTGACGCTGGTGAGCAGCGTGCCGCTTTACTACCGGGAGGTGAGCCTCACCTTCGTGGGCAGCGGTGCCAAGCTTTGCAAGGTCTACGGCGTGCTGCATCCCGTTTATCTTTGTTATACGCTTGGGTATTTTGCTGCTATGATCGTGACCATTCTGTTGGCGTTCAAAAAGCAGTTGAAGGGTGCTCCCAAGCAAGCAACGCTGATGGTGGGCGTGGTGCTGGGGAATATTCTCATCTGGTTTGTGGAAAAGTTCATCCCCGTGGATTTTGAGTTTCTTTCGATCTCCTATCTTTTCAGCGAGCTCGTGTTTCTGGGGCTGTATTGGATGATGCAGGACTACGTGCGAGCGGATCTTGTTCCTCGGCCGGAGCAGGAGGTGCCGCGTCCCGCCCCCATAGATATCGCAACGATGCCAATGGAAGAAAAGATATTGAAGGTCCTTTCCTTCTTAAAGCCCGGCGAGATGCTGGCGGAAAGAGAGCGAGAGGTGCTCGAATTGGTTCTTCAAAACAAAAAGCGAAAAGAGATCGCGGAAGAGTTGTGTCTGTCGGAAAACACCATCAAGACCTATACCAGAACCCTTTACGGCAAGGTGGGCGTCAGCTCCCGGGAGGAGCTTTACGCGTTACTGATCAAATAATGACCTTTCGGGGCGGCAGAGTGCATCTGCCGTCCTTTTTTGTGCTCAAAATCACCCTTTCACCCTTTTTTCACCCCTAATTCAAAGGTTTTCACCCCTTTAGGGTGTACTGAACATATATAAAAATATGGTAAAATGTAGTCACGATAAGATCCGGAAGTCTCTAAACTGTAAAAACGGAGGTGGTGAGCGTGACCGACAAGCGCATATTGTTCGGTGATTTTGAGTTTCCGAGGATACGCGGACTGGATTATCTTTTGGACGAGAAAAAGCCCGTGACCGATTATCTGTTCGTCAACGAGTCGCGCGATTACTTTTCAATGTACTTTGAAAACGGATTTCCGATATTTACCGTGCCCGAAAACAGCGAGCGATCGTATTGCCTGTTCGAGCTGAAGCGCCCCGGCAGAATGATCAAATTTTTCTGCCCCGAAAAGCATCAGAATCTTGATACGGCAATGTGGTACTTTTATATGGAGCTGTTTGACGAGCAAGGCGTGGCGCACGTTCTGCCCGGACAGGTCAGAGTGGCTTTCGAAAATGACCGCACCCAACGGATCCGCGGCAAGCCTCGGTTTATTGAGGTGCTTGAAGGCGTCAAGCTCGCCACGGCTGCTTCGACATAAGAAAAAATGATTTACAAGGAGGCATATAACATGAAGAAAACATCTCTATTAACAACAATACTTCTTCTTTTGATTGCTGTTTTTGCATGTTCCCTTACGGCGTGCCATAAGGAAGTCGGCACGCTTGAATCGCTCAAAAACGAATACGGTATCGTTGTTGACGGTGGAAGCTTTGAAGAAGGCTCTATATTGGTAAGCAACGAGATCGTGGCGACCACAGAAGAAGCAGCAAAAGTTCTTGCGGCAATTGCCAATCAGGACTACAACAAAGACGGTAGCGTATATATTTTCGATATCTACGTTACGAAAGATGGCGTAAAGGTACAGCCTGACGGCAAGGTAAAGGTTTCTATTCCCGTACCCAACGCCAGCGTGGATAACTACCTTGTATTTCACGTTAAGGATGATAACACGGTAGAAAACCTTGCTCCTACCGTGGCTGATGGAAAAATCTCTTTTGAAACAAGCAGCTTTTCCTACTTCGTAATAGCACAAACGGCTCCAGCCGAGCACGTACACAGCTACGGCAAGTGGATGCAAGATGCGACGAATGAAAACAAGCATTACAGAGAATGTGCTTGTGGTGAAACTGAGATAGGCGACTGCACGTTTGACGACGGTGCCGTAACGCAAGAGCCTACTCACTATGAGGAAGGCGTAAAGACTTATACCTGTACAGAATGCGGCAGAACCAAAACAGAGTCCATTCCCAAAACGACCGCGCACAGCTTTGGTGACTGGGCTCCCGAGGCAACAAATGAGAATAAGCATATCCGTGAGTGCAAGTGCGGCGAAACCGAAACCGGAGATTGTACGTTTGATGACGGCAAGGTAACGAAGGAGCCCACTCATTTTGAGGAGGGTGTGAAGACTTATACCTGCACCGTATGCGGCAGAACCAAAGCAGAGTCCGTTCCCAAAACGACCGCGCACAGCTTTGGTGACTGGGCTCCCGAGGCAACCAATGAGAATAAGCATATCCGTGAGTGCAAGTGCGGCGAAACCGAAACCGGTGACTGTACCTTTGATGCAGGCAAGGTAACGAAAGAGCCCACTCATTTTGAGGAGGGTGTGAAGACTTACACCTGCACCGTATGCGGCAGAACGAAGGAAGAATCCATCGGCACAACCGACAGTCATTCCTTCGGCGGATGGTATCCTTCCGCAGAAAGCGAAGATCAGCACGAAAGAACTTGCAACTGCGGCGAAACCGAAACCGGTGACTGTACCTTTGATGCAGGCAAGGTAACGAAGGAGCCCTCTCATTTTGAGGAGGGTGTGAAAACTTATACTTGTACAGAATGCGGCAGAACGAAGGAAGAATCCCTCGGCACAACCGACAGCCATTCCTTCGGCGGATGGTATCCTTCCGCAGAAAGCGAAGATCAGCACGAAAGAACTTGCAACTGCGGCGAAACCGAAACCGGAGACTGTACCTTTGATGCAGGCAAGGTAACGAAGGAGCCCTCTCATTTTGAGGAGGGTGTGAAGACTTATACCTGTACCGTATGCGGCAGAACCCAAACAGAGTCCATTCCCAAAACAACCGGACACAGCTTTGGCGACTGGGCTCCCGACGCAACAAATGAGAGCAAGCATATCCGTGAGTGCAGGTGCGGTGAAACCGAAACCGGTGACTGTACCTTTGATGCAGGCAAGGTAACGAAGGAGCCCTCTCATTTTGAGGCGGGTGTGAAGACTTACACCTGCACCGTCTGCGGCAGAACCCAAACAGAGTCCATTCCCAAAACAACCGGACACAGCTTTGGCGACTGGGCTCCCGACGCAACGAATGAGAGCAAGCATATCCGTGAGTGCAGGTGCGGTGAAACCGAAACCGGTGACTGTACCTTTGATCCCGAAAAGGGTACTTGCACGGTTTGCGGAAGAGAAAAACCCGAAGCGGAGGGTATTATTATCGTAATATACGGCGGTAGTGCTACCTTTGAAGGAAAAGAAACGGTTACATCCAACAGCAAGATATACGGAGAAAACGCTAAGGTCTATATCGCGCAGGAAAATGACGTCCTGAACGTTACTTTGACCGATCAGACGGGAAGAACCTTCAAGCATTGGATATCCGCAACCGGTACGGTCATTCCCGATGAGGATTTCTCCCTCCTTGTATTCAGAAGCGGTTGTTATTATCCCGTATTCGAGGACACAGATGAAGCCGCATTCTCGAGCCGTGTAAAGATCTTTGAGGGCAACTGCGAAGAAGGTATTCTTTACATGTCAACAAACTCCAAGGGTGACGTCAAATACGAACTTGAATTCGTTAATTTCGGTCGGCACGCTTTTGCCGAATCGGTAAATCATAACAGTCAGTATCACAAGCAGGTATGCTCGATCTGCGGTGAAACTGTTTTTGAAGAGCACACCGAATATGACCGCGAGATCGAAAAAGAAGCGGGACATACGGAAGAAGGTATTGTGAGATACGAATGCTTCTGCGGTCACGTGTGGAGGGAAGCGATCCCCGTGACGGATGAGCATACGATCGATTATGACGATTGGCATATCGTAGAGGAAAGCAAAAACGGTCAGTACGGTAAATATCGAGTTTACTGTAAATACTGTAACTACTACGAAGAATATTGGTATTTGGGCGGTCTTGATTTCGTCAGCTTTATGGACGGCAAGATGATCAATTATCAATATACCTACGGCGGTAAGGTCAGTCATGATGAATACTATTACAGCTACAGAAACGCCGAGGGTAAAAAGGTCTATATCTGGGCATTCCAATACGAATATGCATATTCGTCCAATGCGGATTACAACGATACGTACATCTTTATGTACGTAGACGATGAAGATCCGACGACCCTTGAGCCTGTTTATCTGTCTAAATCCAAGGGCGACAGAAAGGCGGCATACCTGTGGGCCATTTACGGATATGTGTATGACGTAAACGGTTGGATCGATCTTTTGGATTATCCCGACCGTAATATCGGCTGCAGTAGCGGCATGGCTATGGGAAACAGTATGAGCGCAAGAGCCTCTGTGCTTGAATCGTATCATGATCAGTGGGCCGAAACGTATAACAAGCTCCGCATCCCGACAAGCAAGGCATACAACGATCTGTCCGATACGGTATGGGAAATCTATCATGAAGGAGAAGCATTTGGCGGAAGGGAAGTTATCAGCTACGTTAAAGACAAAGCAACGTCCCTCCAGAAATATTTCTACGTTGATAAAGCAACGGGTATTACGTACGGATACGAGGACTTTGGTACAGCTTACAGAACCGTCTTTATTATGAGACAGTACAAAACGATCGTATCTCCCGAAGAATTCGAAAAGCTTGACGACGCGGGCAAATCGGTCACCTATTCTTACGGCGATATCGAAAAAGATATTAAGTCGTTGTGCGCGAAACGTAATGCGTTTAATAACTTCACGTTGACTGTACCTAAAGAAGCTTCTGCGTTCAGACTCAGTGTGAATTTCTTAATAGACGATCTGGTTGATCTGGGCGGATATTACGCAAATGTTTACTATAATACGGCACAAGTTTTTGACAGCGGAAGCTACATTACGTTCACCTGGACAGGCGAAGACGACCTTGTATTTGACCGTTATGAGATCTGGGACTTCGCAAATCAGAAGTGGGTAGTGCTTTCCGAGAGTCCGGACTTTACGTTCAATACGTCGGATAATCCCAGAAGAGAGGCGGCATACGTAAGAGTGATTTGTCACGAAGCTGACGTTCCCGCAGAACCTGGCGAAACCTTCAGAATTTCTGTGGAAAACGGATATTTTGAAATTGACGGCAAGAAATATACGGGAACTGTTGAAGTAGCTGGCAATACGCTTGTATACGTATATGCGAATAACGTACCCGGCAAG
>JAFTQT010000099.1 GCA_017462615.1 Clostridia bacterium | reverse complement strand
TCGCACCTTACGGCGAAAAAATTTATAGTGGATTTTGTTGGCCTTTGCCGCAGCCAAGTACGTACTTTGCAAGGCAAAGGACGGCGAAAAACGCAGAAATTTTTCGCCGTAAGGCTTGTGCGTTCGACTCTCTTACGGCTAACCATTCATTTTCATCCAAAGCCCAGATGGTTCGAGCAATAGGCTTTGCTTAGTTACAGCACCAAAACGCGCGAAAGTGCGAGAAAAGGAGAATTTTATGACCAAATTACAGGCACACAGAGGCGTCAGCTTCGAATATCCCGAAAACACCATGGTGGCCTATCAGGCAGCCGTAGATCAGGGGTACGCCATCATCGAGCTTGACCCCAAATACACCGCGGACGGCAAGTTCGTGATGCTGCACGACAATTCCCTCCTGCGCACCGCGCGGGACGCAGACGGCAACACACGGGACGCGTTGATCTGCGACGTCACCCTGGCCGAGGCGCAGCAATACGAGTACGGCTCGTGGATGGACGAGTCCTTCCGGGGAGAGCCGATCCCCACGCTTGCCGACGTGCTGGATTTTTCCGAAAGGAACCCGGCCGTTCCGCTGAAATTCGACAACGTCTGGACAAAATTCCCCGAGGCACTGCGGGCGGCGTTTCTCACGGAGATCGCCGCGCGGGGAGACCGTGTCAACGTGGGGCTGACCTGCGGCACGCCGGAATCCCTCCGCGAGGCAGCCGAGGCGCTCCCTCACGCCGCGCTGCATTACGACGGCATGGCGCTTGACGAGGAGACTCTGCAGGAGGTATCGCGCATCGCGAAGGGCCACCGGCTGGTGATCTGGATCTGCTACGACACCCCCGCGACCGCCTGGTTCAAGGGAGAAAAGGCCACGGCAGCGCTTTGCGACCGCGTGCGCAAATACGGCGAGATCGGCATCTGGCTGCTTTCCGAGCGTGGAGAGCTGCGGGAGGCCGCCCACACCTTCCGGGCGGATTACGTGGAGACCAACGGCAAGATCAAGCCGGATTGGCTGGAGGCGCGAGAGGCGACGTCGACCATGAAAAAGTTCAAAAATCCCGTTTCTCCCTTTGATGCACCGGACCCTTTTATGACATTTGACCCCCAAACGGGGTATTATTACGCCCTTTTCACGCGCGGCAACCGGCTTGAGCTGTTCCGTAGCCGCCACGCGGGCTCCATCGTCACCGACGCAGATTCGCGCGTGATCTACACGCCGAACGGCGAGCGCGACGGGATCTGGGGTGATATCTGGGCGCCCGAAATGCACCGCGCCCCCAACGGCAGATGGTATATTTATACCAGCGGTCGCATCCGCCCCGAGCCCAGCGAGAAGCGCATATTCGTGATGGAGGGGCCGACGGACGACCCCCTCGAGGGCGAATGGATATTCCGCGGCATGCCCGCGCCCGACGTTTTTTCTATCGACCCCACCGTTTATACCGATCATAACGGTGTTCAATACCTCTGTTCCTCCCGTGTTGACCCTGTTTACGGTCAGGTGCTCGATATCTGCGACCTCGAAAACCCCTACACCCTCGGCAAGCATTCCGCCACCATTGCCCGGGCGGAGCTTGACTTTGAGCTCGTACCGCCATACGTTGGCAAAAGCGCGATCGTGGAGGGTGCCTTCTTTCTGGAGCAAGGGGAACGGCTTTTTATCATTTACTCGGCAAACGGGTGCTGGTCGGACGACTATTGCCTCGCCGTGCTGGAGCATATGGGCGGCCCTCTTTGCGACGCCGCAAGCTGGAAAAAGCATGAAAAGCCCCTTTTCGTTCACGGAAACGGCCTCTACGGCCCCGGTCACGCCTCCTTCTTCGCCTCGCCCGACGGCAGCGAGATCTGGTGCGCTTACCACGGCATGAAGAGCCACAACGAGCACGCTACACCCGCGCCGCGCTATTTTAACGTGCAGCGCGTGGATTTTGACGCCGACGGCTTCCCCGTTATGGGGCTGCCCACGGGATATGAGATCGAGCTTGACCCGCCGGCGGGAGAGGACTCCGTGGCCGGGTGCTGAGGGAGCAAATGTATGACAAGACGCAAAATTTTGAATGGCGTCGACCGCTTCAAAGTTACAGAAATTTTGAGATCAGAGAGCCGCCCTGCTGCGGCCGGACGATAGGAAGGAATTCTATTGAAAAATAGCAAAAGGGGCCGAGTCACGTTTGAGTGACTCGACCCCTTTTGCTTTTACTGTGCGGTTTCGCGGATGCGCCCTTTGAGGAGCACGCCTACGGCGATAAAGAACGCGCTGCCGGTCAGCATCCAGGAAATGGGATAGGAAAGGTAGATCGACTCCAGGGTGGGGAATATTTTGAAAACGGTGTAGATCCACACTACGCGAAACACACACGTACCCACCAGGGAGAAGGAGGCGGACATCAGCGATCTGCCAAGCCCGCGCAGCACGCCTGCCGCGCTGTTCATCAAGCCAAAGAGGATGAAGGGCGTCCATTTGTACCACACGCGCTTCATGGCCGTATCGTAGGCAATGGTGGATAGGGTGTCACCCAGGTCCCTCACGTCGTAAAGGGCATACAACGGCTGGCGGAGCAGCACGATGGCAGCGGACAGCACCACGGCAAGAACCGAGGAAATGAGGCACACCGTGCCAAATACCCGCCGCACCCGCTTATAATCTCCCTTGCCCACGTTCTGACTGGTAAAGGTGCTGGCTGCCTGCATCAGGGAGTTCAGTGCGGTAAATACAAAGCCCTCGATGCTGGCGCCGGCGGAATTCGCCTTGATCACGGGGGCGTATGCGCTGCCCGCCGGCGTGACGGCGGTATCGATCTGCAGAATCGCGGTCTGGATCAGCATATTGGACAGAGAGAAAAACGCATTCTGCACACCCGCAGGCAGACCGATGAGCAGGATCTCCCGAGAGACGCCGCCCGATATGCGTAGCCGACGCAGCGAAATACGGCAGGGGCCCTCATCCCTTGACAGCACGTACCACAGCACCGCTGCCGACGTAGCATTGGAAATAGCCGTGGCGATGGCAACGCCCTCCACGGAAAGACGGCAGACCAGCACGAAAAAGAGGTTCAGCCCCACGTTCAAAAGACCCGCGCCCAGCATAACGTAAAGCGGTGTGTGAGTATCCCCCTTGGCGCGCATGATGGCGCTGAGGAAGTTGGTCATGGAAAGAAAGGGCAGGCAGCCGAAATAAATGCGCGCATACCGCACGCCCAGCTGGAGCAGCTTGCCCTCGTAGCCCATCGCTACCAGCACGGGCTCCGACAGCGCAAAGCCAACCAGGCCCCCCGCCACGCCCAGGATCAGACTCATGCAGACCGAGGTGTGCACCGCCGCCGACGCCTTTTTGCTTTCCCCTGCACCGATGCAGCGGGCTACGATGACGTCCGCGCCTACGGCAATGCCAATGAAGATGTTGACCACCAAATTCAGGAACGCGGAGGTGGAGCCAACAGCACCCACGGCATCCGGCTCCGGGGATAGGCCCACGATCATCATATCCGCAGCGTTGTAGAAGGTCTGCAGCAGATTGGTGGCCATCAAGGGCAGCACGAACAGGATGATCTTGCCCAAAAGCGGCCCGCTTGTCATATCGATTGCTCTTCTTCCCTTGGCAAACGACATATTGCTCACTTCCTTTCGGGAACCGACAATTCTCCGCTTATTATAACAGCATTTTCGGGATTTGTAAATACAAGCGAGGGGATTTTTGCCAAAATCCACGCCGTTTGGCGGCTAACGATAGAAAATTCGCGTTTTTGCAAAAAAGGCCCGCCGTTTAGAGCGTCACTCTAAAGGACAGTTTTTAGAAATACGGCATATCTCGAAGGAGATATGCCGTATTTTTGCATTTGTGGACACAAATGCAGTGCTTGCGAGGAAAATTGATAAGGCATAGATGAACATAAAAAAAGGCTCCCTTGTGTAAAGGGAGCTGTCAGCGAAGCTGACTGAGGGATTGTTCTACGAGGCTATCAATATATTCGCAAACGCCTCGAAAGTTCTTATGTATTTCCGTGTTTGGTATTCTGATAACTGTCAATCCATATTCGTCAAGAAAAGCAGTTCTTTCTTCATCGTAT
>JAFTQT010000011.1 GCA_017462615.1 Clostridia bacterium | reverse complement strand
CTAAGGATGTGTCCTGTCCTCGGCTGCGCCGAGACTGCAAGTTTGCCTGTGGCAAACATTGCCGCGTCGCAGAACGCGAGCAAAACGCGATTTGCGATGCGTGATGCGAAAACGGCAACAGGAAAGAGGAGGCGGCTTTTGTCAAAAAGAGCCTCCTCTTCCTCAAAAGGCGGCTCTTGCAAAAGTGCCCTCCTCCTGCTCCCACTTTCAATTACGTCATTTCTTCAAAAAATGACTGCGGTAGATGTCGTAGATCTCATCCTTGCAAAGGACGTAGGGGCTGTTGGGGTAGTTCTTCGCGCCGGCGATCAACTCCACGCGGTAGGCGATCTCCTCCTCGGTGAAGGTAAGATCCACGTCGGCGATGCCGGGCAGGAAGGCCTTCATCACGGCGGGCTTGGCACCGATGGCGGCGGCGAAGGCCTCAATGCGCGCCTTGCCCACCTCGGTCTTTTCGTTGTAGGTCAGATAATCGCCCGCAAAGAGCGCACAGGCGCGGCCGTGAGGAATGCCGTCCAGCAGCGTGATGCTGTAGCCGAGCGGGTGGGGGAAGCCCGTGCCGGTGACGCTGATGGCCATGCCGGCGGCGGTGGCAGCAGCCGACAGGCGCTCTCTCATGTCGTCGTCGAAGGCTGCGGGGCAGGCGGAGAGCACGTCCCAGATCTCCGCGCCCGCAAAGAGGGCGGCGCGCTCAGAGAATACGGTGCTCTTGGGGGAAAGATAGGACTCCAGCGCGTGAGCAAAGGCATCCAGCGCCGTGCTGACGGCGGTGGCGTGGGGCATGGTGGCGGTGTAGCGGGGCAGCACCAGCGCGGCGCAAAACCAGCTGTCGGCGGCCTTGAAGGTCTTTTTGTGCTCGCCGTCCGGGAGGGTCAGCACGCTGAAGTTGTTGGCCTCGCTGCCCGTGCCGGCGGTGGTGGGAATGGCGTAAAGGGGCAGGGTAGGATTTGCTCTTTTGGCGTCGTCGTAGATCTCCTCCGGGGCGATGGAGGGGTTGGCGGCAAAGGCCGCAATGGCCTTGGCGGCGTCAAGAGGCGAGCCGCCGCCGATACCGATAACGAAATCGACACCCTCAGCCGCAGCAATGGCGCCGCCGCGGTGACAGGTAAGAAGGGGAGGATTCTCGGTGATCTCGTCAAATACCGTGTAGGCAATGCCCGCTCCGGTCAGGGTGGCAATGACGTCATCAAGGGCACCGCAGCGCTTTGCACTGCTTTTTCCGGTAACGATCATGGCGTGGCGTCCGGCCTTCTGCAATGCCGCGGCAAAGGGCTTTTCTCCCTCGGCGCCGAAGTGGATCGCCGTGGGCATATAAAAAGATGCTTTCATGGTCTCCTCTTTTCTTGAAAAAAGTACTTTTCAGATCGATTTTTGCTCCACAGAGGGCAGAGCTGACTGCTTTTTTATTCTACCACAATTTGATGGATTTGTCAACGATATCTCGCGATTATGCCGAAAACGGGGTGGGATTTTGGGCGTTTAGGCGTTTTGACGGAAAAAAACTGAAAAAAGTTCTAAAAAAAACAAAAAAACCTGAAAAAAATGTAAAAAAACATTTGCATTTTCAATAATTCCGTGTTATAATAAAATAAACAATATCTTGAAAGTGCATGTTGACGTGCGCGCGATGGGCATTTTCACGATTTTTATTTGCGATCATGCGACCTTGTCGCTATCTTATAAAGGCGGTATTCGGCTATGAAGGAATTTTTTGTTAATTTATTTATAGATGGCCCACTTTCAACATACGTCGTCGCTCCCTTCCGTCAATTCGGCTGGCGTGACGCGTTGGATATTCTTTGTCTTGCGGTGCTCTTTTTCGCGCTGTATCTTTTCGTGCGCGACAGGCGCGCGGGAAAGCTGATCACCGGCGTGGTGCTGGTGGGCGCCGTGTTCCTCCTCAGCGGATTCCTTGATATGTTTGCCATCCGATATCTGCTGGGCAGCGTCTTCAGCTACGGACTGATCGTCATTGCCGTCATTTTTCAGCCGGAGCTGCGCTCGGCCATGGAGCGCCTGGGCACCATGCCCTTCCGCAGCCTCAATACCATCGGCGCGGAGTCTAAGGATCTGGTCATGTCTCCCAACGCGGTGGATGCCATTGTGGATGCGGCCAAGCGCCTGTCCTTCTCCAAGACCGGCGCGCTGATCGTCATTGAGCGTACCACCAAGATCGGCGAGTTTATCAGCACCGGTACGGTGGTCAACGGTGAGCTCTCCTCCGAGCTGTTGCGCGCGCTCTTCTTCGATAAGGCGCCGCTGCACGACGGCGCGGTGGTGATCCGCGGCGGACGCATTTACGCCGCCGGCTGCTATCTGCCGCTTTCCGAGCGCACCGATATCTCCAAGGGCCTGGGCACGCGGCACCGCGCCGCCATCGGCCTGTCGGAGCAAAGTGACGCCATCGTGGTGGTGGTCTCCGAGGAGACCGGTACCATTTCTGTAGCCTGTAAGGGCGAGCTCTTCCGTGAATTCACCTCCGTTTCCCTGCGCCGCAAGCTCTTTGAGCTGCTTCGCAAGGTTGAGGAGAAGGGCAAGGGCGGAAAGGAGAAGAAAAAATGAGCAAGCAAAATCAGAATATAGCAGAGGAAAACGGCGAGTCTCTGGTACACCGCAGCCGCCGTGCCAATATTATCGCAGCCGTGCTTTGCGTGCTGTTCGCCGTGGTGGTATGGGCCTTCGTGATGAACGCGGAGGACGCCACGGAGGTGGAGCTGCAGCTGCCGCAGCCTGCCGCCGGATACACCTACACCCTGTCTGACGACAGCATCGATATCAAGGGCAGGATCATGGATGTCAAGCGGGTGGAGAGCATCGAGATCGTGGTGCCGAAGGAGTTTCAGGTAGCGGGTACGCACACCCTTTCTCTGGAGCATCTGATCCTGCCGGAGGGCGTCTCGCCCGCCGCTGCGGTGGAGATCACGTTGACCGTGACGGAGACACCCCAGCAATGAAGCCCGGTGTAGCCTATCTGCTATCTGACATCCGTGCGCCCTTTGACGCACCCGATACGGAAGTTTTGAGAATAGCCGAAGCGAAAATGAAGCGCGTGTGCAGAAGTGCCACGGGGCTTCATTTTCGCCTTTATAAAAAGTCTTTGGACGCGCGGAAAAGACAGGCGATCCTGCAGGTCTGTACCGTGCTTTGCGAGGCAAGAGAGCCTCTTCCCCTCAACGCGCAGCAGCTGCAGAAAAACGGCATCCGCCCCTTTCTTGAGGCTGCGCCGGAGGTCGTCCACGGCAGCGAATTTGTAGCAGCCCCCCCTCTTGTGGTGGGCATGGGCCCGGCGGGGCTCTTTGCGGCGCTTTTGCTGGCGGAGGAGGGCTACTGCCCCGTCATTATTGACCGCGGGGACGACGTAGTCGCCCGCACCGCCGCCGTTGCCCGCTTCCGGGAGCTGGGGGTGCTTGATACCGAATCCAACGTGCAGTTCGGTGCCGGCGGTGCCGGCACGTTTTCTGACGGCAAGCTGGTGACCCGTGTAAATGATCCGCTTTGCAATTACGTGCTGCGGCGTCTGGTGGATTTCGGCGCGCCGGAGGAGATCCTTGTGAAGGCCAAGCCCCACGTGGGTACGGATATTCTGCGTCGCGTGGTGAGCGGAGTGCTTTCCCGCATTGAGGCGCTGGGCGGTCGGGTGCTGTATCG
>JAFTQT010000098.1 GCA_017462615.1 Clostridia bacterium | reverse complement strand
TTGTAGGGACCGGCGTCCTCGACGGTCCGCAAATCGAATTGACAAAATACGGACAAATCGCAGATAAATACATCAATCAATTGAACGACTTTTACGATAACCTGTCGGTTGAGAGTTACGTGATTATGCCAAATCATATTCATATTATGCTGTGGGTCAAAGGTGCCGAAAACGGACCGTCGAGGACGCCGGTCCCTACAGTGCAAAATTCCATTCCGTCGCGGTTCGTCTCTACATTCAAAAGATTTTGCAACAAGGAATACGGCGTAAATCTATGGCAATATCGCTCCAATGATCATATCATCCGCAACCGTCAGGATTACGAGGAGCATTTGCGATATATTTATGAAAACCCCATACGATGGCTTTATGACGAATTATACACAGAAGAATAGGGGTATGGGCTTTGCCCAACGCATTTGTAAAACAAAGGCGAAACTTGCGATAAAAGGAGGAGTGTTTAAGAATGTTTTATATTAAGGCTATAGCCACGCAATTAATCGATAACAGCGCGTATCCCGAAATTGTACTGTGTGAATTCATTGATGTCAATGATAAGCGACACAACATTATCGAAAAATGGCCGGTTGTATCAAGCGAGGATTTTGAAAACATCTTTCCTAAGGATTGCTTTATCGGATGTGTAATTGTAGAGGAAAAAGCTGATTCTTATTTTGTGGATACAGAGCAGCCATGGCATATTGAATCTGAAGAAGGAAAAACAATTTTTGAAATTCATAAGAGCCTTTTGATCGAAATGACAGACTAAAGGAAAGCCCCCCGACAGGTCGATGAAAATCTGTCGGGGGCTATTTGTCTGTGAAGCAAGTTTGAGCCAAGTGAGCAATAGGCTTGTAATTTCTCCGCTAAGAACATCTTCCCTTCGATCCTCTTTTTTATATGGCACGGAAAATGGTCGCGGACGGTACGAGCTTCAGCCAAGCTCGCGCAGCGAAAGCCCCGCAAATGCGGAAAGCAAGGTATTGAGCCGGTGGACGGGCAGGCCGACCACGTTGAAGTAGTCGCCGCAAAGCCCCTCGATATATAGAGAGGCAAGACCCTGCACGGCGTAGGCACCGGCCTTGTCCCGAGGCTCACCGGAGGCCACGTAGGCAAGGATCTCCTCCTCGGTCATTTCCGCAAAGCGGACGGCGGTGGATTCTGCTGCGGCGATCTCACGATCGCCCATCAGCAGCGCAACGCCGCTGATGACGTGGTGGCTTTTGCCGGAAAGGAGCCGCAGCATCCGTGCGGCGTCGGCGTCATCCCGGGGCTTGCCCAGGATCTCGCCCTCGGCAGCCACCACCGTGTCGGCGGCAATGATGAGGGTGTCGCCGTTCCATTCCCCTTTTTCAAAAAGGAGATCGCGCACCGCGCGCCCTTTGCGCAGAGCCAGCTCGCGCACCAAAAGGGCGGGGTCAAGGATGTCGGAGGACTCATCCGCATCGGCGCTGATGATGTCAAAATGCACCCCCAGCATGCCGAGGATTTCTCTGCGGCGGGGGGATTTGGAGGCCAAAACCACGCGCATTACTTGACCCCCGTGGAGCCAAATCCGTCGGCGCCGCGCTCGGTTTCGTCAAGGGAGGCCACCTCGCAGAGCCGGGCAGCGTAAACGGGCATAAACATCAGCTGGGCAATGCGGTCACCTCTGTTCACCATGAAGGGCTCCTTTGAGGTATTGTAAAGCCCCACGCAGATCTCGCCCCGGTAGTCGGAATCGATGACGCCGATGCCGTTGGCAAGGCAAATGCCCTTTTTGATGGCAAGACCGCTACGGGCGGCCACGATGGCCACCACGTCCCGAGCCTCGGGGGAAATGGCCATGCCGGTAGGAATGAGCGCCCGCTCACCGGGGGCGATGGTGACGGGGGCATCCGCCTCCACGGCGGCACGCAGGTCTACGGCGGCAGAGCCCTCGGTGGCGTAGGCGGGCAGCTCCATGCCGCGGGAGAGCAGAACTTTTACTTGAATATCCATGGAATGAATCCTTTCCGTACAGTTGATACTGCCATTATAGCACATTTGCGGCGGAAATTCAACATTTTTTGAGGAATTTGCCCGCGCCGCTTGTGCGGGTACCGCATTTGTGCTATACTGTAAAAAATGATTCTCGGAGGTGCCTTATGGTAAGCCTGATCCCCACCCCGCGCAAGCTCACCGTTCAAAGCGAGGAATATCATGCCGTTTCCCATACCGTTTGGATGGATGTGGAGCTTTGGCGAGATGCAATGGACGTGTTTTGCGATGCCGTTTTCCGCATTTGCGGCGTGGAGTTTTCCGTCGCTCCCGGCGGTATTTCCGTTACTTTTGACGGGGCGCTTCCGCCTGATGCTTACGCATTGGACAGCACCGAGGGCGTGGTGATCCGCGCCTCGACGCGGGAGGGCGCATGCTACGGTCTTGCCACGGCTCTGCAGCTGCTGTGTGCTCGGGACGGTAAGCTTTCCGTGCCTGCAGTTGTCATAGCGGATCAGCCGGATAAGGAATACCGTTCTCTGATGGTTTCTACGGGAAGAATATATCACCCCTTTGACAAGCTGCTGAAATATATTGACCTTTGCTTTTTCTACAAGGTGAAGTATTTTCATTTTCATTTTGCGGACAGCGGGCTGTACACTGTCCCCTCCAAGGCCTTCCCCAAGCTTTGCAAGCCGGGGAAATATTATACCTACGAGCAGCTGAAGGTGTTGAATGATTATGCCGCTGCCCGCGGTATCATGGTGATTCCCGAGTTGGAGTGCCCCGGCCACACCAAGCTGCTGGCGGAAACCTACCCCGATGTCTTTGCGGATCACGGGGAGGACGGCGCTGTTTGCAGCACGGCGGGCTTTGAGCACGGCGGTGCCGGTGTGGTCTGCGTCGGCAGTGAGCGGAGCTTTGAGGGCATCAAGGCACTGATCCGCGAGGTGGTTGAGCTGTTTCCGAACGCTCCCTACATTCATATCGGCGGTGACGAGGCACCCTTCGGTGTGTGGGAGAAATGTGCCGACTGTCGTGCCTATATGACGACAAACGGTATCGAAAACGCCTATGATCTGTATGGCGAATACGTGGGGCGTGTGGCCTCCTTCGTGCTGTCGCTGGGCAAAACGCCCATGGTGTGGGAGGGCTTTTCCAAGGAGTGCGCACACCGCATTCCTAAGGAAACCGTGGTGATTGCGTGGGAATCCCGTTATCAGCTGGCAAACGAGCTATTGGAAAACGGCTTTCGGATCATCTCTGCCTCCTGGAAGCCGCTGTATATCGTGTTGCCGTATCGGTATGCGCACTACGGATGGCGAGATGTGATGGATTGGGATGTGCACTGCTGGAAAAACTGGCACCCCAAATCCGTTGCCACCAAGGAGCCGCTGCGCATCGAGCCTACGGACCGATTGCTCGGCGGCACGATGTGTGCCTGGAGCATGCATTACGAGCAACTGATCTCCCGTCTGCTGGAAAATCTCCCTGCCTTTGCCGAGCGGCTGTGGTCGGTGGAGCGGCATCTGGATGCCGATACCTATTGGCGCATGGCCGAGCCACTGGCGGAAAAGGCGGTGCGACTGATCGCGGACTGATTATGAAGAAAAAGCGCTTCGTTTACGAGGCTTCTCATAAGGATGTTTACACGGTAGGGGCGAACTGTGTTCGCCCGCGGGAGACCGCAGGTCTCCCCTACGGATACGCATATAAATATCGGCAGAGACATTGTTTTCTCTGCCGATTTGTGATATAATGGGGCTAACAAAAAGCCTCCCTTGTGTAAAGGGAGGTGCCGAGCGAATGCGAGGCGGAGGGATTGTAAATGCAGAAAGATAGCGAAAAACAATCCCTCAGTCGCTAACGCGACAGCTCCCTTTACACAAGGGAGCCTTAGGACGCGCTCAACCTTAGGGGTATGGGCTTTGCCCTGTGCCTTTGTAATACAGAGGCGAAACTGGCGATAAAACAGAGAGATAAATAAGAATTTGGCGAGGTATATTATGGAGTACAAATTGTTGGAAAAGCAAGATGTTGAGTTGATGAAATATTTTGTTGATGATGATAATACCAAATATGATGAGGTTATTCTTAATGCATTTTTGGAGGAGAAGAATACCTTTGGTTATATTGCTAAAGAAAATGGCATTATAGTTGGTTTTGCATTTGGATATGTATTGGTTAAGCCAAATGGAATAAAAGATTTTTATTTGCATGCCATTGATATATTG
>JAFTQT010000097.1 GCA_017462615.1 Clostridia bacterium | reverse complement strand
GCGGTATGTACTACGTAAACGTACGTTGGCCCGGCGGTATGATGACCAACTTCAAGACCATCAAGAGATCCATCGCCCGTCTCAACAGCCTGAATAAGATGCAGGAGGACGGCACCTTTTACCTTCTCCCCAAGAAGGAAGTTGCCGGCAAGCAGAAGGAGATCTTTGACCTTGAGAAGAGCTACGGCGGTATCAAGACCATGGAGACCCTCCCCTCTGCCGTGTTCATCGTTGACCCCCACAAGGAGCGCAACGCCGTTCTTGAGGCTAAGAAACTGGGCATTCCGGTTATCGCAATTGTTGATACCAACTGCGATCCCGACGACGCCGACTATATCATTCCCGGTAACGATGACGCCATCCGCGCCATCAAGCTCATTTCCTCCGTTATCGCTGACGCTGTAATCGAGGGCAAGCAGGGAGAGCAGACCACCGAGGCCGAGACCGAAGAGGCGCCCGCTGCTGACGCTGAGTAATTTATAACTTTATAAATTAGGAGAATAAGAAAATGGCTAACATTACTGCAAAGGACGTTGCTGCTCTTCGCGCCCAGACCGGTCTGGGTATGATGGATTGCAAGAAGGCTCTCGTTGAGGCTGACGGCGACGTTGAAAAGGCTGTTAAGATTCTTCGTGAGAAGGGTCTGGCTACCGCTGAGAAGAAGGCTGGCCGTATCGCTGCCGAGGGCCGCGTTGACGTGCTGACCAAGAACGGCTACACCGCTATGGTTGAGGTGAACTCCGAGACCGACTTCGCCGCTAAGAGCGACGCCTTCAAGGAGTTCGTAACCGGCGTGCTGGAGACCATCATTGCCAACAAGCCCGCTACCGTTGAGGAGCTTTTGGCTCTTAATTACTGCGACACCGCTGAGACTGTTCAGAAGACTCTGATCGAGAAGATCGCTATGATCAAGGAGAACCTCTCCATCCGCCGCTTCGTGCTGGTTGAGGGTATCACCTCCTCCTACATTCATGGCTTCGGCTCCACCGGTGTTATCGTGAAGTTCTGCACCGACGTTGCTGACAAGGACGGCTTTGCTGAGTACGCAAAGAACATCGCTCTGCAGATCGCAGCAGGCAATCCTCCCCAGTACGTGAACATTGAGGACGTTCCTGCCGAGGCTGTTGCCGAGGAGAAGGCTGTGCTGATCGCTCAGATGAAGAACGATCCCAAGAACGCAAACAAGCCCGACGCAATCCTTGAGAAGATCGTTTCCGGTCGTCTCGGTAAGTTCTACGAGCGCGTTTGCCTTGTGGAGCAGGGCTACGTAAAGGAAGACAGCATGACCGTTGGCGCATACACCAAGGCTACCGCTAAGGAGCTTGGCGGCGACATCAAGATCTGCTCCTTCGTTCTCTATGAGAAGGGCGAGGGCATCGAGAAGAAGGAAGACAACTTCGCTGAGGAGATCGCAAAGCTCACCGGCAAGGCTTGATCATCTGACTGATTGATCTCGATATCAAAGGACGCACCGCAGGGTGCGTCCTTTTTGCGTGAAAAGGGGATCTTTTACAATTTTTCAAAAAACTCTTTACAAATTGCGTGTGGCGTGGTAGAATAAAGATGCCACACAATCGAATAATTTTGCCATTGAAGGCGTACATTTTATTTTAGTAAAAATGTATGCTCCTTTTCTGTACGCTTTCTTTGGCGAGTACGAAACGATTGTGTGGCAACAATGTGGAGTCATATGTTTTTGGTGTGTGGCTCGCATTGAACCACACACTTTTTTATTTCAGGAGGAAGAAAAATGAAAAAACTATTGTTCACATTAGCCGTTTTGCTAACTTTAATTACGGCCGTTGCCTGTAGCACCCCCGCGCCTCATACACACAGTTATGGTGATTGGGAAATAGCTACCGAAGCAACTTGTGGTATTGATGGAGAAAGAATTCGCAAATGCGAATGCGGCGAATTTGAAACCCAAAAAATTCCCAAATTATCATTGCATGATTTTAGCGTTTGGACAGTAACTACTGCTCCTACCTGCATAGAGGAGGGAATCAAGACTGGAACTTGTAGTAGTTGTGGCAAAACTGTAACTAGAAGCATTCCGGCAAAAGGGCATACAAAAGGACAATGGGAAATAATCGAGCCAACTTGCACTGAAAATGGTAGCAAATCCCAAATGTGTACCATTTGCTCCGAATTGATTTCGACAGTGAGCATTCTTGCTAAAGGCCACAAAAACGGTGAGTGGATTACCGATTTGGAGCCCACTTGTACAAAAAATGGAAGCATGCATCAGGTTTGTTCCACGTGTTCTGCAACCATAGACACTAAAGTGATTTTTTGTACAGGACACAAAAACGGTGAGTGGATTACCGATTTGGAGCCCACTTGTACAAAAAATGGAAGCGAGCACCAGGTTTGTGCCACATGTTCTGCAACCATAGACACCAAAGTGATTTTTTGTACAGGACACAAGAATGGCGAGTGGATTGTGGATGTTGAAGCTACTTGCACCGAGGATGGCAAAAAGCATCAGGTTTGTGCAATTTGCAACGCAACTTTAGAAACGAAAAATATATCTGCTGCACATAATTATATTATTTTGCAGAACTCTCCTACATGCTTAAATAATGGAACTACAACTTTAAGTTGTGCCAAATGTTCAAGCACCTTTACAGAAGAATGGGATCCCATTACCTTTTCTTTCACGCGAGGCCATTATGTAATTGACACCACTTATTATATGGAATTTACAATTAAAAATATCAAAGGCGGTGTTGTGAAATATGATAATTATGCAAATAAAGAATCTAATCTTTATTCTGTTACAATTTATAACATATGTTCACAAGAAATTAAAACTTTCAATTTGTCAGAAAATTACGGGTCGCAAACATTGCGGTACTACACACATGTATTTGATGGTGCGTTTATGATCTATATAAACGATGGGTACAGTACATATACATATAGAGTAACGAGAGGAGATACAAATCCTGTACAGTATTCTACCCCAATCGAACATCACCGATGGGACACCTCGGATTGCGGATCTTCCGCCAGTTGTGAGTACTGCAAGGAAACAAGAACCGTTGGACACACAACATTAGCAGGCATATGCGGCAAATGTAATATGCAAACATATATGCCGAAGATCACTTCTGAACAGGATTTACCGATAGATTTAGGGTATGGAGAAATTACTGCCATATTCTATACATTTTCTCCCTACACAAGTAAAGACGATTATGTAATGCTTAACATAACTGCCAAAGGATGGAAATCGTCTACGGATTCGCTACTGAAGTATAGCATTAAAATCTATGATGCAGATAGCGGGATGCTCGTATCTAGCCGTAATGAATGGATGGGCGCAGAAGTATCTAGCGGAGACTTTATCAAAGAAACTTTGTGTCGGGTTGTCAAATGCAAAAATTATCGAATTGTTATCGCGAGACAATAGGAATGTAAAGAGCGATTGGATTTATCAGTGGCAAATACTAGAAATTAGGCGTAGCAATAAGTGTTTTGCATAAAAAGATAATAAGGTGTAGTAAATGATTTTAAAAAATACATCATAAATCCAACACATTCACGACAAGGACGCCCTCGGGCGTCCTTGTTTTCAGCTTGTGATGTCGGTGAAATTCAGTGACAAGTTTTTTCTCATTTTATTCATCCGAAAATAATATTAAAAATTCTTGATAATTTTGCATTTTTCCCCTTTACAAAACGGGGAAAATAGAGTACAATATATAGGAATAGAATTTTATATTTCGAGGTGTTTATGGCTACTCCAAGATATAAGCGAATTTTGTTGAAGCTATCCGGTGAGGCATTGACCGCCCCGGGCAAAGGAATCCTTGATTTTGATTTCATTGCTAAGGTTGCAGACGTGTTGAAGCGCTGCAAGGATGACGGCGTTGAGATCGGCGTGATCGTTGGCGCGGGTAACATCTGGCGCGGCAGACAGGGCGGCAAAATGGACCGCAAGCAGGCCGACCATATGGGTATGCTTGCCACCGCCATCAACGCGCTGGCACTGCAGGATTCTTTTCTTGCCGTAGGGCTGGATGCCGTGGTTATGAGCGCCGTTGAAATGCGGGCCTTTACCGATACCTTTACCGTTCAGGATGCCAACGCGGCGCTGAAGGCGGGAAAGGTGGTCATTTTTGCCTGTGGTCTTGGCCAGCCTTTCTTTTCCACCGATACGGCTGCCGTGCTGCGTGCCGCTGAAATTGACGCAGATGCCGTGCTAATGGCCAAGAATATTGATGGTATTTATTCCGCCGACCCCAAGGTAGATCCCACTGCGACGCGCTATGACGAAATCACCTACAAGGAGGTGCTGGAGAAGGAGCTGAAGGCTCTGGATCTTTCCGCTACCACCTTCTGCATGGAGAACGACATTCGTTGCTATGCCTTTGCCCTCAACGATCCCGATAACATCTATCATGTCGTCATGGGCGAGCATATCGGAACCGAGCTGCACCGCTGAAATACATAAGAAAGTGAGATAAAACAATGAAACTGAACACCAAAGAGTTTGAAGAAAAGATGGGCAAGGCCATCTCCGTTCTGGAAAGCAATTTTGATACCATTCGTGCCGGCCAGGCCAACGCCGCCGTGCTGAACCGCGTGAATTTTGAATATTACGGCTCTCCCACCCCTCTGACCTCTATGGCCGATATCCGTACCGCTGATGCGCGTACGCTGGTCATCAAGCCCTACGACGCCTCCACTCTCAAGGCTATGGAGAAGGCGATCCTTGCCTCCGACGTGGGCATCACTCCCAACAATGATGGTCAGGTCATCCGTCTCGCATTCCCGCAGCTGACCGAGGAGCGCAGAAAGGATCTGTGCAAGCAGGTGCAGAAGATGGGCGAGGAGGCTAAGGTAGCCGTCCGCAATATCCGCCGCGATGCCAACGATCTTTGCAAGAAGCTGGAAAAGGACGGCGAAATGACCGAGGACGAGAGAAAGTCCTCCGAAAAGTCCGTACAGGACCTGACCGATAAGTATATTAAGCAGATCGATGCCTCCGTTGCCAAAAAGCAGCAGGACGTCATGGCCATCTGACAACGTGGGCGGCGGGACCCGGCAAAGGCCCTCCGCCCCCTTTCTATGAATCGTGTGAGGTTTATATGTCTGAAAAAACACCCCTGACAAGTGAGGCTACGCCCCTGCGTCACGTGGCCTTTATTATGGACGGAAACGGCCGCTGGGCCAAAAAGCGGGGAATGCCCCGTGAGTACGGCCACACCTTCGGTGTCAAGGCTTTTCGCGCCATTGTGGAGCATTGCGGCAAGCTGGGGCTTGAGGCTGCCACCTTTTATGCCTTTTCTACGGAAAACTGGAAGCGTCCCCCGCGCGAGGTCAACGCCATCATGAAGCTGATGGATACCTATCTTGCCGAGTGCGAAAAGAAGCTTGACCAGTATGCGTTCCGACTGGTCTTTTTGGGTGATAAATCGGTTTTTGACGAGAAGAGAAGAGCAAAAATGGAGCGTCTTGAGGAATTGACGAAGGATCGCTCCCGTATACTCAATATTGCCCTCAATTACGGCGGGCGCAGCGAGATCGTCACCGCGTGCAATCGCTTGCTTGCAAAAGGGAAAGAGAGCGTAACGGAAGCGGATTTCAATGCGGCTCTTTACACCGCCGAAAGCCCGGAACCCGATCTGATCATTCGCACTGGTGGCGATTTACGCATTTCCAATTTCCTTTTGTGGCAGGCAGCCTATGCCGAGCTTTATTTTACCGATACGCTCTGGCCGGATTTTGGCCCCGCGGACCTGGATATTGCTATTGATGAATTTAATAAGCGAAAACGCCGATTCGGCGGTGTTTGAGCTGCTTTTGGAGGATTTTGAACAATGAAAACCCGGATTATCACGGCTGTGGTCGCCATTTTAGGCATTTTTCCGTTCTTTTGGTTTTCCGCTCCGGTAGAGCCTACCAATATTTTGAATTACGCTTTTCCGCTACTGATCTCCCTGATCTCACTCGTTTCCGTGTGGGAACTGCTGCACAGTCTGCAGATGGATAAAAAGTATCTTGTCAGCACCCCTTTTTATCTTGTGGCCTTTCTTTTCCCGATGCTGGCGCGCGTCATGCGGAATGATCTGCAATCCTACGTGCGCATTGCCGTTTTCACGATCCTGGCGGTCGCCATTTATCTGTTTGCTGTCATCGTATTTCAGCTTGGGCGCTTGGATATGGGCAAGATCAGCCTTGTTTTCATGACCTCTGTTTACATCATTGGTGCCAATGCAGGCGTGATCGTGCTGCGCGACGTGCCGGAGTACGGTCGCTACCTGTATCTGATTCCTTTCCTTTTCTCTTGGGTCACCGACAGCTTTGCCTATTTTACCGGTCGTCTGTTCGGCAAGCACAAGCTGATCCCGCAGGTCAGCCCCAAGAAGACGGTGGAGGGCGCCGTTGGCGGATTTGTTTGCTGCGCGTTGACCACGCTTCTTTACGGCTTGATTGTGGAGCGATGCTTCCACGTTGCCCCCAACTATTTGGTGCTGGGTATCAGCGGACTTGTGATCGGTGCGGTTTCGCAGATCGGAGATTTGATGATGTCTGCTCTCAAGCGACAGCAGGGCATTAAGGACTTCGGCTGGATGCTGCCGGGTCACGGTGGCCTTCTTGACCGTTTTGATTCCAGCATGGCCGTGTCCGTGCTGGTGCTGATCGTTTCCACTTACTTCCCCTTCTTTGGATAACTATGATGAAATCTGCAGAATTTCCAAGTACGATTATTTTAGGCTCCACCGGTTCGGTGGGTGAGCAGGCCATTGACGTGGCCAAGCAGCACGGTATTGCGGTTCGCGCGCTTTCCGCTCGCAAGAATTGGCAGCGAGTGGCCGAACAGGCAAGGGAATTGCTGCCAGCAGCCGTGGCGATGAGCGACGAGGCGTCTGCCTCTTCGCTGCGTCTTGCTTTGGCCGATACCCCCATCCGCGTCTATGGCGGAGAGGCGGGACTTCTCGAAATGATCGAGAAAACAGAGGCCGAGTTTGCCGTCAATGCCGTTTTGGGCGAGGCGGGACTTGCGCCCTCCCTCGCCGTGCTGCGCTCCGGAAAGCACCTGGCTTTGGCCAACAAGGAATCCCTTGTTGTGGCGGGCGATATCGTAATGGCCGAGGCAAAAGCCAGAGGATTACGCATCACCCCTGTGGACAGCGAGCATTGTGCCATTGATCAATGCTTGCGCTCCGGCGATCACGGTGAGATCAAAAAATTGATTCTGACCGCATCCGGTGGCCCCTTTTTTGGCAAAAAACGAACCGATCTTACACACATTACCGTTGATGAAACGCTGGCGCATCCCACCTGGAAAATGGGCGCCAAGATCACCGTTGACTCGGCAACCTTGATGAACAAGGGCTTTGAGGTGATCGAGGCGGCACATCTTTTTGACCTCGAGGCCTCAAAAATCGATGTGGTGGTGCACCGCGAGAGCATAATCCATTCTATGGTGGAGTATATTGATAACAGCGTGATTGCGCAAATGTCCGTGCCGGATATGCGCTTGTGTGTACAGTATGCGCTGACCTCGCCTCGCCGTACCGCCGCGGTGATCCCGTCTCTTGATCTTGTAAAGGTAAGCAAGCTGACCTTTGCGGAGCCCGACGGCGAGACCTTCCCGCTGCTGCCGCAGGCCAAACGCATGCTGGCGCTGGGCGGTGCCGCTCCGGCGGCTCTCAATGCGGCCAACGAGATCGCGGTAGACGCATTTTTGAAGCATCGCATTTCCTTACTTTCGCTGTTTGATATCGTGCTTCGTGTAACAGAGGATATGCCACACGCAGCTCGTGCACATACGCTTTCCCAAATTTTGGATATTGACCGTGAGGCGAGAGAGCGGGCGCTGGCGCTCATTTGAATTTTTTGTGTACCAAAGGAGATTTTGAGTTGACTTTTCTCTATATCTTATTAGCTATTTTTTCGTTCGGCATGATGATCATGATCCACGAGCTTGGCCATTTCCTGGTGGCAAAGGCTTGCGGTGTAGGTATCCATGAGTTCTCCTTGGGCATGGGGCCTCGCCTTGTTTCCAAAAAGGGACAAAAGTGGCACTTCTTCTTTTCCAAGCCCGTGAGGGCAGATGAAGCGGTGCCGCAGTTGACTCCGGAGGGGATGCCGATTACCGAATATTCGCTGCGCCTTCTCCCCATTGGTGGCTTTGTCAGCATGGTTGGCGAGGACGAGGAATCCAATGATCCTCACGCTCTTTGCAACAAAAAGGCGTGGCAGCGGATGCTGATCATGGCAGCAGGCGCTGTCATGAATTTACTGCTGGGCCTGATACTGACCATTGTTTTGGTTTGTATCACGCCGCACATCCCGTCTACCACCGTCGATATTTTCCGTGAGGGAGCTACCAGCTGCGATTACGGTTTGCAATCCGGAGACGTGATCACGCACGTCAACGGTGTGCGTGTCTTTTCTGGCAACGAGCTGAGCTATGAGATCATGTACACGGGGTATAAGCCTGTAGATCTCACCGTCAAGCGTGATGGAAAAATCCTGGAGCTGGAGGACGTTATTTTCCCAACGGAGGAGTCTGAAGGAATCGTATTCGGCGTTTTTGATTTTTACGTTCTGCCGGAAGAAAAAACGCCCGTAAAGGTGCTGCAGCAAAGCTTTACCCGTGCCGCCTCCATGGTGAAAATGGTGTATGATTCGCTGTTCGATCTTTTGACCGGCAGATTCGGACTGGATGCCATGTCCGGCCCTGTCGGCGTAACCGAGGGAATGGTTACGGCAGCCAAGGTCGGCCCGCAGAGCTTTATTTATCTGGTGGCCGTTATCACCATCAACCTTGGCGTATTCAATCTTTTGCCTTTTCCGGCGCTGGATGGTGGACGGCTCTTCTTCCTGTTGATCGAAGTGATCATCCGTCGCCCCATCAACAAAAATATCGAGGGATATATTCATTTTGCCGGGATCCTGCTGCTCTTCCTTTTGATGGCAGTAGTTCTTTGCAAGGATATCATTAAGCTGTTAATATGATGAATTACAACGAGATCAGAAGAAGCACGCGGAGCGTCAAAGTCGGCGGGATTACCGTCGGCGGCAGCGCTCCCGTTGCCATCCAATCCATGACCAATACCAATACCGCTGACGTGGCGGCAACGCTTTCCCAGATCAAGGCCCTTTGCCTTGCCGGATGCGAGATCGTGCGTGTTACCGTTCCGGATATGGAAGCGGCAAACGCCGTTTTTGAAATCAAAAACGCGATGCCGGATATTCCTTTGGTGGCTGATATTCATTATGACTATCGGGTAGCCGTTCGGTGTGCTGAAATTGGCGTAGATAAGATCCGCATCAATCCCGGCAATATCGGCGGTGAGGATCGCGTAAAGGCGGTTTGCGCCGCTTGCCGCGCCGCCGGGATCCCCATTCGCATCGGAGTAAACGGTGGATCACTTGAAAAGCACATTCTGGCCGAATACGGTTCTCCCACCGCCGAGGCTCTGGCTGCCAGCGCCTTTTATCACGTGGAGCTGCTTGAAAAATTCGATTTTACCGACACCGTGATTTCCATCAAGGCCTCCGACGTGCCTACCATGATCGCAGCCAATCGACTGGTTGCCGAGCGCTGTGATTATCCCATTCATCTCGGCGTGACCGAGGCGGGTGGCCGTCTTGCCGGTAGCATCAAGAGTGCCATCGGCATTGGAACACTACTGCTTTCCGGTATTGGTGACACCGTACGCGTATCCCTCACGGCCGATCCTGTGGAGGAGATCTCCGCAGCGCGCACCATTCTTTCCGCCATCGGCATGGAGGGGAAGAGAGGCCTGAACATTGTCAGCTGCCCTACCTGTGGTCGAACGAAAATCGACCTGATTTCGCTTTCCGAGCGCTTTGAGCGTGCCGTGGACGCTGAGGGATTGCGCGACGTTCCTCTGCGCGTAGCCCTGATGGGCTGCCCCGTCAACGGCCCCGGGGAGGCGCGAGAGGCGGATATCGGCATTTGCGGCGGCGTAGGAGAAGCGCTTTTGATCGCCCGCGGCGAGGTGCTTCGTAAAATTCCCGAGGAAGAAATTATCGATACCTTGATTGCCGAAATCAAAGAAAGAGCCGGCAAATCGTAAGGTCAGGACACATACTTCAAAAATGAGGAAAGGAAAAGCACATGGCACAAAAAACTCTGTTTGAAATTCTTTCCAAATATACACCCGACGATATGACCGCTTCCTGGATGCGGCATGCCGCCAATATCGTTGTGCGCGCCGATAAGGAGCGCCGCATGCTGGAGATCGGCGCCGATTTTCCGGAGCTGATTCCAAAAAACAGACTGTATCATGCGGAAAACGAGATCGCCAAGGCCTATGAGCTTTTCGGTGTGCGCATCTTGCCCCATTATCCCGCAGAGCTCTTTGGCGAACCGTATATTCCGGAGATCCTGGAGGAGGCTCAGCGTATCGGCATTGTGGCGCGTGGCTTTTTTCACGCCTACAAGGCCTATCTTGAGGGGAGCACCTTGATCATTGAAATGCCCTTTGTTGACAACAGTCTGCTTCTCATTCGGGAGGCTGATACGCCAAGTGTCATTGCAGGGATCATCCGCAGCGAATTTGGTCTTTCCTACCAGGTGGAGATCCGCCATTCCGATACGCTGGCGGCCAATTATAACTTCAGCGGATCCGAGGAGCTTGCAAATCTGAAGGCGGATATGCAAAGGCGCCAGATCGCCAGGGAAAATGCAGCGCGGGAGCAGGCGAGCGCAGCCGCTGCCGCAGAGCCCGCAGAGGATAACCGCGATCGGAAAATGACGCTGCAGGGCGAGGTTGGTGCGCCTGAGATCACCGATGGCATCTGCCGCATCGGTCGACGCTCCTATGATATTTCCGAGCCCGATTTCGTGATCGGCGCGCCCTTTACCATTCGCCCTACGCCCATTGCACATATCGATCGCCCCGTCCGTGGCGTGACGGTCATTGGCGAGGTGTTTGGATTCACCTCGGAGCCGAACAGAGCAGGGGACAAGTTCAACGTGTCCTTTAATCTGACCGATGGCAATTCTTCCTTATCCGTTAAAAAATTTGGTCTTGCAGAGGAGGATGCCAAAAGCCTTGGCGGTACTATCAAGGATGGGATGACCGTGGCGCTGCAGGGCTATGCCAAGCACGACGTGCATCGTGAGGTCGTGGATGAGGATATCACCTTCTATTATACCGACATTGCCGTGATCAAGCGGCTGCGCCGCAAGGATGAAGCACCCGTCAAGCGCGTGGAGCTGCATCTGCACACCACCATGTCCGCAATGGACGCCATGATTCCTCCCGCTGACGTAGTGAAGATGGCCAATCAATGGGGACATCCTGCCGTGGCGCTGACTGATCACGGTAACGTACAGGCCTATCAGGATGCGATGCTGGTCAGCGAAAAGATCGGTCAAAAGGTCATTTACGGTATGGAGGCTTATTTTGTCAACGATACCGCCAGCGCGCTTTACGGCACCTATGAGGGCGGCTTTGAGGACGAATTCGTGGTATTCGATATCGAGACCACAGGTCTTTCCAACAGCACCTGCGGCATTACCGAGATCGGTGCGGTGCTGGTAAAAAACGGACAGGTCCTGGATCGCTATAACACCTTCGTCAATCCGGAAATGCCCATCCCGCAAGAGGTGGTGGAGCTGACGGGCATCACCGACGATATGGTGAAGGACGCCCGTACCATCGACGCCGTTTTGCCCGAATTTTTCAATTTCATCGGAAACCGATTGCTCATTGCCCACAATGCAGATTTCGATATCGGCTTTATCCGCGTGGCGGCAAAGCGCTTGGAAATGCCTTTTGAAAATCCTTATCTGGATACGCTGGCGCTTTCCCGTCATTTGAACACAGAGCTGAAAAGTCACAAGCTGAATATTCTTGCCAAATACTTTGATCTTGGCGATTTCAATCATCACCGCGCCTCTGACGATGCGGAGATGCTCTCCATGATCTATTTCAAAATGCAGGAAAAGATGCTGCAGCTGGATATCCGCAGCTTTAAGGACCTGCAAAACGAAATGAGCGCCAATGCCGACCCGCTGCAGCTGCCGACCTATCATCAGATCATTCTGGTAAAAAATAAGGTGGGCTTGAAGAACCTTTATAAGCTGGTCTCCTACAGCTATCTTGACTACTTCCGCAAGGTACCGCGCGTGCCGAAAACCGTACTGGAAAAGCACCGCGAGGGTCTGATCATCGGCTCCGCCTGCGAGGCGGGAGAGCTGATTTCCGCCATGCTCCAGAACAAGCCCGAGAGCGAGATCGAGGAGATTGCCAAATTCTACGATTATCTGGAGATCCAGCCTATTTGCAACAACAGCTTTATGATCGATGACGATAGATTCTCCATGAAGAGCGAGGAGGATCTGCGTAATCTCAACCGCCGCGTGGTGGCGCTGGGCGAAAAGCTGGGTATTCCCGTAGTGGCTACCTGCGACGCGCATTTTGCAGAGGACGAGGACGAGATATACCGTAAGATTTTGGTCAGCGTTAAATTCAAGAATGAGGACAGGGACTCACATCTGTATTATCGCACCACCGAGGAAATGCTGGAGGAATTCGCCTATCTCGGAGAGGAGAAAGCCTACGAGGTGGTGGTGGCCAACACCAACGCCATCAACGATCAGATTGAAAGCGATATCCGTCCCTTCCCGAAGGGCACCTTCACGCCCAATATGGAGGGCGCGGAAGAGGATCTGCAGCGCATCTGTTACGAGCGTGCCAAATCCATGTACGGCGATCCCTTGCCGGAAATTGTGGAAAAGCGTCTCGATAAGGAGCTGACCTCCATCATCAAAAACGGCTTTGCAGTGCTTTATATGATCGCCCAAAAGCTGGTTTGGTACAGCGAGAGCCAGGGCTATCTCGTGGGCTCCCGCGGCTCCGTTGGTTCCTCTGTGGTTGCCTCTATGGCGGGCATTTCGGAGGTTAACCCTCTTCCGCCGCACTACTGGTGCCCCAAGTGCCAGCATAGCGAGTTCGATGTGCCCGAGGGCATTGGCTCCGGCTTTGATCTGCCGGATAAAAATTGCCCCGAATGCGGCACAAAGATGAACAACGACGGCCACGATATCCCCTTTGAGACCTTCCTTGGCTTCTTTGGTGACAAATCACCGGATATTGATCTGAACTTCTCCGGTGAGGTGCAAGGCAAGGTGCATAAATACACCGAGGAGCTCTTTGGCGCCGAGAACGTGTTCCGCGCCGGCACCATCGGCGGTATTGCGGAAAAAACCGCCTTCGGCTTCGTGCTAAAATATCTGGAGGAAAAGAATCTATCTCTTCCGCGGGCGGAAATGGAGCGCCTGGCCAAGCACTGTGAGGGCGTAAAACGCTCCACCGGCCAGCATCCCGGCGGAATCGTGGTGGTGCCGAAGGAATATGAAATTTACGATTTTTGCCCCGTTCAGCACCCGGCAGACGATCCCGATTCCGATATCGTCACCACGCACTTCACCTTCGAGTATCTGCACGACACGCTTCTGAAGCTGGACGAGCTCGGGCACGATATTCCGACCAAATATAAGTGGATCGAGCGTTTCTCGGGCACTAGCGTAATGGATGTGCCCATGAACGCCCGTGAGGTTTACGATCTGTTCCTTTTCACTAAGCCTCTCGGCATCTCGCCTGAGGATATCGATGCGCAGCTTGGCACCTACGGTCTGCCGGAGTTTGGCACAAGATTTGTTATGAAAATGGTGGAGGAGGCAAAGCCACGCTCATTTGCCGACCTTTTGCAGATCTCCGGCCTTTCTCACGGTACGGACGTTTGGACAGGCAACGCGCAGGATCTCATTAAAGACGGCATCTGCGATATTTCTCACGTAATCGGCTGTCGTGATAACATCATGAACGACTTGATTCGTTACGGCCTTGAAAACGCCCATGCTTTCAAGATCATGGAGGCAGTGCGAAAGGGAAAGGGCCTGACGCCGGAGTGGGAGGCGGAAATGCGTGAGCACAACGTGCCGGAATGGTATATTGGCTCCTGTAAGAAGATCAAATACATGTTCCCGAAGGCGCACGCCGCCGCGTACGTCATGTCCGCTATCCGCCTTGGGTGGTACAAGGTACATATGCCACTGGCTTTCTACGCTGCTATGTTCACGGTAGCGCCCGGCGGCTTTGACGCGGCCATTGTTATGGGCGGAAAGTCTCGCGTGGTGGCCACCATCAAGGATATCGACAAGCGTACCAGAGAGCGCACCGCATCCCCCAAGGAACAAGCCTCCATGCCCACGCTGCAGCTCATTAACGAATGTATGGCGCGCGGCATTCGTTTCCTGCCCATCGATCTTGAAAAATCCGATGCACGCGTATTCTTGCCCGAAAACGGCAGCATCCGCATGCCCTTTTCTGCGCTGGACGGCGTAGGCGAAAACGCCGCGGAGAGCATCATCAAGGCAAGAAATGAGGAGTCCTTCTTTTCTGTGGAGGATGTGCAGATCAGAGCGGGACTCAATAAGAGCGTCATGGAAACGCTACGCCAAGCGGGCGTTTTTGACGGCATCAACGAAACCGATCAGCTCACGTTCTTTTAGCCGTCCTTTGCCTAACCGACACAAAAATACACGCTCCGACATATTCTGTGAATAGTAAGGGAGAGTGTCAAGGAACGGGTCGCACCCCTTTGTGGGCGCGACCCGTTTTCTCTTACGGTTATGACTGCGAGGATGATGCGATGAATAGAAATAGAATTGTGGCAGTATTGGGGGGAGATCTGCGGCAGGCTACAGTAGGCGAGCGGTTGCTTGCCGCGGGATTGCAGCCGCGCATATACGGACTTCCGCCGAGCGAGGTCCCTTTTGGGGTGCGTTATTTCGATAATTGGCGGCAAGCTGTTGCGGGAGCGGGAGCGGTGGTTCTGCCTCTGCCTGCCGCTCACGATGGCACACGGGTTGCCACACCCTTGATGCAGGAGCTACCGCCTCTTGGCTTGGATGCGCTATTTGAGGCCTTGCCAAAAGGAACGTTCCTTGCGGCAGGAAAATTAGACTCTACCGCAAAGGAAAACGCAAACGCCTGTGGACTTCGCGTGTTTGATTATTTTGAAAGCGATGCGCTGCAACAAAAAAACGCTCTGCCAACGGCAGAGGGGGCGGTGTTCATCCTGATGAAGGAGCTACCGTGGACGATTGCGGGACTCCCGGTTGCCGTCACGGGCTTCGGGCGTGTTTCGCGCGCGCTGGTGACGCTTCTGAACGCTATGGGTGCCAGAGTTACGGTAGCAGCGAGGAAAAGCGCGGCGCTCAGAGAGGCGCGAGGTCTTGGGTGCGGCACCGTTTTGTTAAACGAGCCGGGTGCAATGAAAAGGCTTGCAGAAGGCTATGCTGCTATCTTCAACACGGTTCCCGCCCGCCTTTTTGATGCAGAGGCGCTGCGACTTTTCAATAAAGATACGCTGATGATCGACCTGGCCTCAGCCCCTGGCGGTGTGGATGCGGATGCCGCCGCCAAATACGGCATCCGCGTGATCTGGGCGTTGTCCATACCCGGAAAATACGCACCAAGGAGCGCCGGTGGGATCATTGCTGAAACCATTCTGGAAAGGATGCTGGAGGAGGGGATTTTGTGATTGGTTTTGCGCTTTGCGGCTCTTTTTGTACGATTTCCAAGGCTTTGGAGGAGCTTTATCGGCTCACAAGAGATTTTGAGGTGCAGGGCATCGTCAGCGAAACGGTGTTTGCCACAGATACCCGCTTTTCGCCGGCACGGGACGTGGTGGAGCGACTGAAGACGCTTACGGGCAGGGAAGTGATCCACAGCATTGTGGCTGCAGAGCCATTGGGCCCCAAAACGCCGCTGGAGGCCTTGGTTATTTGCCCTTGCACAGGCAATACGCTGGCCAAAATGGCCGCCGGCATCACGGACACGGCTGTGACAATGGCTGCCAAGGCGCATCTGCGCAGCAACAGGCCGTTGGTTATTGCTCTTGCTTCCAACGACGCCCTTTCCGCCAACCTCAAAAATATCGGCACGCTGCTTTGCCGGAAAAACGTGTATTTTGTGCCTATGACGCAGGATGATCCGGAGGGCAAGCCGCACTCGTTGGTTGCGGATTTTGCCAAGCTCCGGCCCACTCTGGAGGCGGCACTTGCAGGGAAGCAGTATCAGAGGATATTTCAGGTATAGCCGAAGAGAGTCGAACGCATACGCCCTGCGGCGAGCAATTTTTGCGTCTTTCGCCAAATCTCGTCTTGCAAGATCGGCATCTTGCTTCAACTCGCTTTGACTAAATCCATCAAAAATTTCAACGCCGGAGGGTG
>JAFTQT010000096.1 GCA_017462615.1 Clostridia bacterium | reverse complement strand
GACATTGCAAGTAAAAATGGAGCACAAGAAAGAGGTGCAGCACGGCAAACATAGCCGGCCTCCCTCTGACGAGGGAGGTGGCGCCGAAGGCGACGGAGGGAGAGATTTTCTCTATTTGAATACCTCGACAAACCCCAATTTAGCGTTCAAATTTTAATTTATCGGGGCGTTTGATGTGGTGATGCGGCAGCATATCCAACCCGTAGGGGCGAACTGCGTTCGCCCGCTCGTTCGGTGATTATTCTTTGCGGCGGGCGAACGCAGTTCGCCCCTACCGGTTTGTGCTTTTTTGAATTGTTTCTGCAATTTTCAAGCACCTCGATAAACCCCAATTTGGCGGCTTTCCTATAGGCAAAAAAACAAGGGGCCGATCCACGTTTCCGTAAATCAGCCCCGTTTCGGGAATCAGTATTCTACCTTGTCGATAAAAATATCGTGGCGGATGACGTCGTCGTCGTAGAGCACCTGGTCGCCGAGGATGGCGCAGAGCTCCCGCTCGGTGCGCTCCGGGTCGTAGGTGGAGAAGTTGAGGCGCAGAATATTATGCTCACGGATGGGGCCGCCGCCGTAATTCCTTTCGTTGGTGGGGTCGATGTTCATGGAAAGCACCACGCAGGAGGCGGGCCAGAGAATATCGCGGGGCTCCTTGCCAACGGCAAAGGAGCCGGGCATCACGTCCACGCTGATGTCGTAGGAGTGGCGGACCTTGCCGCGGTTTTCCCGGTGGATATCCCGCTCCATGGCGATCTCGTTGATGGAGGCAGCCTGCAGCACCTCTACCATCACGTAGGATACCACCACGGCCAGCAGGATGGGCAGGATGTTGCCAAAGCCGGAAAGCAGCTCGATAGAGAAGACGATGGCGGTAAGCGGAGTGCGGACGGCAGCGGCGAAGAAGGAGGTCATGCCGATCACCACGATCAGCATGAAGTGGGTTTCCTGCATCACGCCCAGGGCGATCATGGCCTCTGCCGTTACCGAGCCGATCAGCGCGCCGAAGGAGAGGATGGGGGTGAAGAGGCCGCCGGTGGCGCCTACGTCGTTGGAGAGGACCACCAGCACTGAGCGGATGGCCAGCAGCGCCAGGGCGCTGTACCAGGCAAGGCGGTGGGCAAGCAGAGTCTCAATGAGGTGATGACCGGTGCCAATGGCCTCGTAATAGAGACAGCCGATGATGGCCACCACGGCAAAAACGGGAGCCACCTTGAAGAAGGGATGCACGTTTTTCAACGTCTTGTGCAAGAGGTGGCGCAGATGATGGGTAAAGAGACCGAGGAGATAGGCAAAGCCACCGCAGAGAAGCCCCACGGGGAGAGCAATCCAAAGATCGGACAGGGGCAGACTTGTCGAAACGGTAAAGTGAAACAGGGCGCTGCGGATGCCGGCGAAGTTGCACAGCACCTCCAGCACGCCCATGCCACACAGCACGCTGCTGGCAGAGGACATGATCAGCAGGGGAGAAAAGCGGCGGTGACCCTCCTCAAGGCCGAAAAGAACGGCGGTGACGGGTGCGCCGGTAGCGGTGGCAAAGCCTGCCGTGGCGCCGCTTGTCATCAGATAACGCTCCCAGGCGCGGTGCTTTTTGGCAAAGAGGCGGCAGGTGCCGCTGCCGATGGCGGTGCCCATCTGCACGGCAGGGCCCTCGTCGTTACCCAAGGGAATGCCGCAGAGGTAGGAGAGCAGCGCGGAGGTGAAGACGAAAATGAGATTGCGCAGCCAGCTGAAGGTAATGAGACCCCGCATCAGCGCCACGGCCGTGGGAATGCCGCCGCCGCGGGAGTGGGGGGAGTAGATCAGTGACAGCGACACCAGCAGCGCCGCCACCACGGCAATGCCTACCATCAACGGGATAAAGGCGGGGTTGCTGCCAGCAAGCTCGTAGAGATGGTGCGACCATTCGATCACCTTTTCGGATACCACGCGGAAGGCAAAGACCAGGAGTCCGGTCAGGATGCCGGTGATGCCGGAGAATACCACGCAGGGGAAGATAATATTTTGAAAATGATGCTTGACGTTTTTTTCCATGTCTCCTCCGGGCGCCGGAGCGCCGTTTTGTTGTTTTGCAATTTTATATTATACTCCTTTTTTCTCATACTGTCAAGAAATTTGCCGAAAGAGGGCGAAAAAATGAGAGGGTGAGAGAGCCCCTCGCCGTTTGCGGAGAAAAAAGAGATTTTTTTCCGAATTATTTGTATGTTTTATGGGAATATCGCTTGCAAAACGCGGCGCGGTGTGTTATAATTTCAGCAAAACAAGAGATTTTTTGGGTAGCCGCACGGGAGCCGAACGAAATCGCCTCACGGTGATTTGTTTTCGCGTCTTTCGGCGCGCTTTCACTCGCAAGGTACACACCTTGCTTCGCAAAATCCCACCAAAATTCATCAAAAACAAATTCGCCGTGAGGTGTT
>JAFTQT010000095.1 GCA_017462615.1 Clostridia bacterium | reverse complement strand
GTGGGTCGCCTCGCGACCCAGCTCCTGCAGCATCTGGCGCTGGTAGCGAGAAACCTTGTGGATGGTCTCCACCATATGTACGGGAATACGAATGGTACGCGCCTGATCCGCAATGGCACGGGTGATGGCCTGACGGATCCACCAGGTAGCGTAGGTGGAGAACTTGTAGCCCTTGGTATAGTCGAACTTGTCCACTGCCTTCATCAAACCAAGATTACCCTCCTGGATCAGATCAAGGAAGAACATGCCCTTACCCACGTATCGCTTGGCAATGCTGACCACCAGACGAAGGTTAGCCTCTACCAGCTCGGTCTTGGCGGTATCGTCGCCCTCGGCCATGCGACCTGCCAGCTCCTTTTCACGCTCCGCGGTGAGCAGCGGCACCTTGCCGATCTCCTTGAGGTACATACGAACAGGATCGTCAATGGCGAGGCCCTCCTGCTCCAGCATGCGCTCCATGTTTTCGCCGCCGCCGAAGCGCTCCACCTCGCTCTCGATCTCGGACATTTCGCTGTTGGAAATATCGTCGGGCAGAGAAACGCCGTTGTCCTCAAAGGCCTCGTAAAGCTTTTCGAGACTATCCATGTCAAAGTCCATGCTCTCCATGGCCTCGTCCAGATCGCTGCTGGAAAGGGCACCCTTCTTGCCCTTTTCGATCAGCTCGCTCATGTTGAGCTTTTTGAGCTCACCCACACCTGCAGTCTCAACGCCGTCCTGCGTTTCAGCCGCTTCCTTTTCGGCAACATCCTCTTTCATCATTTCCTTTTCCGTGTTACTCATATCTACCTCCATTATTTTGTTCCGTTTTCTTTTCTTTGCTGCAGCTCCGCGCGGCGCCGCGTCAGGTCGGACTGCCAGTCACCGGCATCCTTGGCGGCGCGCCGCTCCCGCTCCTTTATTAAAACCGCCGCAGCGGCGGAAAGCACCTCTTTGCCGTTGTTTTGCAGGGCTTGTCTATCCTGCTGCAGCCGCACGAGCCTGCCCATTTCATCCGGGGAAAGCCCTGCGCCCAATGCGGAAAAGCTGAAGCCGTCACTGCCTCGCTCCATGTCCGATATCAGCTCGAACACGCGCCTGCCGAATTCGGTAAAGAAATCCTCTGCCGAGAGATGCACGTCTCCCGCCATCACCGCCTTGCGATGCTCAGGATACAGCAGCAAAAGCCCCAATATCACATCCTCCGCCGCAGCAGCCGTAGGGTTGCGGGCGGCGTCCGGGTTGACCCGATCCCCGAAATTCCGGGCGGTCAGCTGCAGATCGCGGCTTTCCTTCTTTTTTGCCTCGCGGATGCGCCGCGCCCGCGCTCTTGCCACATCGTTGGCAAGGCTCTCCACCGAAATGCCGAGCCGCTCCGACGCCGCGCGCAGATACAGCTCCCGCTCCACACCGGAGTAGGTCTCAGCAATCAGCGCCGTCAGCTCCCGCGCGGCGCGGATCTTGCCCTCCGCGGCGGAAACATCGTATTTGGAAAGCACCTTGTCCATTTTGAAATCGAAGGCTGAATGACTACCCGCCATCATCGTGCGAAAGGCGTCGGCACCGTAAAGCTTCAGATATTCATCTGCGTCCTTCGCGCCGGACAGCTTCAGCACCCGCACGGGGAGCCCCACCTCATCCAACAGTCGCATAGCCTTATCCGCCGCCTTCTGTCCTGCCTCGTCGCTGTCGTAATTGATAATGACGCGCTTGGTATAGCGGGAAATGAGGCGGGCGTGCTCCGCCGTAATGGCAGTACCCAGCGTTGCCACCGCGTTGCCGAAGCCCGCAGCGTGCATAGCGATGGTATCCATGTACCCCTCGCAAAGGATCAACTCCTCGGCGCAATGCTCCTTGGCGTAGTTCATGCCAAACAGCACGCGACTCTTTTTGAACCCGGGGGTGTCAGAGGAGTTCAGATACTTGGGCTTGCTATCATCCATCACGCGGCCGCCAAAGGCCACGATGTTGCCGGCAGTATCGATGACCGGAAACATCACCCGATTGCGAAACAGGTCGAAAAGTCGCCCCGTTTTCTGGGATCTTCCCGAAAGGAAGGCTGCAATCAGCTCCTCCTCCGTAAATCCGCGGGAGCGCATATGCTTGGTCAAAAGTCCGAAATCGTTGGGAGCAAAGCCAAGCCCGAAGCGCTTGATCACCGCGCCGGAAAGCCTTCGATTTTCTGTCAGGTATTGCATCGCCTCTCTGCCCAGCACCGGGTCAAAAAGGCAGGAGCGGAAAAACTTGGCCGCCTCCAGATTCATTTCGTAAACCCGGCGGCGGGATACCGATTTTTCCCTGTCCTCCGGCGCATCGTTGGGAATGGTAACACCGGCGCGGGTGGCCAGAAATTCCAACGCCGCCACGTAATCCAGATTTTCCATTTTCTGAATAAAGGTGATCACGTCGCCGCCGGCACCGCAGCCAAAGCAATAAAAGCTCTTGGTTCCGGGAAAGACGGTGAAGGAGGGCGTTTTTTCGCTATGGAAGGGACAGAGTCCATTCCGATTGGAGCCGGCGCGCTTCAGCGATACGTAGCTGCCGATCACGTCCTCGATATCACACCGATAGCGGATCTCTTCTATGACTTCCTTTGGTATCATTTTACGCGCCACACCTCCGGAATAAATAATTTGCGATAAAGCTCGATGGCGTAGCGATCCGTCATACCGGAGAGATAATCGCAAACGCAGCGCGCCACCGTTTCGGTCTTCAGATTTCTGCCGTAGAGCCCCGGCAGCTCCTCCGGATGCCCCATAAAGTAGCGGAAGAGCGTGGCCAGCATATCCTTGGCCTTGCCCTCCTCGTCCTTGGCGGCGTTATCCCGGTACACGCGGGCAAAGAGGAACCGGCGCAGCTCATCGGTGGCCTCCTTGATCTCCTCCTCCATCAGAATATCAGGAATATCCTTACTGGCGCGCACAACGGATCCCACCATAGTATTGATGCGATCGCCGTGGGTCTCGCCCAGCACTTGCCGGATAGACGCCGGGATCTCGTCCTGACTGAGGATCCCCGCGCGCAGCGCGTCGTCAATATCGTGATTGATATAGGCAATGCGGTCGGCAATGCGGATCACCTTGCCCTCCATGGTCTCGGGCATCGTGTCGCCGGAATGATGAGCGATGCCGTCCCGCACTTCAAAGGTAAGATTCAGCCCGCGCCCGCCGTTTTCCAAGCGCTCCACCACCCGCACTCCCTGGGCATTGTGAGAAAAGCTGGGAGAGAATTCGCTTTGCATCACCAATTCACCCGCGTGACCGAAGGGGGTGTGCCCCAAATCGTGCCCAAGGCCGATGGCCTCGGTCAGATCCTCATTGAGGAACAGCGCTCTTGCAATGGTGCGGGCGATCTGCGTGACCTCCAGCGTATGAGTCAGGCGCGTGCGATAATGATCTCCCGCCGGCGCCAGAAACACCTGAGTCTTATACATCAAGCGGCGGAAGGACTGGCTATGTATGATGCGGTCGCGGTCACGTTGAAATTCCGTGCGGATATCACAGGGGCGATAGTCGTTTTCCCTGCCCTTGGTATCTGCGGATTGACAGGCGAAGGGCGACAGCGTGCAGCGCTCCCGCTCCAGCAATTCCTCCCGTACACCAAACATATCCTCACCGCCTTTTTTTATCAAAATTCTGCCCGGATTTTCCGAAGCGTTAAAAATATACGACCAAAAAAAGAAAATCTCTTTTTTTCGGCAGTCTTTTTTGTAAAATTATTTTATTATCTCAAATTTAAGATAATATGCAAAGGCACCGCGCGGATCCAAAGAGCCGCGCGGTGCCTTTGATTATCACGAAGCAAACGTGCAAAATGGTGGAAATTTATCAAAACGAGGTCAAACGGTGCGAGTTTCAAAGAGTTTTGCTGTCCAGCACCGTCTCTTTTTTTTCCGGCACGCAGCGCCCTGCAGTGTGATCCACCACACGCGCGGCAAAGCGCTCCCCCTGCTCGGCAGGAACACCCACGGTCAGCCGCACGCGATCTGCGAATTCCACACCGCGCTCCCGCCCCTCAAATTTGGGGAGCTCCTGCAGAAGCTTTTGATAATCGGGATAGGTGCAATCCAACAAATAGTCGGTAAACGGTACGAATTCCGCCACACCCGCCGCATCCAGCACCCGCTGTGCCGCACCGCCGTAGGCACGGGTCAAACCTCCCGTACCCAGCAGGATGCCGCCAAAATATCGAGTGGTGGCGATGCAAACGTCGGAAAGCCCGGCACGGCGAATGGCCTCCAGCGTTGGCACCCCGGCGGTTCCCTGTGGCTCACTGTCATCCGCGTACCGTTCCGCCCCTTTTTTCAAAATATAAGCATGAACCGTATGTCGCGCGGAGGGGTGCAAACGGCGACGCTCCTTCACGAAGGCCTCCGCCTCCTCCTCCGTTGCCACGCGACGCACGGCGGCGATGAAGGTGGAGCGCTTTTCCTCCAGCTCGATCTCCATATCCCCCGCAACGGTGCGGAAAATCTCACCATTCATCCGTCTTCACCTCCACCGGGTTCACGTCATATTCTCGCAAGGGGCCGTAGGTGCGGTCATCCACGATGGCAGTGACCTCCACCGCCTCCGGGCCGTATTGCACGTCCTCCACGGTGGCGTTTTTGTAAAGACCGGAAAGTAGCCCTTGTTTGGCATTGGGGATGCGAAAGGTCACGCGGCGGTGACCGCTATGCAGCATATCCTCTATGCGTTGCAGCAGCAGATCCACTCCCTGCCCCGTGGCGGCAGAGATATACAGCACGTTCTCTCGCACGCCCGCCACGCCGGGCGTGGCGGCGCCGAGATCGCATTTATTGAACACGTAAAGGGTAGGCTTATTCCCCGCGCCAAGGCTCTGCAGCAGCTCCTCAGTCACGGCCAGTTGGCTCTCCGCCTCCGGATCGGAGGCGTCAATGAGGATCAGCAGCAGATCGGTGTGCACCGCCTCCTCAAGCGTGGAGCGAAAGGCGTGCACCAGGTGGTGGGGCAGATTGCGGATAAAGCCCACGGTATCGGTGAGCAAAATTGTCTCACCGCCCGGAAGCTGACACTTGCGGGTGGTGGGATCAAGGGTGGCAAAGAGCTGATCCTCGGCCAGGATCCCCGCATCGGTCAGATAATTCAGTAGCGTGGACTTGCCGGCGTTGGTGTAGCCCACGATGGCTACCCGCGCAAGACCGGAGCGGTCTCGCGCAAGGCGCTGGGTGCGACGGTTGGCCGCCATTTCCGCCAAAGACTCCTCCAGCATCCGGATGCGGCGCTGCAAATGACGGCGGTCTGTTTCCAGCTGAGACTCTCCCGGGCCGCGGGTACCGATGCCGCCGCCAAGGCGAGAAAGCTCGGTGCCCCTGCCCATCAGACGGGGAGCGGTATATTTCAGCTGCGCCAGCTCCACCTGCAGCTTGCCCTCACCGCTTTCGGCATGAAGGGCGAAAATATCCAGGATCAGCATAGAGCGATCGATCACCCGCACGCCGTCTCCCAGCACCTCCTCGATATTGCGGATCTGGGAGGGAGAAAGCTCACAATCAAACACGGCGAGATCGATCTCGTTACGGGCGCAGTAAAAGGCCAGCTCCGCCACCTTGCCGCTGCCGAGATAGGTGCGCACGTCCGGTGCTTCTTTATTTTGTACCAGGGTAAAGACCGCCTCGCCGCCGGCGGTCTCCAGCAGCCGGGCCAGCTCCGCGAGGCTCACCTCCACCTCGCGCTCCGTATGCTCGCGGGTCACAACGCCAACCAGCGCGGCGCGGGCGCCCTTAGGGGATTCTATTTTTTCCATAATGCCTCCTTTGGGAGATAATGAAAGCAAAAGGGGCAAGTATGCCACCGCACGACTTGCCCCTTGGTTGCCGATCGCTCGGTGCGATCCGCAGGAAAATGATTACTTTCTTGCCTGGAGTCTTCTGTTGAACTTATCAACACGACCGCCCGCATCAACCAGCTTCTGCTTGCCGGTAAAGAACGGATGGCACTTCGAGCAAATTTCAACCTTCATTTCCCCGCCGTTGGTAGACTTGGTCTTTACCACGTTGCCACAAGCGCAAACGATGGTAACGTCTTCATAGGTCGGATGAATTCCTTGCTTCATGTTTTCCACCTTCCTTTCACAGAATACGGTTCATTATATCACAAACTTTTCCCTTTTGCAAGGGGTTTTTGAAATATTTCTTCAAATTTTTCCTTCAATTTCCTCACGGAGCTCCGCAATGATCTTTTTTTCAAGCCGCGATATGTAGGATTGGGAAATGCCCAGCATATCCGCCACCTCCTTTTGGGTCAGCTCCCGCCGCCCGGAAAAGCCGTAGCGCAGCTCTACGATCAGCCGCTCACGGGGCGAAAGAGAGGCTACCGCCGCGTGAAGGATCCGCCGCTCCTCCTTTTTTTCCAATTCAAAGGAAACGCCGTCCTCCTCGCTGCCCAGCACATCAGAAAGCAGCAGCTCGTTGCCATCCCAGTCAATATTGAGAGGCTCGTCGATGGAGACCTCGCCCCGATGGGCACTGCGCTTGCGCATATACATCAAAATTTCATTTTCAATGCAGCGGGAGGCATAGGTAGCAAGCTTAATATTTTTGTCAGCCCGAAAGGTGCTGATGGCCTTGATCAATCCTACTGTACCGATAGAGACCAGATCCTCAAGGCCGGTTCCGGTGCTTTCAAAGCGCCGGGCGATGTAGACCACCAGCCGCAGATTATGCTCGATCAGCGCCGCACGCGCCTCTTCGTCCTCCGGCAAGCGGGCAAGCGCCTCCGCCTCCTCCTCGGCGGAAAGCGGCGCGGGCAACACATCCGGCCCATTTACGTAATAAACACCGCTGATGCGATGAAAAAGTCGCCCCAGAAGGCGTGCAAAAAAGTTCGGCATAAAATCCTCCTCTATCAGCCAAGAAGCTCCGCAGGCAGCAGAGCCTCACAATCAGCGGTATTGCCCGCAAGGGGCGCAAAGGCGACCAGCAGCTCCACCGGGTGCGGGCCGCTGCCGTCGTCCACAAGGGCACGATCCGGAAGCACCGCCATCAACAGCCTTTCTCCCGTTACGGCAGCGGTGGGAAGCAAGCGCACGCGGCGCGCCAACGCCAAGGGCAGCGTCGAAAGCGTCGTTGGATCTCCGCCGGCCACCACGGCCGCCAGCTCCTGCGGCAGCAGCGCCTCCAACCGAGTGTCGGACACGATCACCACGCATTTGCCGCTGACGGGATCCCGCAGAAGATTGGCGGTATCCACCATACAACGCAGCGTGATCTCACGCCCCTCCAATACAAGTCGCAGCATAGCGCGACTTCCCTTCGTCCGTCGCTCACAAAAGCGCCCCCAAAGAAAGGTAACGACACCCCCCGCGGCAGCCAGCAGAAAGAAAAACGGTGAAGAGACCTCGCTGCTCTCGCCCAAGGGCAGCTCCACGTGAGAAAGCAGCGCTGCCATGCCGCTCATTGCCCCACCAACGGCAAAGGAAACGACAAAATAGACCCCGAACGGTATGAGAATTCGCCGGATTTTCAGATCTCGCTCCAAAAAAACGCCCATGCACATCAGCAGACCCACGCCGAGGTCGGCCAGCAGCGCCGAAAGGCCGCTGGTTTGCCAGAACAGCACCGCCACGGCATATACTGCCCCCAGCGCCGATACCAAAGCGCCGCGCCAGACCGAAAAGGGACGACGCAGCAGCTTTGCGGACAGAAACAAGCATTGAAAATCCATGCAAAAGTTTACGAAAAAGAGCAGATCACCCCAAACGGTCTTCGTCATTCCCTCACCTCACCCCAACAGTATAGCGCATACGCCTTGCAAATCCTGTCAGAATATGGGAAGCGAAAAAAGGAAAGTTCGACGGCGTTTTTTCTCCCGTTTCGGCAAAAAGCACGCCCCGTTACCGCGGTAACGGGGCGTGCTTTTGCAGTTGATTTATTTGATGCGACGACACTCGAGATAAAAGCGCTTGTCCTCTGCATGACCCATGGAGAAGGTTTTGCGAGGCAGACTTCCCTCACGGATCACGGTGCGGAAAAGATCATCCTTTGCCATGCCGGAGAAGAGGAAGCCAACGGTGTTTTCTTTGGCGGAAAGTGCCTCAACGGTGCGGGATCCGTGGATGTAATCCACCTCCGCGCCGGGGTGCTCTGCCAGATATTTGTCGATAAACTGCTGCAGGGTCTCCACCGTCAGCTGCGCAGAAGGCTTCTCGAAATGGATGGTGCCCCGTCGCTTGGCGGAAAGGAAGCGGGCCTGCTGCGCGGGGCAGGTGCCATGGAGAGAGAAGGAATATTCCTGCAATGCGGCCAGCACCTCGTCGGGATCCACACCGGTCATCACGCGATAGATCGGCTCGAACTGCAGGGCGGGGTCGTGGAGATTCACCACCTCCACCAAGGCATAGCGGGCAGGATCACACTTGGCAGCCTCGCCGCGGGCGGCCTTGATCTCCTCATAATTCGCCTTTGCCACCGCAAGAGAATGGTTGCCGTCACCTACTGCAAACAGCAGGGGAGCAGCGCCCTCTCCGTAGCGCTCGGCAATGCGGGAGGGCTTCAAGAGGCGCTCCAGTGCCATTTGCACGCGGCCAAGGCCGACGGAATCCACCAGCGCACCCCATACGGCGCCACTGCCGGGGATCAGCGGGAAATCATATACCGTCTCAAGGCTCTCGCGGCGCTCCGCGAGGGGCTCGATCACGGTCTTTTCCGGATCATCCACCAAAAGCATTACGTGAGGCAGCTCCAGCACCGCACCGCGTCGCACCGCAAGGCGGGGCGGGATGCGCTCCGGCACGGTGGCCTCCGTGGGACGGATCAGCGAGGTGGAGGTGGCGGCGTAATCATAATTTTCCAGGTCGATCATACCCACGAGTCCCCGGCGAACCTTGCCGTCCGACAGCGTACGCTCCAGATAGATCATGCTGTTCGGATGCTTCTTCAGCAGCTTGCGCATATAGTGCTCCATTTGCTCATGGATCTGGGGCACGCGCTCCTCGGTCTCGTTCAGAAAGGCCTCGGGCAGGATCAGACGCAGGGTGCTGGGTGCGTCCCCCACGCGGGCATCCAGGCTCTGCCAATAGGCGGGGTCGCTTGTGAACTGGTCACAGGCAATGGTGGCAAAGGCGGTGCCGTTTACCGTTTCGAAATCCGGGAGCAGAATATCAGAGGGCATCAAATAAGCGGACATGGTATTTTCCTCGCTTTCATTACTTCTGCCTTTCATTTTACCATAGAAGCGCACGCAAATCAAGCCAAAAGAAGAATTTTTTTGTGTTTTGCCTCGGGTTTTTTACAATATCCTTGCAAAATCCTTGCGAATTTTGATTTTTCATGTTATAATGTTAAGGTATGATACAATTCAAACGGAAAGAAGGTGCTTTCGTTGTCTGAAAAACGAACCCCTCCGGGGCAATACGAATATGAAAAAGTAGCACCCCCACGCTCCCTTTTTGACGTTCCCCGTTTTTTGAAGGAGCTGCTGGGCGGCTTCTTCTCCCGACTGTTTTATATATTCAGCCTCGTTTGGAAAAGCGGTCCCGTGTTCCTGTTTCTGATGTGCTTTGTGGCGCTGTTTGACGGCTGCATGCCGGTGGTGGGCTCCCTCATTACCAGCCAGATCCTGAACGAGCTGCAGATCATCATTACCGAAAGCGCTCTGGGCAAGACCTTCGAGCTGGCCGCGTTCCTCGGCTCCTCGGTGATGCTGCTGCTGATCTTCTTTTTCAGCTACAAGATCCTCAGCAAGGTGGTCACGCGCCTCTCCAACGCCGTCAACCGCATGGCCGGCGAGCGGGTGGTACGCCACGTCAAGGTGGAGATCATGCAAAAAGCCCAAGCGCTTGATCTCGCCTCCTTCGACCAGCCCGCGTTTTATGAAAAGCTGGAAAACGCCAACCGTGAGGCGGGCAATCGCCCCATTTCCATCCTGAACTCCACCTTCAGCGTCATCAGCACCGTTATTTCCCTCATCGGCTACGTGGTGATCCTGGCCAGCGCTCTTCCGCTGGCCGCGCTTGCCATCGCGCTGGCGGCGGTACCCTCCGCGGTGGTCAATTTCATCTACCGACGCAAGTCCTTCTCCTACATGCGCTTCCGTTCCATTGACCGCCGACAGATGAACTACTTTGCCGGCCTCACCTCCAACAAGGATCTGGCAAAGGAGATCCGCATGTACGATCTGGGCGACGAGCTGACCGAGCGCTACAACAACGTATTCGAGCGATATTACAAGGGCCTGCGGCGCCTGATCATCAAGGAAAACGTGTGGCAGATCGTATTCGCGATCCTATCCGCTGTGCTGAACTGCGTTTTCTTCGGTCTCATTGCCTACGGCGTCTTCAAGGGCGAGTATCTCATCGGTGACTATCATTTGTATACCGGTGCTCTGACCTCCATTGCCACCTCCGTTACCTCGTTGATCTCCACCTCCGCCTCCATCTACGAGGGCACGCTGTTCATCGATAATCTCCTCTCCTTCCTCAAGGAGGAAAGCCGTGTGGTTCCCCGCCTGGAGAAACCGCTGATCCCAAAGCAGGGTGGCACCCACACCATAGAATTCCGCAACGTGTCCTTCGCCTATCCGGGCACGGACCGTCCTGTGCTGAAGAACCTGAACCTCTCCTTCCGCCCCGGCGAAACGGTAGCGCTGGTGGGCCTGAACGGTGCCGGAAAAACCACGCTGATCAAGCTGCTGACAAGGCTTTACGACCCCACCGAGGGCGAGATCCTGCTGGACGGCCGCGATATGCGGGATTACGATACCACGGCGCTGCGCAAGCTGTTCGGTATTATTTTCCAGGATTTTGGCAAATATGCCGTCAGCGCGGCTGATAACATCCGCTTCGGCGCGTTACATAAAGGAGAAAACGACGCTGAGGTGCGCGATGCGGCCGAAAAGGCCGGGGCTGCCGAATTTATCGAGAAATTCGAGGACGGCTACGACACTCAGCTGACACGCATGTTTGACCGAGGCGGCACGGAGCTTTCCGGCGGCCAATGGCAAAAGCTCTCTATCGCCCGCGCCTTTTATAGCGACGCGGATATCATCATTCTCGACGAGCCCACCGCCTCTCTTGACCCGCTGGCGGAGCAGGAGATCTTCCGCCGCTTTGACGAGCTCCGGGGCGGCAAGACCACGGTATTTGTTTCCCACCGTCTTTCCTCTGCTACCATCGCCTCCAAGATCGTGGTGCTGGAAAACGGTCAGCTGGAGGAGGAGGGTACCCACCGGGAGCTGATGGACCAAAACGGCAAGTACGCCATGCTCTTCCGCACCCAGGCAGCACGGTATCTGGAGGAGGGTGCCCACACGGAGTCAACCGAGCCCCTGCAGCGCAAGCGGCGGGATCCTCACTTTTCCTCTTGATTTCGCATCCATTTTGCAAAAAAATATCACTTCCCCTTGACATATCACATCTTATAATTTATAATTATATAATGATTAACAAAGCAGGCCCCTGCGCCTGCGACCATTTTGCTTTTCAAGGAGTTACCCATGCAAACGAAAGTTGTCAAATTCGGCGGCAGTTCCCTGGCGGACGCCCAGCACTTCAGACAAGTGGCCGATATTATCCACGCCGATCCCACCCGCCGCTTTGTGGTGTCCTCTGCCCCCGGCAAACGTCACAAAAGTGACGACAAGGTCACCGATATGCTTTATCATTACTACGAATTGGCCCGCAACCGCGACAGCGAGGCGGACAAATACTACGCACGCATCGAGGAACGCTATAACGGCATCATCCGCGAGCTGGGAATGGATTTTGATATTTCCGGCGAGCTTTTCTACGTAAAAAACGCCATCGCGCACATGTCCGGTCGCGACTACGCTGCCTCTCGCGGCGAGTACCTCAACGGCATCGTGCTGGCCAAGTATCTGGGCTTCGATTTCATCGACGCAGAAAACGTGATTTTCTTCCGGGACAACGGCACGTTTGACGAGGAAAAGACCAACACCATCCTGGGTGAGGAGCTGCGCCGCCATGAGCACGCCGTCATTCCCGGCTTCTACGGCTGTATGCCCAACGGCACCATCAAGACCTTCTCCCGCGGCGGCTCGGATATCACCGGCGCCATTGTAGCCCGGGCGGTAGAGGCAGATCTCTACGAGAACTGGACCGACGTTTCCGGCTTTCTGATGGGCGATCCCCGGGTGCTGGATAATCCCCCTCCCATTGAGATCATCACCTACCAGGAGCTGCGTGAGCTCTCCTACATGGGTGCCACGGTGCTGCACGACGAATCCATCTTCCCCGTGCGCTACGCAGGTATTCCCATCAACATCCGCAATACCAATGCTCCTGCCGACCCCGGTACCATGATCGTTTCCAGCGCTGATGGCTATGACCCCAAGCGCATCATCACCGGCATTGCCGGCAAGAAGGGCTTTTCCGTCATCAACATCGAAAAGGATCGCATGAACGCGGAGATCGGCTTCGGTCGTCGCGTACTGGAAATTCTAGAGGACAACGACATCTCCTTCGAGCACCTGCCCTCCGGCATCGATACCATGAGCATCGTGGTTGCCTCCTCCGCCCTGGAGGGACGCCGTGAACGCATCCTGCACAGCATCAACCGCCAGGTGCGCGCCGATCACGTGGAAATTCTCGATGGGCTTTGCCTCATTGCCGTGGTTGGTCGCGGTATGGTCAAGGCACCCGGCACCGCCGCCAGCATCTTTGATGCCATCTACGAGGCCGGCATCAACATCCGTATGATCGACCAGGGCTCCAGCGAGCTGAACATCATCATCGGTGTGAACGATGAGGACTACGAAACTGCCCTCAACGCCATTTTCCGCAAATTCGTGAAGTAAGGAGGTCCCTTATGGATTGCCTGTTTTGTAAAATTCTGAAGGGTGAGATCCCTTCCACTAAGGTTTATGAAAATGAGTGGATCTATGCCTTCCGCGATATTGCCCCCCAGGCGCCCACTCACGTGCTGATCATTCCCCGCGTGCACGTAACCTCCGCCGACGGCATCACCGCTGAAAACAGCCTGTACGTAGCCAAGATCTTTGAGGCTATTCCCGAGATCGCCAAGGCCGAGGGGCTGACGAACGGCTACCGTGTCATCACCAACTGCGGTGAGAACGGGTGCCAGTCCGTGAAACATCTGCACTTCCACCTCCTGGGCGGCCGCAAGCTGCCGGAGCAGATGGGCTGACATTGATATGGAAACACCCGATTTCGCGTCGCTTTTTAGCCTGCAGGATCTCTGGCAGACCCTGCAGGCGGAGCGCCGCCCTATTTTTCTGTACGGCATGGGCAACGGCGCGGACAAGATCCTTGCTGTCACCCGGCAGCGAGGCATCCCCGTAGCGGGCGTGTTTGCCAGCGACGGCTTTGCCCGTGGGCAGAGCTTTCAAGGGATGCCCGTGAGATCCTTTTCCGAGATAGCAGCCACCTACGCCCCCGACACCTGCGTGGTGCTGCTGGCCTTTGGATCCGCAAGACCCGAGGTGCTTTCTCTCATTGAAAAAGTGGCCGAACGGTACGAGCTTTACGTGCCGGACGTGCCCGTTTGCGGCGACACTCTTTTTGACGCCGCCTTTTTTTCCGCACATGAAAAGGAGCTTGCTGCGGCGAGATCCCTCTTTTCTCCGGAAAGCCGAAAGCTATTCGATCGCGTGCTTGCCTACAAGCTTACCGGACGATACGATCATCTGATGTCAGCCGTCACCCCCGAGGAAGAGATCGACGCGCTCCTACCTCTGCACATGGTGCGCCACGCCACCGATCTTGGCGCCTACACCGGCGATACCCTTCGCGAGCTACTGGCCACGACTCCGCTGACTGCCGCCGTGGCGATGGAGCCCGACCGACGCAATTTCAAAAAGCTGCAGGCCTTCGCGGAAAGTGTCAGCGACCGCTGCGCCATCTCCTGCCATCAGGCCGCGGCCTTTGACCGGGTGGGGGAGGCCGCCTTCGACGCCTCCGGAAACCGCAATGCAGGGCTGGCCACCGGGCGCGCCACCATGGAAACCAGCGTTGCCACCACCACGGTGGACGCGCTCCTTGCCGGTGCCGCCACCGACTATATCAAATACGACGTGGAGGGCGCGGAGCACGCGGCGCTGCTTGGCACCGCCGAAACACTGCGCACCGCCCATCCCATGCTGAAGGTAGCCGCTTACCACCGCAGCGAGGATCTGTTCGATCTCCCCCTTCTTCTGCATCAGCTGGCGCCGGATCACCGTCTCCATCTGGTGCGCCGCCGCTGCGTTCCTGCCTGGGATCTGGATATCATCGCATTACCAAATTAAAGGATATTGTATGAGCAAGCTCACGTTATTTCTCAAGGGCATACTGATCGGCTTCTGCAGCCTGGCCGTGCCGGGCCTTTCCGCCAGCACCATCGCCATCGTACTGGTAGTTTACTACGATATGATCTATGCCATCAGTCATATTTTGAAAAAGCCGAGGCAAAGCATCGGCTTTCTGTTGGTGCTGCTGGGCGGCTATTTTACGGGTGCCGCCGCCGGCGCCATTGCCGTCAACACCCTATATGACCGTTTTCCAATTCCCGTGATCGCCGCAGTGCTGGGCTTCATCATTGCCAGCATTCCCCGCATGGTGGTAGAAAGCCGCAACGATCTGAAAAAATGGCACAACTGGGTGGTGATGGTGATCGTCGGAGCGATTTTCTTGGTCTACGCCCTGGTCATCACCAACGGCGAAACCGTCAACTTCACCACCATCCGTGTGCCGCTGGACTATATCTTGATGCTTGCGGTGGGCCTCTTTACCTCTACCACGCTGGTGATTCCCGGTGTAGATTTTGCCATTACGCTGATGGCGGTGGGATATTATTACGCCTTTATTGATCTGGTGGGAGACTTCGGCGCGCTGCTGGCACAGCCCGCGCGGCTTTTCCTGTTACTGTCCTATCTCATTGGCTATGGCATTGGCTCCTTTGCCCTCTCCTCGGGGCTCCGCCTGCTCATTAAGCGCTTCCCGCGGCAGCTCCATTGCGTGAACCTTGCCATGGTCATCATTTCACCCATTATCGTCATTGAAAAATGCATTCTCACCAATCCCAATATGGCCGCCCGTGCCACGTGGCCGCAGTTCTGCTGGGCGTTCCTCACCTTCGCTGCCGGCTACACGGCCTTCACCTGGGTACCGATGCTCTGTCGCTATATCGGCATCCTGCCCAAGGACGCGGACACCGAAATGCTGAAGGCCGACGACGCCGCACGCCATGAGGTGCCGAAGGAAGTCTGGCGTGCCTCCTGGCACACAGACAAAAAGGACTGCCACGACACAAATGATGAAAACGAATAAAAAAAGAACCGCACACCTTTCGGCGTGCGGTTCTTTTTTCGCAATCTTATTACTTATACTTGCGCTTGCGTGCAGCTTCAGACTTCTTCTTGCGCTTTACGCTAGGCTTTTCGTAATGCTCTCTCTTGCGAAGTTCGGCAAGAACACCGGTACGTGCGACCTGACGCTTGAACCGACGAAGAGCACTGTCGAGGGACTCGCCCTCCTTCAGCTTAACTTCTGCCATTTTCTATATCCCTCCCCTCGCGGTTGAAAAACAACAATCTTTGCTTATTATACACTTTTTTTCTCTCCGTGTCAATAGGCTTTGGCAATTTTCTCGGATTTTTTTATCGAACAACGATGTTGACGATCTTATCCGGCACGACAATTTCCTTTACAACGGTCTTACCGTCCAGCAAAGCGGCCATCTTTTCATCAGCCTTTGCAAGTGCCAGCGCGGTATCCTTGTCGGCGCCCTTGGGCATGGCCACCACGCTCTTGACCTTGCCGTTGATCTGCACGGCTACCTCAACGGTAGCGGAAACAGTCTTGGCCTCGTCGTAGGTGGGCCAGGGAGCCAGCGAGCAGAAGCCCTTTTCGCCCACGCTCTCCCAGATCTCCTCCGCAATATGAGGCGCGAAGGGGCAAAGCAGGCGCACCAGCGTCTTCAGCTCGTCTACGGTAATGGCACCTGCGGCATCAATATCATTGAGCAGGGTCATCATAGCCGCAATGGCGGTATTGAACTTCATTTCCTCAATATCCAAGGAAACCTTCTTGACGGTGCGATGGAAGGCGGTTTCAAGGGCCGCGGTCACGCCGGTGCCCTTGGCCTTGTCGGCAAGTCCCGCCACACGGTCAAGGAAACGCTTGCAGCCGCGCATGCTGCTCTCCGACCAGGGAGCGGCGGAGCCGTACTCACCCATAAAGAGAATATACACACGCAGGGTATCGGCACCGAAGGCATCCACCACGTCGTTGGGGTCTACCACGTTGCCGCGGGATTTGGACATCTTCTGTCCGTCCGGGCCGAGGATCAGCCCCTGTGCCGTACGCTTGGCGTAGGGCTCCTCGGTGGGCACCACGCCCAGATCATAAAGGAATTTGTGCCAGAAGCGGCTGTAAATGAGGTGACGGGTCACGTGCTCCATACCGCCGTTGTACCAATCAACGGGCAGCCAGTATTTCAGCTTTTCGGGATCGGCCAGACAATCGCTGTTCAGCGGGTCGATGTAGCGCAGGAAGTACCAGGAGGAGCCTGCCCACTGGGGCATGGTGTCGGTCTCACGCTTGGCGTCGCCACCGCACTTGGGGCACTTGCAATTCACGAAGGAATCGATCTTGGCAAGGGGGGATTCGCCACCCTCGCCGGGGGCGAAATTCTCAACGGGAGGCAGACGCAGAGGCAGCTCCTCGTAGGGCACGGCTACCATACCGCAGCAGGGACAATGCACGATCGGAATGGGCTCGCCCCAGTAGCGCTGGCGGTTGAAGGCCCAATCCTTCATCTTGAACTGCACGCCGGCCTCGCCAACGCCCATTTTTTCCAGCTCCTCGATCATACGGGCAATGGAATCCTTCTTGTTGGTATAGCCATTGAGGAAGTCGGAGTTGACCATCTCACCGTCGCCGGCGTAGGCCTCCTTTTCGATATCTCCACCCTTAATGACCTCAACGATGTCTACGCCGAATTTCTTGGCAAAGGCATAGTCACGCTCGTCGTGGGCGGGCACGGCCATGATGGCACCGGTACCGTAGCCCATCATCACGTAGTCGGAAATGTAAATGGGGATCTCCTTGCCGGTGATGGGATGCAGGGCAGCAAGACCCTCGATGCGCACACCGGTCTTGTCCTTGTTCATCTGGGTACGCTCAAACTCGGTCTTCTTGGCGCACAGCTCACGGTAAGCGTCCAGCTCCGCCACGTTGGCAATGCGGTCACGGTATTTGTCAAGCACAGGGTGCTCCGGTGCCATGACCATGAAGGTAACGCCAAAGAGCGTATCGGGACGGGTGGTGTAAATGCGGAGCTTGTCCTCCACGCCGGTAAGGCTGAAATTCACAAAGGCACCCGTGCTCTTGCCGATCCAGTTCACCTGCTGCATTTTGACGTTAGGCAGGTAATCGAGATCCTCCAGACCGGACAGCAAGCGGTCGGCATAGGCGGTGATCCGCAGGTACCATACGTCTTTGGACTTCTGCACGATATCGCTGTGGCAGATATCACACTTGCCGCCCTGGGAGTCCTCGTTGGACAGCACCACCTTGCAGGAGGGGCAATAGTTCACGAGAGCGGTATCGCGGAATACCAGACCGTTCTCAAACATCTTGAGGAAGATCCATTGGGTCCAGCGGTAGTAATTCTCCTCGGTGGTATCCACCACGCGATCCCAATCGAAGGAAAAGCCCACGCGCTTCAGCTGCTGGCTGAACTTTGCAATATTGCGGTCGGTGAGCACACGGGGATGCACGCCGGTTTTAATGGCCGAGTTCTCGGTGGGCAGACCGTAAGCGTCAAAGCCGATGGGGAAAAGAACGTTATAGCCCTCCATGCGGCGCTTGCGGCTGACGACCTCCAGGCCGGAATAGGCCTTGATGTGACCCACGTGCATGCCTGATCCGCTGGGATAGGGAAACTCTACCAGGCCGTAGAACTTCTTGCGGTCGTCGTGATCCTTGGCATGGAAGATGCCGGCCTTCTCCCAGCGCTCCTGCCATTTCTTTTCAATGTTCAAAAAATCGTATTTCATACTGTCTCCTCGCCTGTATCTTTATATAATTTATCGAGATTAAAAAATTCTCTGCTTTCCCGGTCGAAGATGTGCACCATCACGGTGCCGAAATCCACGATCTGCCAGGAACGGGTGTTGAGGCCGTCGGTGTGCAGGGGATAAACCTCCCGACGCCCCATTTGATATTCCAGCTCGTCGGCCAGGGCCTTGACGTGAGGGCCGGAGCCACCGGTAGCCAGAACCAGATAATCGGTGATATCGCTTCTGCCCTCTACGCGCAGAATGGAGATGTTGGTGGCCTTTTTTGCATCCAATACGGCGCTTGCCGCCTCGGCCAGCTCCTTGGCGCTGGCATCCGCCAGGGACAGCAGCTGTTCCTTTTGCTCAAATAATTCTTCGTTCATATTTTCATCCTTTCAAAAGGGGGTATTTTCTTGTTTTAGCCACAGATACGCTTCCTCGGTATCGCGGCACGCGGCCGCACCTTCTTTTTTTAGCGAATCCAGGGTAAATTCGAGAGAAAGTGCTAAAACGGTGCGCAAATGCGCCATTTTTTGCGGTAAAGTCATTGCCGCCGGATCCGCTGACCAGAACCGCTCTCGCAACGTCACACAGTCGTCAAAGCGTCTGCCCTCCTCGATATAATCCGCAAGGTACAGTAGCGCATCCGTCAGAGTCAGCCCCACTCTTGCCGTGGTGTGCCAGCGCACGGCCGAAACCAGCTCCTGCGTTGCCCATGTGGGGTAACGCTCCGGGATCTGCAATGCCGCCGTGATGCCGTGAAAGATCTTCGGGGAGGCGTCCTCATCCGGTCGTAAATCCACACCGTTTGCCGCCATGATGCGTCTTTGCTCACTCTCGGACAGCTCCTTGGTAAGATCGTGCAGCAGCGCCGCAGTCCGCAGCAGCTCTTCCTTTTCGGGACAGTAAAGTCGGGCGAGCCGTGCCGCCATCTCCTCCACGCCCGCGGTGTGGGCAAAGCGATAGGGCGACATCTGCTGCCGGATCTCCTCCCGCAGCGCGTTCAAATCCTTACACATACAGCCCATGCTCCTTGATATACGCAGCTACCGCATCCGGCACCAGCTTCTTCAGATCCTCGCCCCGTCCTGCGGCGGCACGGATATCCGTAGAGGACATTTCCATCACGTCCGTGGGGATGCGGCGCACGATGCGACCAAATTTTTGCTGATATTCCGCATTTTTGGCCACGATCCGCGCCTCCAGGATGGGGTCGCTTTCCCGGCGGATATACACGGGGTAGCAAAGCTTGAAGATTTCCTCCGCGCACCGCCACTCACCCAGGGTCAGCATCATATCGGTGCCCGTCAGCAAAAACAGCCGTCGATCCTCACCAGAAAGGGCCCGCAGCGTATCCACGGTATAGCTTTTGCCGCCTCGGGCGATCTCCATATCGCTGACAATGATGTCCCGTTTTCCCGCAAAGGCCAGCTCACACATCCGCAAACGGTGCTGAGGATCATCGGCACCATCCACCTGCTTATGGGGCGGAATGGCGGTGGGGATCACGTAAAGGAGATCCAGCTCCATTTGCTTCAAAAACGCTTCGGCTGCCGCCACGTGCCCCCGATGAACGGGCGCAAAGGTACCGCCGTACACGCCGATGCGCATGACACCGTTCAGCATAGCTCAATGGTCTTTTTGGTTTGGGATTCCCGATAGAGAATGCACTTGGTGCCAATGACGGCCACCACCTCAGCGCCCGTCGCCGCGGCCAACGCCTCTGCGGCGTCCCGCACAGTCATATCGCTGTTTTCCAGCACCCGCATCTTGATCAGCTCTCTCGCCTCCAGTGCGTCGCCCACCGTTTTGACCAGCGCGTCGGTGATCCCGTTCTTGCCGATCTGCATAATGGTATCCATGGTAGATGCCATAGAGCGCAGCTGCGCCCGTTGTTTACTCGTCAACATAAAAATCCCTCGTTATCTGTCGTTTTCAAGCCCCGTTTGGCGGGCGAACAGCTGCGCAAAGCGCTCAACTGCCTCACCGCGGTGGCTGATTTTGTTTTTTTCGTCTGCGGAAAGCTCCGCAAAGGTCTTTTCAAACGCGGGGTAGTAAAAGAGCGGATCGTAGCCAAAGCCGCCCTCTCCGCGAGGGGCCTCCAGAATGACACCCTCTACTCTGCCCTCTGCCACAATGGGCTCTCGCTCATCGGGGAACACACAAGCAAACGCGCACACGAAGGCGGCGGAGCGATCCTCCACCCCCACAAGCTTTTCCAGCAGCAGCGCGTTATTGGCCGCGTCGTTGCCGTGCTCACCCGCAAAGCGAGCGGAATACACGCCCGGGGCGCCGTCAAGGGCGCTGACCGCAAGACCGGAATCATCCGCGAGGCCAATGTAGCCGGAGGCGGCGGCAGCACGTGCCTTAATCAGCGCGTTTTCCGCAAAAGTCGCCCCGTTTTCCTCTATTTCTCCAAAAATGCCCACCTCGTCAAGAGATCTGAGCTCGATCACGTCTCCCAGACATTCGGTCAGCAAGGCCTGCAGCTCCCGCAACTTTCCTTTGTTGCGGGAGGCAAGCACCATCGTATATTTTTTCATCATTCAAACAGCGCGGTAACGAATTCCTCCGCGTCAAACTCCTGCATATCGTCGATTTTTTCGCCAACGCCCACAAACTTTACAGGCAGCCCCAACTCACGGCGAATGGAGAGCACGATGCCACCCTTGGCGGTGCCATCCAGCTTGTTGAGAATGAGACCAGTAATATCGGCAGCGTGGCTGAACTCCTTGGCCTGCAAAATGGCGTTCTGACCTGTGGTGGCATCCAGCACCAGCAGATTTTCTCTGGTGGCGTCGGGCAGCTCACGGGAGATCACACGATTGATCTTGGCCAGCTCGTCCATGAGATTTTTCTTGTTGTGGAGGCGCCCTGCCGTATCGATGATCAGCACGTCGGCCTGCTTTTTCTTGGTATACTGGATCGCATCATAAACCACAGCGGCCGGGTCGGAGCCCTCCTGCTGCTTTACGAGATCCACGCCCGCGCGCTCACACCATACGGCCAGCTGATCGATGGCGGCGGCACGGAAGGTATCGGCCGCTGCCACCACGACCTTCTTCTTCGCCTTCTTCAAGCGATTGGAGATCTTTCCGATAGAGGTGGTTTTCCCCGCACCGTTCACGCCGATAATGAGGATAACGGCGGGAGTGGTATCCAAATGCAGGGGCTCCCCCTCACCGATCATGTCTGCAAGAATGCCCTTCAAGGAATCCTTGATGTCAGAGGGCTCCTTCAAGCGGCCGTCCTTGATCTCCTCGCGAAGTCTGTCTAGGATCTCCTCGGTGGCGTTCACGCCCACGTCGGCGGTAATCAGCAGCTCCTCCAGCTCCTCCAGCAGATCCTCGTCCACCTTGACAAAATGCTTCAGCATGCCGTCAATACGGCCAAAGAGGGCGTTTTTCGTTTTGGACAGACCCTCTTTCAGTTTAGCTAAAAATCCCATTCCAATCGTCTCCTTCCTGCTTGCCGGAAATTGAAGCCACATCCAGCGCCAGCACCTTCGAGATGCCGCGCTCCGGCATCGTCACGCCGTAAAGGCGATTAGCGGCCTCCATGGTGCCGCGACGGTGGGTGATGAGGATAAACTGAGTATCCAGCGAATAGCGTTTGATGTAGGCGGCAAAGCGCGCTACGTTGACCTCGTCCAGCGCCGCCTCGATCTCATCGAGAATAAAGAAGGGCGTGGGGTTGACCTGCAAAATGGCAAAGAACAGCGCAATGGCGATAAAGGACTGCTCACCGCCCGACAGCTGCACCAGATTCTTGATGATCTTGCCGGGAGGCGCCGCCTTGATCTCAATGCCGCTGGTCAGCACGTCGTCGGGATCGGACAGCGACAGCTCCGCGCTACCGCCGCCAAACAGCTCGGAGAAGGTCTGATTGAACTTCTCGTTGATCTTTTCGAAGGTGGTCACAAAGGAGGTACGCATTTCGGTCTCCAGGTCTCGGATGATCTTCAAGAGGTCGTCTCGCGCGGCGCTCATGTCCGCGATCTGACCCTTCATATAGTCGTAGCGCTCCTTGATCTCCTTGTACTTTTCCACCGCATCAAGGTCCACGTTGCCCATGGCGCGCAGGCTGTTGCGACACTTGGTCTGCAGAGCCACGGTCTCCTCCCGCTCAGCGGCGGTAATGGCAGGATAACCCAGCGCCAACGCGTCGTTGCGGGTCATTTCGTAATCCTCGTGGAATTTGCTTACCAGCTTGTCCTGCTCCTCGTAAAGCGCATTGAGGCGGGTCTCGTTCTTGGTGTGGGCACGCAAGATCGTTTCCTTCTCCGCGTTTTTGGCACGGAGCTTTTCACTGACGTCCGCGCGCTTCTTTTCGATGTTCATATTGCCGGTATTGAGGCGCATCTGACGCTCCCGCAGCTCGGCCAGCACACGCTCACCCTCCATAAAGGTATTGCGATTGGCCTCCTTGCGCAGAGTCTCGGTGCGAATATCCTCCTCGAATGCGGCAATGCGTCCGCGCTCCTCGGCGATCTCCAGTCGGATAGTCTCGGCTCTTTCCTCGGCCTCGGCAATATAATGCTCGGCCGTTTCCATGTCCTTGCGGAGATTGCTGATGGCAATGTACAGCTCCGTCAGCTGACGGCGCAGCGCCGTCTCGTCGTCCAGAATACCGTTACGCTCCACGTCCTTGTCGGTACGCAGGGCGCTCATTTCCTGAATACGGTGGCGCAGCGCCTTTTCCTCGGCGGCAAGGCGCTCCAGCTCCTCATCGTAGCCGGCACGCTGCCGATTCAAGGCGTCAAAATCCACCTGCAGGCGCTCGATCAGCGCATCGTTGGCCTCCAGCTTGGCACGCAACTGTGCCGCATCGGCCAGCTCGCCGCTTTGTAGCGCAGAAAGCAGCGCTCTGCGGCTCTCCACGTCGGCGCGGTCCAGCTGCAGGTCTGCCAACTCGCCCTCCAGCGCCGCTCTTTCTTTTTCACATTTCGCGAGCTCCGCCGAAAGCATCTTCAGCCGCTCACCCAGCGCCTCGATCTCGCCGGCGCGGGAAAGCACGCTGCCCTTTTGCTTCATAGAGCCGCCGCTGAAGGAGCCGCCCGCATTGATAACCTGACCGTCCAGCGTCACCACGCGCACGCGGAAACCCGTGCGACGGGCCATGTCGTTTGCGTGATCCAGCGTGTCAAACACCAGCGTGCGACCAAGCAAGGAGGAAATGATGGCGCGGAATTTATCCTCAGAGCGGGCAAGATCCGCCGCCACGCCCACGTAGCCGGGGCATTTTTCAGCATCCCGCATCTCGGGCGTAGGCTTGCTTGCCTGCATGGAGGAAACGGGGAAGAAGGTAGCGCGGCCGGCCTCGGCCTTTTTCAGCGCATAGATGGCCGCCTTGGCAACCGACTCGTCCTCCACGACGATATTCTGCAAATTGGCCCCCAGCGCCACCTCCAGGGCGGTGACGTAGGCGCGATCCACGGAAATCACTTTGGAAAGCGGACCGTAAATGCGGCCGCAGCGATTGCCTGCAGCGTCCGTGATCCGACCGTTCTGATAGGCCTCCATCACGAAGCGAACACTATTATTATACCCCTCAAAATGCTGTTCCATCGCGCGGAACGCGGCAAGACGCTGCTCGGCCAGGTCGGATTGCATCTGCATATCCTTTTCCTTGGTGCCAACGGCCTCCAGCTGCTCGTCCAATGCTCCGATCCGGGCATCAAAATCAGCCAATCGCTCGTCGGCGGCCTTCAACTCCTCCTCGTAGGAGGCGGCAGCCCTTTCCTTTTCGGCAAGAGAGCCGGAAAGCCGGTCGGACACAGCCTGATACTCCGCGATCTCGGTGGTGATGCTTTCGTTTTTGTCGCGGTCGGTCACCTTGCTGTTCTCCAGCACCTGCATCCGTACCCGCATATTGACGGCTTCCTTTTCCCATTCGCTGACGTCGGCAAAGGCCACGGCCATGTCATCGGCCAGCTTTTCAGCGCGAGCGGCAAGGGCATCGGCCTCGGCGGTCTTTTCCGCCTCCTCCTTCACCAGCGCCTCGCATTGCTCCCGTAGCGCCGATAGTACGCCGGTCTGGCGGGCGCCCTCCTCGGTCTCCTTCGACAGCTGCTGCTCCTTGGCGGCGATGCTGCGCTCAGCCGATTCGATCTTATCCTTAGCGCCCGCGATCTTGGTGTCAGCCACGTGGTATTGATTATCCCGCTCGTGGTTTTCCTTATCCAGAGCGTTGATCTGCTCGATCAGCTCCGCGGCGCTGGCGTTGTTTTGCTGCGCCTCCTCGTAGAGACGCTCACTCTGTGCCTCAAAATCCGCGATGGCAGCCTCCGCGATCTGCAGGTCGTAGCCTGTATTGCGGTAATTTTCCTTAGCACCCTCAATTTCGTGATGCAGGCGCTCGGAGTCAAAGAGCCAGAGCTGAACGTCCACACGCTTTTTCGTTTCGTGCAGCTCCAGGGCCTTTTTGGCGCGTTCAGCCTCCTTCTCGAGGGGCTCCACCTGCATTTCCACCTCGTGGAATACGTCGCTGACGCGGGTCATATTCTCCTCGGTGGTCTTCAGCTTGCGCTCGGTATCGTTTTTGCGGTGACGGTATTTGGCAATGCCGGAGGCATCCTCAAAAATACTGCGGCGCTCGTCAGACTTGCGGGAAATGATCTCCGCGATCTTTCCCTGACCGATGATGGAATAGCCGTCACGACCGACGCCGGTATTCATAAACAGCTCCTGCACGTCGCGCAGACGGCAGGCACGGCGATTGATGAAATATTCACTCTCTCCCGCGCGATAATAACGTCGGGTAACGGTGACCTCGTCGTAAGGACACTCCAACCGATTGATCGGATCGGTATTATCGAAGGTGACCGAAACCTCGGCAAAGCCCATCGGCCGACGGCTGTCGGCACCGCCAAAGATGATGTCCTCCATCTTGGTGCCGCGCAGGCTCTTTGAGGAGATCTCGCCCAGAACCCAGCGCATTGCGTCGGAAATATGGGATTTTCCGCTGCCGTTGGGTCCAACGATGACGGTGGTGCCACGCTCAAAATGCAGTTTCGTCTTGTCCGGGAAGGACTTAAAGCCTTGCATTTCCAGGGATTTCAAATACATGGGCCACGGCTCCTTTCTACTTTAATACAATAATATAATATTATAACTTATAAAAACGAATTTTGCAAGTGTTTTTTGCGATTTTAAAAGAAAAAGCCGAAAAGCGACGGCTTTTCGGCTTTTTCTCAGGCTCATTTCGGCAAATAACGCTTCAAGGCTTCCCTTGCGGCATTCTGCTCCGCCTCTTTTTTGGAGCTGCCGCGACCGCGGCCGAACTCATTGGAGTTCACCAGCACCCGCACGGAAAAGATCTTGGCGTTATCGGGCCCCTCCTCGGAGATCTTCTCATAACGCAGCTCCTCACCGGGGGTCTGCTGCACGTATTGCTGCAGAAGGGTCTTGTAATCCTCCAGTGGGATCAGCTCCGCCTGCATTTTGGAAAGCTCCCGGCGGAGAAAGGGTATCAAAAATTCCTCCACGCGGAAAAGCGCGCCGGAATCCAGATACATGGCGCCAAGCAGCGCCTCAAAGGCATCCTCCAGCAGCTTCGGCTTCTCGCGACCGTCCTTTTCCTCGCCCCGACCAAGACGCAGATAGCGCCCGAGGCCGATCTCCGTGGCATAATCCGCCAGCACCCGCTGACAGACCAGATTCTTGCGCAGCACCGTCAGCCGTCCCTCCGGCAGCCCGGGATACGCGTGATAAAGATATTTGCACACCGTAAGTGACAGCACCGAATCTCCAAGGAACTCCAGACGCTCATTGGATTCCACCCGCCCCCCTCGCTGCTCGTTGACAAAGGAAGTGTGGGTCAGCGCGGTATCCAAAAGCGAGGCATCCTTGAAGGCATATCCGATGCAGCTCTCCAGCTGCTGCATGTTTTCAGCGGACATTCTGCCGCCTCCTTTTTCAAATTCTTGTTTTTCTCGCCCCGTTTCGGGACATTTTGCGTTTTTTTGATTTTTAGACAATCTTCTTCAGACAATTGTACGCCGTGGTGCTTACGCCCTAATCTCGTCCATCACAAGAGCCAGCTCCTCCAGAGAGCGCTCGGTGAGCGCCGCGTTCCGGGCAGATTTTCCACCCTTGACCTTCCGGCCGAGGGGCTCCACAATACCGAAATTGGCATTCATGGGCACAAAATCACCAATCCCGCCCTCGCTGACGTAGGCAGCCATCGCGCCCAGCATCGTACGCCGGGGGAACGCCAGCGGTTCCATTCCGCGGGCAACGCGAGCGGCATTAACGCCGGCAACAAAACCGGAACCGGCAGATTCGATGTAGCCCTCCACACCGGTCATTTGCCCCGCAAAAAAGAGATTGGGGCGCTCTATCACCTGATAAGCGGCGTTCAGGAAGCCCGGAGAACGCAGGTAGGTGTTGCGGTGCATCACACCGTAACGCAGAAACGTGGCATTTTCAAGGCCCGGGATCAGCGAGAATACCCGCTTCTGCTCGGGGAAAGCCAGATGGGTCTGAAATCCCACCAGATTGTACATGGTGCCCTCCGTGTTTTCACGGCGGAGCTGCACCACAGCAAAGTACTCCTTACCCACACGGGGATCAATGAGTCCCACGGGCTTCAGGGGGCCATAGCGCAGAGTGTCGTAGCCTCTGCGCGCCATAACCTCCACAGGCATACAGCCCTCAAAGACCTTCAGCTCCTTTTGCTGCTGGCGGTCAAAATCCTTCAGCTCTGCCTCGCGGGCGTTGATGAGCTCGTTGTAAAACACATCGTACTGCTCCCGCGTCATGGGACAGTTGATGTAGTCGGCGTCGCCTTTGTCGTAGCGGGAGGCAAAAAACGCCACGTCCATATTGATACCGGAAAACTCTACGATGGGTGCCACGGCATCAAAGAAATGCAGCCCCGCCTTGCCCGTCAACGAAGCGATCCACTCCGCCATGGGCTCGGAGGTCAGGGGTCCCGTGGCGATCACGGTGATTCCCTCCCCCTCGGCGTCGGTGGCCTCGGTCTCCACCACCGTAATCAATGGGTGGTTGCGCATACGCGCAGTCACGTAAGCGGAAAATTGCTCCCGATCCACCGCCAGAGCGGATCCGGCGGGAACGCGCGTGGCATCCGCCGCCTCCAGAATGAGAGAGCCCGACCGACGCAGCTCCTCCTTCAAAAGTCCCACAGCATTGGAAAGCGCGTCAGAGCGCAAAGAGTTGGAGCAGCAGAGCTCCGCAAAGCCCTCGCTATGATGGGCGGGGGACATCCTCCGGGGCTTCATCTCCACAAGCCGCACCGGGACGCCGCGCTCGGCGATCTGAAAGGCGGCCTCACAGCCTGCGAGGCCGGCGCCCAGCACCTTTACAGCGTTACCGCTCATGCCTCGCTCTCCGTGGCTTCCTTTTGCTCCTCGGCCTCACGACGGTAACCGCAGTCCTTGTCGTGACAAACCAGCAGCGCCTTGCCCTTCTTGCGGAAGAGCAGCTTGCCGCACTGGGGGCAGGTTTCGGAAACGGGCATATCCCAGGAGGAAAAATCACACTCGGGATAGCGCTCACAGCTGTAGAAGACACTCTTGTTCTTGCCGGTCTTGATCAGCACCTTAGCACCGCACTTGGGGCAGGGCACATCCAATTCCTTGGTCTTCTGCTTGGTAAAGCGGCAGGCGGGATAACGAGAACAGGCAAAGAAGGAGCCGTAGCGACCGGTGCGCTGTACCATATCGGCACCGCACAGCTCGCATTTGAAATCCGCCACGATGGGGGCTTTTTTCTCCTCGACGGCAGTGTTTTCCTCTACCGTTTCCGGCTTTTTCTCTACCAGAGGCTTGGTGTTTTTACAGGTCGGATAGTTGGGGCAAGCGGCGAACTTGCCAAAGCGGCCGTTCTTCACCACCATGCGGGCACCGCACTTGTCACAGATGATATCAGTCTCCTCCACAGGCAACTCAAAATCGCCCTTGCCAATGGTGGTCTCGGCAGTGGTCAGCTCCTTTTCGAAGCCCTGCCAGAAGGACTCCAGCACCTCCACCATCTCGGCCTTGCCCTCCTCGATCTCATCGAGACGGGTCTCCATCTGAGCGGTAAAGGCATAGTCAACGATATCAGCAAAATTCTGCTTCATCAGCTTGGTGGTCACCTCACCAAGCGGCGTGGGCACCAGGGATTTGCCATCGCGTACCACGTAGTTGCGGGAAACGATGGTAGTAATAATGGTATTGTAGGTACTGGGACGACCGATCCCCTTTTCATCCAGGAATTTGATCAAGGAAGCCTCAGTATAACGGGCGGGTGCCTCGGTGAAGTGCCGCTGGGGCTCCACGTGGCGCACGGGTACGCACTCGCCCTCCGCAAGATCGGGAATGCGCAGATCGCGCTGCTCGTCGTGCGCGTCAGCGCGGGTCTCTTCCTCCTCACTCTCCTCGTAGACGGCCATATAGCCGGGGAACGCCACGCTATAGCCGCTGGCGCGGAAGATATAACCGGCAGATTCCAGCTCTACTGTCAGCGTATTGAGGGTAGCGGACTCCATCTGACTGGCAACAAAGCGCTCCCAAATAAGCTTGTAAAGCTTATACTGATCAGGAGTCAGGTATTTATGGATCTTGGCGGGCTCCAAGTCCACGTGAGAAGGACGAATGGCCTCGTGGGCATCCTGTGCGCCGGCCTTCATCTTGAATACGCGAGGCTTCTCGGGGCAGTAGCCCTCACCGTACTTTTCCATGATCAGCGCCTTAGCAGCATTCTGCGCGTCAGCCGAAACACGCAGCGAGTCGGTACGCATATAAGTGATCAGACCCTGTACGCCGCCGTTTTCCGTGCCTACGTTCACGCCCTCATACAGCTCCTGAGCCACGCGCATGATGCGCTGGGACTGGAAGCCCAGCTTGCGGGAGGCCTCCTGCTGCATGGTGGAGGTGGTAAAGGGAGGAGCGGGCAGCTTCTGACGGGTGGCACGCTTCACGCTGCGCACAGAAAACTTCTGACCAGAAACGGCCTCTACCACGGCGCGGGCGCTGGCCTCATCAGAAAGCTTGATCTTGCCCTCCTCGTTGCCGTAGAAGCGGACGGTAAACTCCTGTCCGGCCTCCCGACCAAGCAACGCGTCAATGGTCCAGTACTCCTCCGGCGTAAAGCTGCGGATCTCCTCCTCGCGGTCTACAATAATGCGTGCGGCAACAGATTGCACACGACCGGCGGAAAGGCCGTTCTTCACGGATTTCCAAAGATAGGGAGAAAGCTTATAGCCCACCACGCGGTCCCAGATACGGCGAGTCTGCTGGGCATTGACCAGATTCATATCGATGCTGCGGGGCTCCTTGATGGCCGCACGCACCACGTCGGGCGTGATCTCGTTGAAGCTGACGCGCATGGTCTTTGCCGGGTCAAGGCCGAGGGCGATGGCCAGATGCCATGCGATCGCCTCACCCTCCCGGTCAGGGTCGGGCGCGAGGAAGACCTTTTTGGCAGCCTTTGCCTCACGACGCAGCTCCTTGATCAGATCGCCCTTGCCGCGGATGTTGATATAATGTGCCTCAAAGCCGTTTTCCACGTCCACGCTCAGCGTGCTCTTGGGCAGGTCGCGCACGTGACCCTTGGAGGCCACAACCTTGTAATTGGAGCCGAGATATTTTTTGATGGCCGTCGCCTTGGAGGGCGACTCCACGATAACCAGATTTGCCATGTATATTTCCTTTCAAACGAATGAATTGTTTACGATTTTCGATAAGTGCCGCCGGGGCAGGACTGCAGGATGCCGTAAAGCTCCAGTATCGTCAGCGCTGCCGCTGCCTCGCCGGAGGGCACGCCCTGTGCTGTGAGATGATCGAGGGAAAAGACCCCATCCGGCAGCAGCTCATACAACTCACGCTGACGGGGATCCAGCATCTGCAGCGCTGCCTGAGAAACTGCGGCAGGCGCCTCCTCGACAGTCCGGGGCTTGGCGGAATTTTCCTCGGAATGTACCGAAACGGTATCGATTTTTGTCGTTTTTTCCATTTGGCCCACTTCTTTGTCCAGCACGGAAGAAACGCCGTGGGCCCGCAGCTTTTCCGCCGTAACCTCTGTATACTGCATAGCCTCCGCCGGAACGCGAGCGGTCTGCAGCTGCGGATACAGAAAACGGAAATGCACCAGCACGTCCTCGGCATCCAGCGCCATCAGCGCGCCGGAGCGAATAAGTCCGTTGGTGCCAACGGAGCGAGGATTGTCCACGTCGCCCGGCACCGCGAACAGGGTCTTGCCCTGCACCAACGCGTACCGCGCCGTGATCAGGGATCCGCTGTCCTCTTTTGCCTCGGTCACCACCAACGCGTCCGAAAGCGCGCTGATGAGGCGATTGCGCACGGGGAAATTCCACCCATTTGGCCGCGTTCCCGGTGCAAACTCGGTCAGAACCGTACCGAAGGTGGCAATTTCGCGAAACAGCCGCTCGTGCTGACGGGGATAAATGACGTCGATGCCGGAGCCCAATACCGCCACGGTGTGACCGCCGGCGTCGAGGGCCGCTGCCGCTGCGATGCCGTCTGCGCCCTGCGCCATACCGCTGACGACGGTAGCACCCGCGGCAGCCAGCTCAAAGGATAGTTTATACGCCACTCGCTCGCCGTATGCATCGGCGCGTCTGGTTCCCACAATGCCAACGGAGGGAATGCCGGACGGCAACGGCAGCTTGCCCTTGCAATAGAGCACAGCCGGTGGCTCCGCGATCTGCCATAGCCCCGAGGGATAGTCCTTGCCATCGGGCACCAGGATGCGCACGCCGTTCTGATGACACCAGTAAACGGTACGCTCCGCTGACCGCAGCGTATTTTCGCTGCAAAGGGAGGCAAGGATGCCCTTGCCGATATCAGGAAACGCCGCGAGGATCTTCTCGCGTCCGGCGGCAAGCAGCGCCTCCGGCGTTTGAAAGTGATGCAGCAGCGGCTTTAATAAATGGCTGCGGGGGCCCAAGGCCAGACTCACCGCCACCCAACTGATCTCATGCTTCATACTGACACCTACCTCTGTAAAGCTCATAGGCCAGAACCGATGCGGCCACGCCGGCGTTCAGCGACTCTACGCCCGTCTCCATGGGGATGAAAACGGTTCCGGAAGCGGCGTCGATCAAGGCGCGAGAGAGGCCGTGCCCCTCATTGCCCACCATGACGGTATCGGCGCTGCCAAACGTAATCTCGCCGAGACGGCGGGAGTCACTCTTCAGCGTAGCGGCATAAACCGCACCGCGCTCCCGCAGCCGGAGCGCCGCCGCTACGGGATCCTCCACCACCGTAATGTGATGGTGAAAGAGCGTTCCCATGGCACCGCGGATGACCCGGGGATGGTAGGGATCGGCGCAATCGGCGGAAAGCACCAGATTGGCAATGCCAAAGGCGCTGGCGGAGCGAATGATCGTTCCCAGATTGCCGGGGTCGCGCACGCTCTCCAACAGCAGCGTATGCCCCGGAAGCAGCGCTTCATCAAAGGCCGGCTCACCGCCGTGATAGCCTTGAACGTTAGAAAGCAAGGGGGCCACAACGATGACGCCCTCCGGAGCCTTCTCCTCGGAAAGGCGGTCAAATACCGCGTCCGAGAGCAACACGGCTCGGGTGGAATCGGGCAGCGAAAGCGCGCCCGTTTCCGCCAACAGCGCGTCTGCGGCAGACGCCTTCAGCAGCACGGCGTGCAGTGGGATATTGGCAGCCAACGCCTCCAGCAGCAGCTTTTTGCCATCGAAGCGAAAAAGTCCCTCTTTCCGACGGTATTTCCGCTCTGCAAGGCTTGCCGTCAGCATCACCAGCGGATTCTGTTTTGAGGTGATGATTTCCTGCGGTTTTTTCACACCGTTCCCCCACTTTCTTGGTTTTTAGGCGCAAAAAGGCAACATTTGCACCGGGTATAAAATAGATAAAAACCCGGTCGCAACCGGGTTTTTTATCTTAGAGGGCAGCCTTTGCCTGCTCTGCGAGAGCGGCAAATGCCTCCTTATCGGACACTGCCAGCTCAGAGAGCATCTTACGGTTCAGATCCACGCCTGCCTTCTTCAGACCGTGCATAAAGGTGGAGTAGTTCATACCGTTCACCTTAGCCTGAGCGGAGATACGGGTGATCCAGAGGCTGCGGAAGTCTCTCTTCTTCATCTTGCGGCCTGCGAATGCATAGTTGCCGCTCTTCATAACGGCTTCCTTAGCCATCTTGAAGTGCTTGGATTTTGCACCCCAGTAGCCCTTGGCAGCCTTCAGAACCTTATTTCTTCTCTTGCGCGTCATCATCGCGCCCTTAACTCTTGCCATTGTTCATTATCCTCCGTTATCTTATTTCTGAATGAGATGACGCGCAGTTGCGGTCATGGACGCACTGAGGATAGCGGAAGAGCGCAGATGTCTCTTTCTCTTGGCATCCTTGAGTCCCAGGTTGTGACGATGGTGGCAGTGATTGATCTTCACCTTACCGGTGCCGGTAACGGAAAATCTCTTGGCCGAAGCCTTATGCGTTTTGATTTTTCCCATTTTATTTACTCCTTTTCGGTTGTATTACAAAAGCGTTTTACCGCTCGGGTAACTTAGTTTTTGACAGGCACGACGACCATGCTGAGAATGCGTCCGTCAAGCACGGGCTTCTTTTCTACGGTGCCAACGGAGGAAACGGCCTCCTCAAAGCGGGTCAGCACGTCGCGACCCAGCTCCTGGTGCGTCATCTCACGGCCCTTGAAGCGAACCACCACGCGCACCTTATTGCCTGCGGTGAGGAACTTCACGGCGTTGCGTGCCTTGGTCTCAAAGTCGTGTACGTCGATGCGGCAGGAAAGCTGAACCTCCTTGAGCTCCACCACCTGCTGCTTCTTTCTGGCTTCCTTCTCTTTCTTTTCGCGATCAAAGCAATACTTGCCGTAGTCCATGATACGGCAGACGGGGGGTGTAGCCTGCGGAGCGATCAATACAAGATCAAGTCCCTTGTCGTATGCAATTTTCAGTGCGGCGTTGCTGGACATCACGCCCAGAGCCTCTCCGTCGTCGTTGACCACGCGGACTTCCTTGTCCCGGATATCCTCGTTGATCAGCATATCTTTTTTAGCGCTAATAGGAAGGTACCTCCAATTCCGGCGCGAGGCCGGTGAAATAAAAAATCGCGCGAAACAGAATTCCGCACGAAAAATACCCCGAAAGGGCTCTCTCTATCAACCCGGCGCGCTGCTTGCGGCAAGGTGAGAGCGCGGAACGCTCTGCTTCTTTGCCCGAACATTATAACACACCCCTTTCCCCTTGTCAAGAGCTTTTTGAAAAATTTTTGAAATTTGCTTGCAATGTGCGTTAAAGTGTGCTACAATACCCTTGTACAAAATATCACGCAACAAGGAGATACAGCCGTGAACACTTCCTATCAATTCACTCCCGGTGGCATCTGCCCCGTGTGCGGCAAGCTGCACGCCAGCGCCGTAAAGGAAACTTACAATAAGGAAAATGCCATCGAAGATCTGCCCCTGCTGGTCAAAAAATACGGCGCCACCCGCGCCTTCGTCATTGCCGACGTCAACACCTGGCCCATCGGCGGTGAGAAGATTTTCAACACACTGACCGCCGCCGGCATCCCCGCTGCCAAGCACGTCTTCCCCAATCGCCGTCTTGAGCCCGACGAAAAGGCCGTGGGCTCGCTGTTGATGCACTACGATTCCACCTGTGACATCATCATTGCCTTTGGCTCCGGCGTTATCAACGATCTGAGCAAGCTGCTGGCACATATGACCAACAACACCTACATCATCGTGGCCTCCGCCGCATACATGGACGGCTACGCCTCCGGCAACAGCTCGGTCGTCAGAGACGGCGTCAAGGTCACCCTGAACTCCAAATCCCCCGACGTGATCATGGGCGACACCGGCGTACTCAGCGCCGCTCCCGCGCATATGGCCAAGGCAGGCCTTGGCGATATGCTGGCCAAGTACATCAGCATTTGCGAGTGGCGCATCTCCAATCTGATCAACGGCGAGTATTACTGCGAGGACGTGGCTGCTTACACCAGATCCGTGCGCGAGGCCTGCGTACAGGCCGCTCCCGGCATCGTATCCCGCGACCCGAACGCCATTGCCACCGTATTCAAGGGGCTTGTTGACGCAGGCATGGCCATGGACTACGCCGGCTGCTCCCGTCCCGGTGGTGGCGGCGAGCATTACTTCTCTCATCTTTGGGATATGCGGGGCCTTGAATTCGGCACCCACGTAGCGCCCCACGGCATGCAGGCCGCCATCGGCACACTCTATTCCATCAAGGGCTTTGAGGCACTGCGCAAGATCAAGCCCGATCGCGAAAAGGCCCTGGCCTACGCCAAGAGCTTTGACTTTGCCGCCTGGAGCGAGAAGCTGACCGAGTTCCTCGGCAAGGGTGCGGAAGCCATGATCGCCCTTGAGGCCAAGGAAAGGAAGTACGACCTTGACAAGCACCGCGCCCGTCTCGACGTAATCCTTGCCAAGTGGGACGAGCTGATGGCCATCCTCGACGAGGAGCTGCCCTCCAGCGCGGACATTGAAGCGCTGCTTGCCTCCATTGACGCACCCAAGTGCATTGAGGACATTGGCATGGACAAGAGCATCCTCCCCATGACGCTGATGGCTACCAAGGACATCCGCGACAAGTACATCCTCTCCCGCCTGCTGTGGGATCTCGGTGTGCTTGACGAGGTTGCCGCAGAGCTTGCAAAGTAATCACAAATAAAAAGCGGTGCGGTCCCCTTCGGGCGCCGCGCCGTTTTCGTTTTCAGTTTGTCGGGCTATCTGTGCGTTTTTTTGAAAATCGGCAAAAACAACAAAAATTCGCACAAAAAGGGGGCGTTTTTTCTAACCTGTGGATATTATCACGAAATTTTTGGCGAAAAATCGTCTATTTTGGATATTTACAAATCGAGCTTTCTGCGTTATAATAGCAAAGCACCTCGATCGCGGTCGAGCTTTGTGCGTGCACGGCGGATCACCCGTTGCGCGGAGTGCCAATCTTATGACACCAACGCGCGCAACCGGTTCTTTCCACCGTGCATTTTCCTTTTTGACGGCAGCGTGGCTGCCGTTTTTATTTTATGGTATAAAATAATGATATTTTTTCAAAAAACACTGGAAATCGACGAGGTTTTGTGTTATAATATTATACTGTATATCTTTGTCCGAAAGGAATCACCATGGCATCCTACATCGAAAAAGCCGAAAAGCTAACGCTACCCGTGATCATTTTGGGGGGTGTTACCGCATTTCCCGCCATTACGTTAAATTTTGAAATTGCCGACGAGCCCTCCCTTGCCGCGGCCGCCGCAGCCAACGCCACGGACTCCTTCGTGCTGCTGCTGACGCTGCAGGGCCCAGTGGAGGGAGAGCTTACGCTGGATCATTTTTATCAGATTGGCACCGTAGCCAAGATCAAGCAATGCATCAAAACCGCCGAGGGCGCCATGCGCCTGCTCTGCGAGGGCTACTCTCGCGCCAACGTGCTGGAGCTGCGCCACTTTGCCGAATATCTCTCCGCCACCGTCATCAGCAAGACCATCACCTGCCCCGATGGAGGCGGACTGCGTGGCGAGGCACTGCTGCGTGAGGCGCAACGCGCGCTCACCGAAATGACCGAGCTGCTCCCCACACTCACCGACGACGTAACCAAGGCCGCCCGCGGTATCAAGGCGCCCGGCGCCTTCGCGGACTTCGTGGCCGCCAATATTCTGGTGCGTCCGGAGGACAAGCAAGCGGTGCTGGAGGTCTTTGAGCCGCTGGAGCGCCTCGAATGCGTCCTTCTGCTGATGGAGGAGGAGACCGAGCTGCTTCGCTACGAGCTGGAAATCCATAAGGAGGTGCGTGAGCATCTCGCCCGTAATCAGAAGGAATATTACCTCCGCGAGCAGATCCGCGTCATCGAGGACGAGCTGGGCGAGGGCGGCGACAACGAGATCGACGAATACGAGCGCCGCATCCGGGAGGCCAAGCTGCCGGAGGAGGTAGAAAAGAAGCTGCTGAAGGAAAACGAGCGGATGTCCAAAACACCCTTCGGCTCTGCGGAATCCAGCGTTCTGCGCAACTACCTGGACGTATGCCTGGAGCTGCCCTGGAACCGCCGCACCGAGGATCGCATCGACCTCGCCATTGCAGAAAAGATACTCAATGCCGACCATTACGGTCTTACCAAAGTCAAGGAGCGCATCCTTGAGTATTTGGCCGTCAAAAAGCTGAATCCCGAGCTACGTGGGCAGATCCTCTGCCTCGTAGGCCCTCCCGGCGTGGGCAAAACCTCCGTGGCGGCCTCCATTGCCAGAGCCATGAACCGCAAGTACGTGCGCGTTTCTCTTGGCGGCGTCCGCGACGAGGCCGACATCCGCGGCCACCGCAAAACCTATCTGGGTGCCATGCCCGGCCGCTTGATAGCCGCCCTGACCCAGGCCGGAGTCAACAATCCGCTGATCCTCCTCGACGAAGTGGACAAGCTGACGAGAGATGCTCACGGCGACCCCTCCTCCGCCCTTCTGGAGGTGCTGGACAGTGAACAGAACAAGACCTTCCGCGATCATTTCGTGGAGCTGCCCTTTGATCTTTCCGACTGCCTGTTCATCGCCACGGCCAACACGCTGGATACCGTACCGAAGCCCCTCATTGACCGCATGGAGATCATTGAGCTGCACACCTACACCAAAAATGAAAAAATTCACATTGCCACCGATCACCTGCTGAAAAAGCAAATGAAGCAGCACGGTCTGGACGGCCGTCGGCTCCGCATCACCGAGGATGCCATTGCCGGCATCATTGACGATTACACCAGAGAGGCCGGCGTGCGTACGCTGGAGCGGCATATTGCCGCTGTCTGCCGCAAGGCAGCCCGCACCGTTGCCGAAGGCAAAAAGGGGCGCATCACCGTCACGAATGAAAACCTGCCCGATCTTCTTGGCCCCCGCCGCCTGCCCCGTGAGCGCATCGCCGCGGCGGACGCTGTCGGCGTGGTCAACGGCCTTGCCTATACCGAAGCCGGCGGCGATATGCTGAAGGTGGAGGCCTTGGTCTTCCCCGGTGAGGGCAAGATCGAGCTGACCGGGTCGCTGGGCGACGTGATGAAGGAATCCGCCCGCATTGCCGTCAGCTACATCCGCGCCAACGCGGAAAAGCTGCACGTGCCCGCTGATTTTCATAAAAAATACGATCTGCACATTCACTTCCCCGAGGGCGCCGTGCCCAAGGACGGCCCCTCTGCCGGCGCCGCTATGGTCACCGCTATCGTCAGCGCCCTGTCCGGCCGCAGCGTTTCCCGCGAGGTGGCCATGACCGGCGAGATCACCCTGACGGGCGAGGTGCTGGCCATCGGCGGTCTCAAAGAAAAAACCATGGCCGCAGCCGCCGCAGGCGTGAAGACCGTGTTGATCCCCGCTGATAATATGAAGGATATCCCAGAGCTGGATCCCGAGGCCGTGGCTGCCCTCCGGATCCTCCCCTGCCGTCATCTTTCCGACGTGCTGGCAGAGGCGCTGGCCCCCGTTGCTGCCCCGGCAGAAAAAAACCGGATGCAAGCGCCCCCGGAGCTTGCGGAATGGCACATTCCGGAGCAGCCCAAGACTGATCGAGGAGGCAAGCGCTATGGCATCTGAACTGAACCTTCAAAACGTCAAGCTGCAGATCAGCGCAGGTGAAATTCGTCAATTCCCCTCGGCCAACGTGCCCCAGATTGCCCTCTCCGGCCGCTCCAACGTGGGCAAAAGTTCGCTGATCAACACCCTGCTCAGCCGTCGCTCGCTTGCCAGAGTCAGCAGCGCCCCCGGCAAGACCATCACCATCAATTTTTACGACATTGATCGCAAGCTGTTTCTGGTGGATCTCCCCGGCTACGGCTTTGCCAAGCGCCCGCCCCAGGAAAAGGCCAAATGGTCTGCCCTCACCGACGGTTATTTCACCCAAAACCCCAACATTGACCGACTGGCGCTGGTACTGCAGCTCATCGATCTGAAGGTGGGCCCCACCGCAGACGACGTGATGATGCTCTCCTACCTCACCGAGGCAGGACTCCCCTTTGCCGTGGTGGCCACCAAGACCGACAAGCTGAACAAAACCGACCGTGTCAAGGCCATGGCCGCTCTGCAAAGTCATCCGGCCATTCCCACCGACGCCCTCATCATCCCCTTCTCCGCGCAAACGGGCGAGGGAAAAAACGAGGTCTGGAACACAATTTATAAAAGGATGGATACCCAAAAATGACACGTTTGATCATTGTCCGTCACGGACAGAGCGAGGCAAACCTCGCGCATCTCTTTGCCGCCCACACCGATGCAAAACTCACCGAAATCGGCAGAGCACAGGCCGAGGCCCTGGCTGAACAGCTTTCTAAAACCGAAAAGATCGACGCGGTATATGCCAGCGACCTTTCCCGTGCCACCGATACAGTAGCGCCTACTGCCGCCCGCTTTGGCCTTACGGTCATCCCCGATGAAAAGCTTCGGGAAATCCGTGCAGGCGACTGGGAAAATCTGCCCTTTGGTGAGCTGCGCGTCAACCCCGCCTACAGCGAGGACTATCGGATGTGGGCAGAAGATACTGCCAACTGCCGCTGCACCGGCGGCGAAAGCGTCCGTGAGCTTTATGACCGCGTTGTTACCGAGGTGCTGGAAATTGCCAAGCGGCACGACGGCAAAACCGTGCTGATCGGCACCCATTGGACCCCCGTTGCCGCCGTGATCTCCCACACCATGTGCGGCTCCGCCGACTGTGTTTCCCAAAAGCTGAACCCCATCAACGCCGCGCTGCAGATCTTCCGCTATGAGGATGGCAAGCTGACGCTGGAGGTATCGAATTTCGACGAGCATCTGAAGAACGTGGGCTACGTTGAGCCCTACAAGCCTTGAAAGGAACGATTATGCTGCTTTACCCCCATCTGAATGTAAACGAAAAGGGACACCTCACCATCGGCGGTCTTGACACCGTGGCGCTGGCCGCCGAATTCGGTACCCCGGCTTATATCATGGATGAAACCGTCATCCGCGCGAATTGCCGCACCTACCTTACCGCCGCCAAGGCTGCCTTTGGTGCCGAGGCGCTGCCGCTTTACGCCTCCAAGGCCCTCTGCTTTGCGGGCATTTATCGGATCGTAGCCGAGGAAGGACTTGGCGTGGATTGCGTTTCCGGTGGTGAGCTTTATACCGCTGCCAAGGCGGGATTTCCTGCTGCACGCATCTACTTCCACGGTAACAACAAGACCGATGCCGACCTCCGCCAGGCCATGGATATGGGCGTGGGCACCATTGTGGTGGACAACACCGACGAGCTGGAGGCGCTGGAGTCGATTGCCGAGCAGCTCTGCAAGACGCAGCGTATTCTCCTGCGCATCACCCCTGGCATTGATCCCCACACCCACCGCGCCATCCAGACCGGCAACGTGGATTCCAAGTTCGGCAACGCCATCGTCACAGGCGGCGCCATGGCCATCACCAAAAAGGCCCTTGCCTGCAAGCGGCTGCAGCTCTGCGGCTTCCATTGCCACATCGGCTCCCAGATCTTCGATATCGACCCCTTCCGGGACGCGGCGGATATCATGCTCCGCTTTATTGCTGACGTGCGGCGCGAAACCGGATTTCTTGCCGAGGAGCTGAATCTGGGCGGCGGTCTTGGTGTCCCCTATACCGACGAGGATCCCCGCATGGACTATGCTTCTGCGGTGACTGACATTGCCGCCGTTGCCAAGGCTGCCGCTGAACGAGCAGGTGTACCTATGCCCCGCATTATTCTGGAGCCCGGTCGATCCCTGGTGGCTGCTGCCGGTATCACCCTGTATACCGTAGGCTCCGTCAAGGAGATCCCCGGCTTCCGAAACTATATTTCCGTGGACGGCGGCATGCCCGATAATCCTCGCTACGCCCTCTATCAGTCCCGGTATACTGCCCTCATCGCCAACCGGGCGTCGGAGCCCGCCGATTACCGCGCTACCATCGCCGGCCGCTGCTGCGAATCCGGCGATCTGATCGGTGAAGATATGCCCATTCAGCGCGCCGTGCGTGGCGATATTCTGGCGGTTTTGACCACCGGCGCCTATAACTTCGCCATGGCCTCCAATTACAACCGCCTGCCCCGCCCGCCCATCGTACTGGTGCGTGACGGCGCGGCTCGCGTGGCCGTGCGCAGAGAAAGCTTTGCCGATCTCCTGCGCAACGATATCATTTAACGGAGGCGTCTGATGTTCCGTTATATGCTGGGTGGTGGAGATCTCAAAGGCTATGCGATCAGCATACTCCTCTCCTTACCAATCGTTTTACTGTCTCTGTCCCTCCACGAGACCGCCCACGGCTTCGCCGCCTTCAGGTTGGGCGACCCCACCGCACGCAACCTCGGACGCCTGACTCTCAATCCCATCAAGCACCTTGACCCCATCGGCTTTCTCTGCATGCTGCTGGCGGGGTTCGGCTGGGCAAAGCCCGTGCCCGTTAACTCCCGCTACTTCAAAAATCCCCGTAGAGATATGGCGCTGGTTGGCCTTGCGGGTCCCCTCTCGAATCTGCTGCTCGCCACGGTATTTTTGCTGCTGCTGCGCTTTGTTGGCTTCGGATGGCTGGCTCAGGTACCCGTGAAAAATGAGTTTCAATTTAATCTCATTTATTTCGCGCTGCTTTTCCTCTATTACGGCGTGTATATGAACGTCACGCTCGCCGTTTTCAATCTTTTGCCGGTGCCTCCCCTGGACGGCTCCCGCATCTTCTTCGTGCTGCTGCCGCCGCGTCTGTATTTCAAGGTCATGCAGTACGAGCGCTACATTTCCCTTGCCATTATGCTCCTGCTTCTGCTGGGGCCGCTCTCAAGGCTCATCAGCCTCATCACCGGGCTGATCGTGCGGGGAATGTTTGCCATCACCGGCATGTCCGGCTTTCTTATCTGACAAACGAAGGAGCTCCTAATGGAACAAATGACCTATAAGCTATCGGATTTCGAGGGTCCTCTCGATCTTCTGATAGCGCTGATTGAAAAAAACAAGGTCAATATACTGGATATTCCCATTGCTTTGATCTGTGATCAGTATTTGGAATTCCTCTCCATGGCCGAAGCGATGGATATGGAGATCGCTACCGAATTCCTCAATATGGCAAGCCAGCTGATGGTGTGGAAAAGCGCCATGCTTTTGCCCCATGAGGAGGCGGCGGAGCGCGCTCCCCGCTTTGACCTTTCCGACATTCTGATTCGTCACCAGCAAGCGAAGGAGGCCACTCCCAAGCTGCACCCGCTTTACGCCTATTATAGCAACCGTATGGTGAAGGATACCGACGAGATATCTCCCGATCGCAGCTACGTGGCCGACCAGGATATCGAAAATCTTCTGGTAGCCGTGCGCCGCATCAACAGCTATCGGGACGCCATGGAGCGCGTCAAGACCAACTTCACGCCCATGATCAGCAAGCCCATCGTACCCGTGGAGGGCAAGATCGTGAAGATCCTTGACACCCTGACCACCAGAGGCACCGCCACGCTGCGGGAGCTTTTGCAGAACGCGCCGTCGCTGGCCGACCTCATCGCCTCCTTTATGGGTGTGCTGGAGCTGATCAAGACCCGCAAGATCCTGATGGAGGAGATCGAAAACGACGCCAACTCCGTGCGGGGAGAGGAAACCAGATTTTTCCTTAATCCCGATGCCCCCACCGAGGAGGAGCTGGCCGACGAGGCCGCCGCCCCCGCCCCCCCCGAGCAGTAAAGGAGCAGACAAATGGAACAATTGGAAGAAAATTTGCAACCGATCAAGAACGTGGAAAGCTGCATTGAGGCGGTGGTTTTCGCCGCCGGCTACCCCGTTCCTTACCATAAGCTGGCTGACGTTACCGGCCTCGGCCTGCGCGAGATCCGCACGCTGGTTTCCCACATTGCGGAAAAATACGCTGCCGATGAGCACGGCATTATGCTCCTCACCTTTGAGGACAGCTGCCAATTCTGTACCAAGGAGCAATATGGCCCTTACATCCGGGAAGCGCTCAGTATCCGCCGTGGCGGCAATCTTTCCGCCTCCTCTATGGAGGTTTTGGCCATTGTTGCCTATAATCAGCCCGTTACCCGCGCCTTTGTGGACGCGGTGCGCGGCGTGGACAGCAACTATGCCGTAAGCTCCTTGATCGACAAGGAGCTGATTGGCCCGGTGGGGCGGCTGGATGCCCCCGGACGCCCGGTGCTGTACGGCACCACAGAGAAGTTTCTACGGGTCTTCGGTCTTTCCACTCTGAAGGATTTGCCCGAAACCGAGATCCAACTGCCGGACGACAAAAGCAAGGACGCTATGAACATCATCACCGACGAGGATAACGTGGAGCAGCTCTCCATCGACTCGACTGTGGAAGACGCCAAAACAGAGTAAGCGAGAAGCAAGAAGGAGGTGAGCGGCTTGATCGCATTGTGGATTGTGGGCGGTATCGTTCTTTTCCTCTCTGCCCTGCTGGCGCTCCCTCTGCATCTGATCATCACGTATCGGGAAACGGTAACCGTCCGCGCCCGGGTACTCTTTTTCCCCATTACGCTATATCCCCGAAAGCCCAAAAGCTCCAAGGCATTGGCTGCGGCAGAGCGAAGAAAGCAGAAAAAAGCCGCAAAACGCGCCAAACGGGGTAAAAAAAAGCCCCCAAAACCCACCCAAGCCGCTCCCGCAAAGGAGAAACGCACCTTGCAGGAAAATCTCGCTTTGGTGCGCGGAATCGTGGCCGCGCTCTTTCGCAAAACCGGCAAGCATCTGCGATTGAAGGCTGCCAGAATACATCTGCGGGTGGCCACCGGCGATGCTGCCACCACCGCCCTCGCTTACGGTGCCACCTCCGCCTCCCTTTCCTTCCTTCTGGCAGCGCTGGATCGCGTCACCAAGCTACGGGCAAAGCCGGGAGACGTGCTGGTGGTGGCAGATTACCTGTCGGAGCGTCCCAGCGCCGATATCAAGCTGGTCTTTACCTTGCGGATCTGGGGCGCCATTTCAACGGCGTTCTCCGCCGCAATGACCTTTCTCAAGCACCGTACCGCCCGCAAGACCTCAAAGCAGAAAGCATCCCAACGCAATGAAGATAGATTATGATATGAAAGGATATTCGTTATGGCTGAGCAGAACAACAAATTAGAGGAAATGATCCGCACGTCCCTCGAACACATTCACGCCATGGTAGATGCCAACACCGTTGTAGGCACCCCCATTGAAACCCCTTCCGGCACCACCATCATCCCCATTTCCAAGGTCTCGGTAGGCTATGCCTCCGGCGGTCTGGATTTTGACGGCAAGCATCAAGCGCCCCCCAAGAACTTTGCGGGTGGCGGCGGCACGGGCCTTTCTGTACAGCCCGTCTGCTTCCTTTCCGTCAGCGCGGAGGGACTGGTCGAGGTACATTCCCTTGCTGCCGCCTCTCAGAGCGATTCGGTAGAGAAGCTGGTGTCCTTCATCGACCACGCCCCCGATCTGGTGGAGCGCCTGAAGGCCCTCTTTGCCAAGCTGAAGAAAAAGAAGCATGACAAGGATGAATCCGACGAGGAGATCGTGGAGGAGGTTGTCAAAACCGCCACCGAGGTCACCGAAACCGTAGTAGAGACCAAGGCGGAATAATCCGCCGCTGTCATAATGCGAAAATCACCTCCATATAGTAAAATGGAGGTGATTTCGTGTACCGTTTTGCCACTTTTTTCGCTTTTTTGCTAATTTTCGCCCTGTTTTTAGGCGTCCTGCTCGTTCCCGCAACGGTGGTAGCGGAGATAACGCCTCCGCCTCTGCCCTCCCCTCTGCGTCAGCCACCGGCAACCTCAGCCGAGGGTGCCGTGCTGTACGATCCGCAAAGCGGGAGCTTTCTTGTGGAAAGGAACGCTGACCGCCGCCTGCCAATGGCCAGCACCACCAAGATCATGACCGCGCTGGTTGTTCTGGAGCAATGCAACCTCTCCGCCACCGTTACGGTGCCAAAGGAGGCCGTGGGCATTGAGGGATCTTCCGTTTATTTATATGAAGGGGAAAAAATCACCGTTCGCACGCTGCTGTACGGCCTGCTGCTTTCCTCAGCCAACGACGCCGCCACGGCCCTCGCCCTGCACGCGGCAGGCAGCATCCCTGCCTTTGCGGCTCTGATGAACGAAAAGGCTGCCTCACTGGGGCTTTCGGATACCCATTTCACCAACCCCCACGGCCTTCACGACGAGGCGCACTATACCACTGCCCGGGAGCTGGCGTTAATTTCCGCTGCAGCCATGCAGAATCCTACCTTTGCAGAGATCGTCCGGACGCCCCGTTATACTGCCCCACAAAATGGCACCGAGGCCACCCGACTGTTTCTCAATCACAATCGGCTGCTGCGCACCTGCGAGGGCGTGATTGGCATCAAAACCGGCTTCACCAAGGCAAGCGGGCGGTGCCTGGTCAGCGCAGCCGCGCGAAACGGCCTTTTGCTGATCGCCGTCACGTTGAACGACGGCAACGATTGGCGGGATCATGCAGCCCTTTACGATTGGGCATATAAAGAATATGAGGCATTTACCCCGCAAACGGTGTCGATTTCTCTGCCAGTCATCGGCGGAGAAGACAAGGAGGTGAAGATCATCGCCCAAGGCACGGTGGCCATGACGCTGCCCACGGTGCACGGCGAGATCACCGCTACCACGGAGCTCCCCCGCTTTCTCTATGCCGGCTTCGCGGCAGGAGAGCGGGTAGGCACGCTGGTATATCGCATGGACGGCAAGATCATCGCCGCCTTGCCATTGATCACCGCAAACGGTGTCGAAAAAAATCAACTTCCCCGCACTTTTTTTGAAAAAATACAGGATCTGTTTCAGTAGCCGCACGGGAGCCGAACGAAATCGCCTCACGGTGATTTGTTTTCGCGTCTTTCGGCGCGCTTTCACTCGCAAGGTACACACCTTGCTTCGCAAAATCCCACCAAAATTCATCAAAAACAAATTCGCCGTGAGGTGTT
>JAFTQT010000094.1 GCA_017462615.1 Clostridia bacterium | reverse complement strand
TATTTCACCATCAGCGGTATGCCCGTGGCCTCCAGTCAGTATTGGAACAACCTCCACGGCAACGCCCCCGGCGAGGCCGCCGAGGACGCGGAGGGGCTGCAGACCATGCGCACCCTGGCGCGGAATATGACCTTCCTCATGAAGAGCATCGCCCTCGGTCGCGAGGCCTTTGGACTGCCCGAAAAGGAAGAAAAGGTACAGACCAGCTTTATCAGATGATCAAAGAAGAAAAAGGAGAAGGGAAATGAGAAAGAATTTCGGCGCAAAGCCTATGTTGTATCCTATGCCCGTGCTGATCATCGGCACCTACGGCGAGGACGGCACCCCCAACGCCATGAACGCTGCCTGGGGCGGCATTACTGAGGAAAACGAGATCACCATCTGCGTCAGCGAGGATCATAAGACCACCAAGAATCTGCTGCAGCGGGGCGCCTTTACGGTCAGCGTAGCAACTGCGGCTGAGGTGGTAGCGGCAGATTATGTGGGTATCACCTCCGGCAACGACGTGCCGGATAAGCTGGCCCGCGCGGGCTGGCACACCGAAAAAAGTGCCTTTGTGGATGCGCCCCTCATCCTTGAGCTGCCCATGGCGCTGGAGTGCCGCGTGAAGAGCTACGACAAGGAGACCTGCCGCCTGGTGGGCGAGATCGTCAACGTCACGGCAGACGAGTCGGTGCTGGGTGAGGGTGGCAAGATCGACCCCCAAAAGCTGCGTCCCATTACCTATGACCCCGCAAATCACACCTACCTTGCCCTCAGCACCCCCGTGGGCCGTGCCTTCTCGGACGGTAAAAAGCTGAAATAACCGCCAAAAGCGGTCTGCCTTGACGGTAAAGCCAAAAAGCAAAGCTGCCCCAAGCTATGATAAAGGTATCGTAGCTTGGGGCAGCTGTTTTTATTCAAATTTTACACCTTCGTGCGCTGGCCTGTGGCGTTCGACTGATAAGCAGCGTCGATGATGCGCTGGGCGACAAGACCCTCCTCGGCGGGGACGGGCAGGGGCGTGCCGTTGAGCACCGCCCGGGAAAAGCCCTCAAACTCTGCCGTGTAGGCGTTGGTGCGGGGCCCGGCAGGCGTGATATCCACAGGCTCGCTGCGCTTGCTTTGCGTCATGTAGAGCTTGCCATCCTGTACCATGGTATCGTGGATGAAGAGCGCGGCCTTTCGTCCGCAGATCTCCACGCGCTGGGGCTCGGTGCTGACGTTGTAATTATTGGAGAGATACAGCGTAGCGCCGTTGGAGAGACGACAGAGCATCTGGCCGTAGTCCTCCACGGTATAGTCGTAGAACTGATTGCCGCAAAGCGCCACCACCTCGGTGACCTCAAGGCCGGTCATAAAGCGGACGATATCCAGGCAATGGGTGCCCACGTCCATGAAGGCACCACCGCCGCCCAGCTCCTTCTTCTGGCGCCATGCGCTGCTGCTTTTGGGATAATCAAAGGACCAGCAAGCCTTGACGGAAACGATCTCGCCCAGCTCTCCCGCCTCGATCAACTCCTTTGCCTTCACGTGCAGATCGTGGAATCTGGCCATGAAGGCAGCGCCGAAGGCTACGCCGGCCTTGCGACAGGCATCGACCATTTCGGCCACCTCGTCACCGCAAAGCCCCAGGGGCTTTTCACACAGCACGTGCTTCTTGTATTTGGCCGCCAGCAGCACCTGCTCCCGATGGCAAAACAGCGGCGTTGCAATGTAAACGGCGTCCACGTCCGGAAGTGCCACCAGCTCCTCGGCACTGGTGGTGCCGTGCTTCACGCCAAACGTGGCCCGGACATCCTCTACCGCTGCGGGATTGATGTCCTGCACAGCCACCAGCTCCGCGCTTTCGGCGGCGATCAGTCTCGGCAGGCTGGTGCGCTTGGCAATGCCGCCGCAGCCGATGACGCCCCATCTCAATTTCTTGCTCGTGCTCATAAAAGCCTCCCTGTGTTTTTTTCTTTATGATACAATCGGGGAGCGCAAAAGTCAACGGTAACGGTGGCTCATTTTTAGCACAAAACGGACATTTCACGCCTTTCGGCCAAAAAAGGGAAGGGGCGTTGACAAGCGCGGGCAAGAATGATAAAATGAACCTACAATATTTCCCCAAAAAGGAGAAAAATATGCGTATTTTGATTGGAAAAGTCGGCACCGCCCCCACCGTGTCCTACGCGGCGCAGGAGCTGGCCGTTTATTTGCGGAAGATCGACCCCACGCTGATCGTGGAGGAGGTCTGCTACGACGCTTACGACAAGACCGCCGCCGGCGTGCTGTTTGTGGGCAGATGGCAGGAGGAACGCAAGGACGACTGCGTTGAGATCGCCGTGAACGCGGGCGAGGGCTATATCACCGGTGCCAACGATCGCTCGGTGCTGCTGGCTGTGTATCAGTACCTCACCGCCCTTGGCTGCCGTTGGATGCGTCCGGGCGCGGCGGGTGAGTTTATCCCCCAAAGGAGTCTCACGGGCGAGGCGCTCACCTGCCAGTACAGCCACACCCCCTCCTATCGCCATCGCGGCATCACCATCGAGGGCTCCTGCACCTACGACGCGGTTTACGATATGATCAACTGGCTGCCTCGCGTGGGCATGAACGAGTATTTCATTCAGATGCACGTGCCCTTTATCTTCTTCAACCGCTACGACGAGACCCATCCTACCGCCACTCCCGCCCTGACGCCGGACGACACGGCGCGGATCTGCGCGCGGCTGGAGGAGGAGATCAAGCGCCGCGGGCTTGCCTACCACAAGGTGGGCCACGGCTGGCTCTATCCCATGCTGGGCGAGCCCTGCTACGGTCGCTACGAGCCCAAGCACGAGATCACCGAGGAGTTCCTCAGTATGGTGGCGCTGGTGAACGGCAAGCGGGAGATCTGGGGCGGTCAACTGGTGGATACCAACCTTTGCTACGCCAACGACGAGGCGCGCCACAGGATGCTTTCCTGCATTGTGGACTATTGCGAAAAAACGCCTGCCGCTGATTACATTCATTTCTGGCTTTCCGACGCCCGCAACAACCAATGCGAGTGCGAAAAATGCCGGGACGTGCTGCCCACGGATCAGTACGTGCTGATGCTCAATGAGCTGGACGAGATGCTGACGGCCAAGGGGCTTGACACCAAGATCGTCTTTCTGCTTTACAACGAGCTGCTTTGGGCGCCCGTACAGGAAAAGATCAAGAACCAGGATCGCTTCGTGATGATGTTTGCCCCCATTACCCGTTCCTATAAGGAGACCTATTGCGGCAGCATGAGCGGTAAGCAGGAGCCCCCGATGCTTTACGTGCGCAACCAGATCCATATGCCCCGCACGGTGGATGGCAACCTGGCACTGCTCCGCCAGTGGCAGGAGCGCTTCCAGGGCGATTCCTTTGTGTTTGACTACCACAATATGTGGGCTCACGCCTTGGATGCGGGAGGATACCGCATTGCCCGCGTGCTCCATGACGATATGAAAAACCTTGATCAGATAGGCATCGACGGTATGGTCAGCTGCCAGCTGCAGCGTATTGCCTCCCCCACGTGCCTGCCCACCTACGGTATGGCCATGGCGCTGTGGGATAAGCAAAGTGACTTTGCTGAGGTTTCCCGGCGGTATTTTGACGTGACCTTTGGCGAGGGCGGCGCCTTTGTTGCCGAATATCTCTCCTCGCTCTCGGAGATCTGGGACGCTGTGGAGGACGAGGCGCGTTACGACAGGCTGAAGGCGCGCATCCACGCAGCCCTGCCTCGCCTCAACGGTCTGCGGGCGAAGGTATCGGGGGCGCAGCTGCTTTCCTACGATTACGTGATCGCCCATTCCGGTCTGTGGCTCCATATTGCCGATGCGGTGCGCCTAAAAAAATCGGGCGACGACGAGGCAGCAAGGGTCGCCTACGAGGGCTGCTGCGACTATATGCGGCAGGTGGATCCCGTGGTAGGAGCCGGCCTTGATCTGGCGGAGTATCAGCTGACCATTCTGCCCACCAATCTCGGCTTCGGCCTCCTTTCCCAAAAGCGCAACGAGGCGTAAGCTTTTGCGCGTGGGGTGGGAACGAAGGAGGGAGGGGGGACGCTTTTGCAAAAGCGT
>JAFTQT010000093.1 GCA_017462615.1 Clostridia bacterium | reverse complement strand
GAGGATGCTTTTGCAAAAGCACCCTCTCCCCTCTTTTTTGCCCTTTGGGCAAAAAATTCACCCCTCTCCCCCAAAACCTTAAAAAATGTAATAGCGCACATTGCGGGAAGTCGGAAGCGAGAAGAAATTTTGAAGTTGTGAGGAATGGTGATATTGTGCCAAATTCCATACCGTTTGTGGCGATACGCCATGTGCGTTACCCCTTTTTTGAAGGTTTTTGCGGAGGTAGGTGCGTGGGGGAGGAGGTGCTTTTTGCAAAAAGCACCTCCTCCCCCACCAATCAACCATCACTCCCCATTCAACATTGCCGCATGAGGCGGACATAGAACTCCACCGCGCGGGCGGCGGCCTCGGTGCGGATACGCTCGTTGTTGCCGTGGATGGTGCGGCGCTCCTCGGTGGTGAGATCCATGGCAGAAAAGCGGTAGACCTTATCGGAAAGTGCGCCCCAATGGCGGCTGTCCGAGCATTGCACCATCAGATAAGGGGAAACGATCGTCCCCGGCCAGGTGCCGCCGATGGCGGCGCTGATCCGCGCAAAGCCTGCGGTATCGATGCGGGAAACGCGGCTGGGATCCATCCCCTCCAGCGCCGTAATCTCCACCCCATCGCTTTTGGCAACCTTTTTGATATAGGAAATGGCGCTTTCCATGGTATCTGACGGATTCAGACGCAGGTTGGAGACCATGGTGGCGCTGGGCGGGATCACGTTGGCGGCCTTGCTGCCCTGCATCCGGGTAAAGGCCACAGTGGTGCGCATCAAGGCGTTCAGCTCGCCGCCACTCTTGCGGCAAATGGCGTCCAGCACGCCCCCAAAGCACCAGAGATTGGCAAAGATCATACGGTAAAGGAGGGTGGAGTGTCGCCCAAGGGTATCGAACATAGCGGCCACGGGGGCGGTGAGATGACTGGGGAAGGGGTGCGCCTCCACCCGACAGCACACGGCGGAAAGCTCACCCACGGGCGTGTGGGGAGGGGGTGCGGAGGCGTGACCGCCGCCGGAAACGGCGCGGTATTCGAGATTGAGCATACCCTTTTCCGCAATGCCCACAAGGCCACAGGGCGCCTTGACGCCGGGAAACACGTTTTCCACCACGGCACCGCCCTCATCCAGTACCATGGCGGGGGTAATGCCGCGTTCCTTGAACCAATCGACGATGTTTTTGGCGCCGGGGCCGTTGACCTCCTCCCCGCCGGAGAAGGCGAAATAGATACCGTTTTGGGGGATAAAGCCTTCCGCGATCAAGTGATCCGCGGCAGAAAGCACACCGTTGAAGGTCACCTTGGTGTCAAGCGTCCCCCGTCCCCAGAGAACGCCATTCTCCAAAACGCCGTCAAAGGGCGGCTTTTCCCAAGCGACCTCCTCCACGGGCACCACATCAAAATGCGCCATCAGCACCGTGGGATCGCCCTGCTCCCGCCCCTGCCAATGAAAAAGCAGCGCGCGACCGGGCAGACGTGTGAGGCTGCAGACGCGGCAGACATTGGGATAGAGTGTGGGAAGCAGATCGTAGAGCCTTTCAAATTCCGCGTCGTCCTCCAGCGCGGGGTCGCTGTAGGAGACGGTCCTGCACCGCACCAGCTGCTGCAGATTGGCAACGCAGCGCTGACGGTCAAAGTCCTCCGGCGTCGGCGTCACGTGGGGCGCAGCTTTCGGACGAAAGCGCAGCGTGCGGATAAAAATGACCGCAAGGAAAGCCACCAGCGCTCCACCGAGCGCGGCGGGCAGGATCCATAAATATTCCATACCGTTCCCCTCCAAAATCAAAATTTCAGGAAAAATTATACTCGGGATAGTACTGATAGCCAACGGGCGGCGTCACCGTCACGTCGCTGCCCGGCGTGGGGATCCGCAGCATCACGACACCCACGAGAGCCACGTCCCCACTCTTCAGCTCCAGCGTCAGCGTGCAAGCGGTAACGTATTTGCCGCTGAATGTCAGCACAAGCGTACCGTCCGCGAGGGTATAGGCATCATCTGCTGCAAAATCGCTGAAGCCGGGCAATGCCTGCCACATGCCGTCGGCTATGGGCTGATAAAGTGCCTTCAGCGTCTCCACATCCGGAGAAAGCGTCAGAGCGTCGCCGTCAAATCTGGCGTTTTTCCACACCGTTTGCGGATATTCCCGTAAAACGGCATCCACCGCCGCCAAATAATCGTGCGAACGGGTGAAGGTGGGGAGATTGGATTTGTAGCTGGTGCCGTTGGCGGTGATATAGAACCAGTCGCCCGTTTGATACACCGCCCTCTTGGTTGTTTTTCCGTTTTTCGTTACGGTCGAGGCGGCGCTCATGCTGTCACCGCCCTTGCCGCGGCTGACGGCCAGCTCCGCCGCGAAGGAGAGCTCCGCCATTGCCGTGTCGTCGGCCGCCGCCAGCTGCACGTCCAGCAGCATGCCGCAGGAATCCAGCGCAGCCGTGCGGCGGAGCGCCTTCTGCGCCACTTCTATGGGATCCTTACTGCAAGCAGGCAGCAGCCACAAAAGGCAAAGCAAAAGCCCTGCGGCGATCCATCTTTTTTTCATGCTTCTCCCCCTTTTGAAAGCCAAAACGGTGCGAAAGCTCGCACCGTTTTGGCATTATTGATACAAAAAACGTTACGCGCCCAAATATGCCTTGCGCACGCGGTCGTCCTCGGCAAGCGCCTTGGCATCACCGGACATGGTGATGAGGCCGTTTTCCAGCACGTAGGCACGGTCGGAAATGGCCATGGCCATTTTGGCGTTCTGCTCCACCAGCAGTACCGTCTTGCCGGCGGCGCGGAAGGATTTGATGATCTCAAATACCTCGCCAACCAAAAGGGGCGACAGACCCATGGAGGGCTCGTCCAGCACGATCAGCTCGGGACTTGCCAGCAGCGCACGGCCCATGGCCAGCATCTGCTGCTCACCGCCGGAAAGGGTGCCTGCCAGCTGACGGCGGCGCTCCTCCAGACGGGGGAACTGGCGGAAGACCATTTCGAGGTTTCCCTCAATTTCCTTTTTATCCTTGCGGGAGTATGCCCCCAGCAGAAGGTTTTCATACACGGAAAGGTTCTGGAAAATGCGACGCCCCTCCGGCACGTGGGACATGCCCATGGTGACGATCTTGTGGGCAGGCACGCGGGTGATCTCGGCATCCTTGTAGAACACGTGGCCACTCTTGGCACGAATGAGACCCGTGATGGTGTGCAGCGTGGTGGTTTTTCCCGCACCGTTTGCGCCGATCAGCGAAACGATCTCGCCGCGATTGACCGAAAAGGAAATGCCCTTCAGCGCCTGGATCACGCCGTAATATACCGACAGATCCTCTACTCTTAATAAGGTTTCAGACATGTTGCACTTCCTTTCTCAGTCGCCAAGGTAAGCCTTGATGACTGCGGGATTGGCCAGCACCTCTGCGGTGGGGCCGGTGACCAGCTCGGTACCAAAGTTCAGCACCGTCAGCTTCTCACAAATGCCGCCCACCAGACGCATATCGTGCTCAATGAGCAGGATGGTCATGTCAAACTCCCGCCGCACGAACATGATATCGTCCATCAGCTCCTGGGTCTCGTTGGGGTTCATGCCGGCAGCCGGCTCATCCAACAGCAGCAGCTTCGGATTGGTGGCAAGGGCTCTTGCGATCTCCAGCTTTCTCTGCTTACCGTAGGGCAGGTTGGCGGCCAGATAGTCGCTGTAGGCATCCAGCTTGAAGACGCGCAGCAGCTCCATAGCCCGCTCGCGTGCTTCCTTTTCGGAGCGCTTATGCCGCGGCAGGCGCAGGATGGATTCAAACACGTTGCAGGGGATCTGATTGGCCAGACCCACCATGACGTTTTCCAGCACCGTCAGGTTTTGGAACAGACGAATGTTCTGGAAAGTGCGGGCAATGCCCTTGCGGTTGATCTCGGCAGGCGACTTGCCGCCGATCTCCTCACCGCAGAGATAAATGCGGCCAAGGGTGGGCTTATACACGCCGGTCAGCAGATTGAAGACCGTGGTTTTTCCCGCACCGTTGGGGCCGATCAGACCGTAAAGCTCGCCTTTTTTGATCTCCAGATTCACGTCGTCCACGGCCCTAAGGCCGCCGAACTGAATGGCAAGGTGCTCTACCTTGAGAATGGTTTCACGCTCACTCATGGGGCACCTCCTCCTCCGACGGCTTCTTGCTGAGCTTGGCCATCAGATTTTTCAGATTGTACTTTTCGCGGAAGCCCTTGAGACCGGGGGCGTTCTTATAGATCACGATGGTGATGAGGATCAGCGCGTAGAACACGTTCTGCAGCACCGCCAGATTGCCGGTCAGCACCGTCTGGAGCTTGGTGTTGATGAAGGTGATCAGCGCCGCGGCGATCAGGGAGCCGTTGATGGAGCCCATACCGCCCAAAACCACCATAACCAGGATCTCGATGGAGTAGTTATAGTCAAAGGTTGCACTCTGCACGCGGGATACGGTGTAGCTGTAAAGCACGCCGGCCACGCCCGCAAAAAACGCGGAAACGGTAAACACAAAGAGCTTGTATTTGGTGATATCAATACCCATGGCACGGGCGGCGATCTCGTTATCCTTGATGGAAATGATGGCGCGGCCGTGCTTGGAGCGGATCAGGTTCTGCGTCACCGCAAGGCAAAGCAGCACCATCACAAGCGCCAGCACAAACAAATACTTACGATCAAAGCGAGGCGTCTCCAGACCCAGCGTGCCGCCGAACCAGTCCATAGGCAAATTCATGACCACGTTACGCACGATCTCGCCGAAGGCGAGGGTCACGATGGCCAGATAGTCACCCCGCAGACGCAGCGCGGGCAGACCGATCACAAAGCCAAGCGCCGCCGCAATACAGCCGCCGGCAAGGCAAGCCACCAGCAGCGTAACGATGCTGCTTTGATCACCGGAGGAGGCAGTCATGGCTGCGGCCAGCTTACCGCCCAGGTAAGCGCCCGCGCACATAAAGCCGGCGTGGCCGAGGGAAAGCTCACCAAGGAAGCCCACCACCATGCTGAGGGATACGGCAAGCAGCGCCGCGATGGCGATCTGCTCCAGCAGGAACTGGGTGCCCATTTTCAGGCTGCCGGTGAGGGACAGCACGGCAAACACCAGCGCCACCAGCACGATGACCATGTAATTGGCGTAGTTTCGCAGGAAGGGCTTTTTGAAAAACGAAACGATACGATTCATACCTTTTCCCTCCTTGCCTTACCAAGCAGACCTGCGGGCTTCACCAGCAGGATCACGATGAGAACGGCGAACTCAATGGCGTCCGTAAAGGGAGCGAGCTGAGGCACGCTGAGCGCCAGGCTCTCGATCACACCCAGCAGTACACCGCCCAGCATGGCGCCGGGAATGGAGCCGATGCCGCCGATGACCGCGGCCGTAAAGGCCTTGATACCGGGCATGGCACCCAGGGTGCTGGAAAGGGTGGGAGCCTTCATCAGCATCAGATACGCCGCCACGGCCGCCAGCGCGGAGCCAATGGCAAAGGTGATGGCAATGATGCGGTTGGTGTTGATGCCCATGAGCTGCGCAGCACCTCTGTCCTCAGAAACGGCCACCATGGCGCGGCCGGTCTTGGTGTACTTGACGAATACCGTCAGCGCGGTCATGATCACCACCGTTACCGCCAGCGTCACCAGCGTGCTGTAATTGATGCGGAAGGTGCCCAGGGTGATAGCGCCGTTGATCATGAATTGGGTGGGCATTTTGGGAGCCGCGCCGAAGATGATCTGGGCAAGGCTCTGCAAAAGCGAGCTGACACCGATGGCGGTGATCAGCACTGCCAGAGACGACGCGCCGCGCAAGGGCTTATAGGCCAGCCGCTCCACCGTAATACCCAGCAGCATGCACGCCAGAATGGCAAAGGCCAGCGCCACCAGGGGCTGGTTGAACACCAGCGCCACGAACATGGCGTAGCCACCCACCATAATGATGTCGCCGTGGGCGAAGTTCAGCATTTTGGCAATACCGTACACCATAGTATAGCCAATGGCAATGATAGCGTAGGTGCCGCCGGAGCTGAAGCCGTTCAAAAGTGCGGATAAAAATTCCATAATTTATCTTCCTATTACGACAAGTTTGCTGGCATGGAAAAATCCACGCCAGCAAACCACGGTTTTATGAAAAGCAACGATCAGTTGCTTGCCTCCTTGAGCACGTGAACAAGAGCCTCCTTGTTTACGAAGCCGTCGGTGGTCCACTTTACCTCACCGGTACCGGTCACGGCGCCGCTGTAGGTGTAGCCGCCGTCGATCTGCTCCTTGAGGATCTTGCACATATCGGCAGCGGAGGTGCTTGCATCAACGGTCTTGCCGGCCTTGATGGCAGCCTCAAGTGCACCAACGATAGCGTAAATGCAGTCGTAAGCGGAAGCGCCGAACTGGTTGAGGGTGTCGGTGCCGTACTTTGCGGTGTAGTTTGCAACGAAGGTCTTAGCGTTGGCAGCGTCGGACTTGAAGTGAGTCAGCATGGTGATTGCCTGAGGAATGGTGGAAAGATCCAGCTCACTCTCCAGACCGTCCAGACCGTCGCAGCCGTAGTAGGTCTTGATGCCGGTCTCACTCTTGGCCTGCGTCATGAAGAGAGCAGCCTCGGCGTAGTAGATGGGCATGAAGATGAACTCGCAATCCTTCAGAGTGGAGACCTGCTGGGTAAAGTCAGACTTGGTCTGATTGGTGAAGGAAGCCTCTACAACGGTGATGGTGTCGTTGAGGTTAGCCTTAAACTCGGTGAAAATGCCCTGAGAATAGTCGATATCAGACTGGTAGAACACGCCGATCTTGGTGAGACCCAGGCCGTTTACGTAGTTAGCGGCAGCAACGCCCTGCTTCTTATCAGCAAAGCACATCTGGTAGCCGTTGGACTCAGCGCGAACAGCGTCAGCAGAGGCGGAGGGGGTCATAAAGAAGATGTTGTCGGTCTTGGACAGGGCCTTGAACTCCAGAGCGGGCTGGGTGGTAACGCAGCCGAGGGAGAGCTGCATGCCCCAGTCAACGAGAGCAGCGTAGTTGTTGGCGATCTTGGTAGCATCGTTGGCATCGTCCATAACCTTCAGCTCGAGCTTGATGCCGTTGATACCGCCCTTGGCGTTGATCTCATCAACAGCCATCTGAGCAGCGTTGGCAACGCCCAGGCCGTAAACGGCAGCGCCGCCGGTGAGAGGACCGGAAAGACCGATCTTGATGGTTTCGTCGCCCTTCTTGCAGGAAGAGAAGGCAACGCAGGTGCCGGCGATCATCAGTACGGCCAGCAGCAGTGCGAGAAGCTTTTTCATGGGTATTCTCCTTCAAAATAAAATAATTATTCCGGCGCACGCCGTAATGAAGCAATTATAGCGCACTTTTGCCCGCTTGGCAATAGTCATCTTGCACAAAATTCTATATTTTAATAAAAAATATAGAGTTTTTTTGAAAAATTATACTTTGTTTGGTTATCAAAACAAAAAAATCAGAGGATTTTGGCGGACATCTTTCCTTTTGGCGCCAAGTGTGCTATAATGATATTGCATAAAATTCCGTTTTTTACGCAAAATAGCAGCACCAACACCGCCCGGAGGGGGTTTTATGCGCTTTTCCTCGTTCGTTTTTTTATTTTGGTTTTTGCCTTTGGTGCTTTTGCTGTATTTTGGCCTGCCCCCGCTCCTTGCCCGTCTCTGCGGCAGCCGTTGGCGTCGGGCGTGGCAGCTTTCGCTGCAAAACGGGCTTCTGCTGCTGGGCAGCCTGTTTTTTTATGCCTGGGGAGAGCCGCGCGGACTTTTTCTGCTCATTGCCGTGGTGCTCCTGGATTTTGGCTGCGGCTGTGCCATCGGCAAGGGGCGGCATCCGCGCCTGTTTCTTTGGGGCGCCGTGCTGCTGCACGTGGGGCTGCTTGTGCTTTTCAAATACGGCGCGCTGCTCTCACCTTCCGCCCCGCGGATGCCCCTGGGGCTTTCCTTCTACAGCTTTGTGGGCATCGCTTACCTGGCAGATGTGTATTTAGGCCGCCAACGGTATGAAAAAAGCCCCCTTTTGTTTGGCACCTATATGACCTTCTTCCCCCAGCTGACCGCCGGCCCCATCGTGCGGTACGGCACGGTTTCCGCCGCGCTGCGGCAGCGGGTCATCACCGCCGCCGACGTGGCGGCGGGCGCCCGGCGCTTCGTGGCAGGGCTTACCAAAAAGGTGTGGCTTGCCAACCCCGCCGGTGCCTTATTCCACACCTTTGCGGCGCTCCCGCCCGATGAGCTGAGCACCGTGGGCGGCCTCGTGGCGCTTTTTGGCTTTTTCTTTCAGATCTACTACGATTTTTCCGGCTACTCGGATATGGCCATCGGCCTTGGGCGCATGCTTGGCCTGCCGCTACCGGAAAACTTCGATTACCCCTATACCGCCGTAAGCTTTCGGGACTTCTGGCGGCGGTGGCACATCACCCTCTCCACCTTTTTCCGGGATTACGTCTATATCCCCTTAGGCGGCAACCGACGGGGTGATTTCCGCACCGTCTTGAACCTTTTGGCGGTCTGGAGCCTAACGGGACTCTGGCACGGCGCCTCCCTCAATTTCCTTTTTTGGGGGCTTTATTACTTTTTGCTGCTGGTGGCGGAGCGCCGACTCCCCGAGCGGCTAAAAAAGGCAATTCCCCGCCCCGTTTGCCGCCTAATTGTGATTTTTGGCGTTTTGTTGGGGTGGCTGATCTTCGCCTTTGACGGCAGCGCCGATTACCTGACCCTTCCGGCCCTGGGTCGCTTTTTACAAGGGCTTTGCGGCGGCAACGGACTTGCCATCGGTGCCGATCTATACGACCTTTTGCGCCATTTGCCCTTTTTCACCATCGCCGCCCTGGGCGCCACGCCCCTGCCCCGCCGCCTGTACCAGCGCGCAACCGCCCACCATCCGGTGCTGGGCATGCTTTTGCCCGCAGCAGCCCTGCTGCTTTCCGTGGCCTATCTGGCCGACGCCTCGTTCCTGCCCTTCCTGTACGCTCGTTTTTAATTTTCTTCATATCTATCATAGAAAGGATATCTCTTATGATCCGCCTGCTCACCCGCCTGTTCGTGAAGGACAGCGAAAGCGTCAAAAAGCCCGCCGTGCGCCACGCTTACGGCACCATGGTATCGGTGACCTGCATCGTGCTAAACGCCCTGCTGTTCGTCATCAAGCTGATCGCCGGCACGCTTTCCGGCTCCATTGCCATCCGCGCCGACGCGGTCAACAACCTCTCCGATGCCGGCTCGTCGGTCATTTCCCTCATCAGCTTCCGCATTGCCTCCAAGCCTGCTGACCGCGACCACCCCTTCGGCCATGCCCGCATCGAATACGTGGCCTCCATGATCGTTTCCTTCCTCATTCTTTTCGTGGGCGTGGAGCTGGTGCGCGGCTCCTTTGAAAAGCTCCTTGCCCCTGTGGCCACCCAGTTCCACCTGGCTACGGTGATCATCCTGGCGGTCTCCATTCTTTTCAAGCTGTGGATGGGCCTTTTCAACCGCACGATCGGCAACAGGATCGATTCCGAGGTCATGCGCGCCACGGCGGTGGACAGCCTTTCCGACGCGGCTGCCACCACGGCGGTGCTGATCGCCAATCTTGCCACGCTCCTTCTGCCCGCCCATATCAGCGTGTATATCGACCCCGTTATGGGCCTTTTGGTGGCGATCCTCATTTTTGTGGCGGGACTCCGGGTGCTGAACGAAACCAAAAACTCCATCCTCGGCGAGGCCCCCGACAAGGAGGTCGTGGCCGAGATCTGCCGCGTGGTGGAGGAATACCCCGACGCCCTTGGTATTCACGACTTGGTGGTGCATCAGTACGGCCCCCATCGCATTCTGGCCTCGTTGCACGTGGAGGTGGACGGCAAGAAGGATGTGTTTGAAACCCACGACACCATCGACCTCATCGAGCGGCGGCTGCTTGCCGAATGCGGCGTGGAATGTACGGTACATCTTGACCCCATCGTCACCGACGACGAAGCGCTGAACCTCTGGCGCGAAAAGACCGAGGCGCTGGCAAAGCTCCTGGACGAGCGGATCCGGGTACACGACTTTCGCATGGTGCCCGGCCCCACCCATACCAATCTGATTTTTGACATTGCCGTGCCCTTTGAGGTGGCACTCACCGATAAGGAACTGAAGGAAAAGCTGGCCGCGGGCATTCAGGTGGTCAGCGACACCCATTTTGCGGTGATCACCGTGGATCGGGTGTGAGCGCGGTAACGCGGAAAAAGCGGAGGAAGGATGCTCTTACAAGGGCATCCTTCCTCCGCTTTTATGATAGAAAAGCATTCTTTGACCTCGTTCTTTTTATATAAAGGAAAAGAATAAGGGCGACTTTTTCAGCAGTGCAGCTTCCAGAAAAATTTTTTAGAATTCTTCTAAAAAACACTTGACAAAGGGAAAAAAGTATGCTAAAATAAAGTCGTTCGATAAGGAACCTCGGCTGTGCCGATGACATTTATGATAAAAAGGAGATTTTGATATGAAAAAGTGGAGATGTACTATTTGCGGTGAGATCGTGGAGTCCGACGTGCGCCCCGACAAGTGCCCCCTTTGCAAGGCACCCGGTGAAAAGTTCGTTGAGGTCGTTGAGGAAGGCATGACCTGGGCTGCCGAGCACGTAGTTGGCGTAGGCAAGGCCGAGGGCGTTCCCATGGAGATCATTGAGGGTCTGCGCGCGAACTTCCAGGGCGAGTGCACCGAGGTTGGTATGTATCTGGCTATGGCTCGCGTGGCACACCGCGAGGGCTACCCCGAGATTGGTCTGTACTGGGAAAAGGCTGCCTTCGAAGAGGCTGAGCACGCTGCCAAGTTCGCAGAGCTGCTGGGCGAGTGCGTTTCCACCTCCACCAAGGAGAACCTCTCCGTGCGCGTTGCCGCCGAGAACGGCGCTACCGCAGGCAAGTTTGAGCTGGCCAAGATGGCAAAGCAGCATAACCTCGACGCCATTCACGACACCGTTCACGAGATGGCTCGCGACGAGGCCCGTCACGGCAAAGCTTTTGAGGGTCTGCTCAAGAGATACTTCGGCTGATATCACGGCTGATATTGTGAAAAATCCCGTTCCGCTTAGCGGAACGGGATTTTTTCATTTTTCGAACCCCGTTTGGGGGTTAAAGGATCTTTTCCATGCCGATCTTCTGGGGCAGGAGGCCGCATTTTTCGTAAAAGCGGAGAGCGCTTTCGTTGCAGCTCCACACGTTGAGCGTCAGATTATAGCACCCGGATTTTTTGGCGAAATCCACGGCAAATTCATACAGCGCCCTGCCAACACCTTGGCCACGGGCGGTTTCATCCACGCAGAGATCGTCGACGTAAAGGGTCTTGATATCCGTGAGGATATGGCTATCCTTGTGCTGCTGAAAAACGCCGAAAACGTACCCCGTTACGGCCCCAAATTCATTTTCCGCCACGAAAACAGGGGTGTTGTCGTCAGCGATGATGGCAAGCAGCTCCTCGTCGGTGTATTTCTTCACGCCGCCGTAAAACAGGTCAGGGCGTCCCTTGTGATGCACCTCTAAGACCTGATAAAGCAATCGGTTGATGTCCGCGAGATCCCGCGGCTCGGCTCTTCGGATCAGCATTGGCACTCCTTTCCGGCTCTGGGGGCGGTTTTCAGCATAGCCTCCAGGCACAGCGTATCCTCTTTATAGGTGCGGAAGTAAAAAACGCCGTCCGCGCCGTCGGCACGCTCCACCCGCACGGTGTCCCCGAAATGCGCCTCCCGCAGGTAGGAAAAGGACATGCCCACCACCCTCGTTTGATCGGGCTCGGGCAGGAAATCGCATACCATATCGGGGTATTTCGTATTATTCATGTGCATATTGTAGTCAAGATCCGACCACACGATGGGGCGCTCGCCCACGGTACGGAAGGCAAGCTCGCGGGGGGCGCGATGCCGCAGAGGCGTTTCGGTGGTGAGGATCGGTTCGTTTTCAAAGCCAAGGGGCGCATCCTCCACCCGCACCAGCGTACGGTCGGCAATGCGCATCAGCGCCCACATAGAGTGGCACCGCGCCATCAGCTCCTCGCCCCGGTAAACCTCAAAGCCGCGAGGATAGCTGAGTCCGTGCCCCTCACAGGTGAAGGTCTCCACCCGGATCTCGTCATAGGCGTGAAGCGGCTGCAGGATATCCACCGCAATGCGGCTGAGAATGAAGCCCACGCCCTCTCGATCGCGCAGATCGTCAAGGGGTCTGCCCGCGCGGTAAAACTGCAGATTGCTGGTCTCCTGCATCAGGGCAAGGAGCGCCGAGGGGCGCATTTCCCTGCCGGCGTCGGTATCGTGCCAGCGAACGGTATAATGCTCGATATGTTTCATTTTTGAAAGCTCTCCTAAAAACGGGGCTGTTGCGTGCAACAGCCCCGAAACAAACTTTTAGATTACAGAGTGTTAGAAGAACCCAGCACGTTCTTGATCTTATGCTGCACCATCTTCTTGACCTCTGCGCGGGCAACGGTCAGGTAGCCGCGGGGGTCAAATACACCGGGCTCAGCTGCAAATACGCGGCGGATGCCGGCGGTCATGGCGAGACGGATATCGGAGTCGATATTGATCTTGCAAACAGCCATGGAGGCAGCCTTGCGGAGCTGCTCCTCGGGAATACCCACTGCGTCGGGCAGCTGGCCACCCAGCGCGTTGATCTCCTTCACGTAATCCTGGGGAACGGAGGAGGCACCGTGCAGCACGATGGGGAAGCCGGGCAGACGCTTCTCGATCTCAGCCAGAATATCAAAGCGGAGAGGAGGCGGAACCAGGATGCCCTGCTCGTTGCGGGTGCACTGCTTGGCGGTGAACTTATATGCACCGTGAGAGGTGCCGATGGAAATGGCCAGGGAGTCAACGCCGGTGCGGTTAACGAACTCCTCGACCTCCTCGGGACGGGTATAGGAGGAATGCTCGGCCACCACGTCGTCCTCGACGCCGGCCAGCACGCCCAGCTCACCCTCTACCACAACGCCGTGGGCGTGTGCGTACTCTACGACCTTCTTGGTGAGGGCAATATTGTCCTCGAAGGAATGGTGAGAGCCATCGATCATCACGGAGGTGAAGCCACCGTCGATGCAGGACTTGCAGATCTCGAAATCTGCGCCGTGGTCAAGGTGCAGAGCGAAATCCACGCCGCTGTCCTCAACAGCAGCCTTGGCAAGAGCCAGCAGGTAAGCATGCTTTGCATACTTGCGGGCGCCGGCAGAAACCTGCAGCACCACGGGGGATTTTTCCTCAGCAGCAGCCTCGGTGATCGCCTGGATGATCTCCATATTGTTGATGTTGAAGGCGCCGATGGCATATTTGCCCTCATAGGCCTTTTTGAACATCTCCTTGGTTGTAACAAGAGCCATTTTGATTCTCCTTTGTATTGTAGTTTTTTACCACCTTTCATTTTACCAAAAAACAAGAAAAAATCAAGGGCTTTTGCCAAAATTATGCAAATTTTTCCATTTTTATCGAAATTCAGGTGTAAAAAGTGGGCTTTTCCTCCTCATTGACAGGGGAAACGGCGGCCGCGGCGGGCAAGGCTCCCGTCGCATCTCCCGACGCAACCGTTGCCTCCTCCCGTTCTCTCGCGGGGCGGCCATCCCGGGGGATCAGCCCGAGGCTGACGGAAATGGCGGTGTCGATATCCGCCATCAGCGCCTCATCCAGGTGCCCCATCTTCTCCTTCAGTCGGCGTTTGTCCAGGGTGCGCACCTGCTCCAGCAGCACGATGGAATCCCGTGCCAGCCCCGCTCGCTCCGCGTAAACGTCGATATGCGTAGGCAGCTTGGTCTTGCCCATTCTGGAGGTGATGGCCGCCGCGATCACCGTGGGGCTGTAGCGGTTCCCTACGTCGTTTTGTATGATCAGCACCGGGCGCATGCCGCCCTGCTCCGAGCCGACCACGGGACTGAGGTCGGCATAGTAAATATCACCCCGTTTTACAGTTAACATCGCATTTCCTCCGTTATGTTCCGTTTGACTTTATTTTTCGCAGAAAATCCTCCGCTTAATCAGCGCATTGCGCTTTCGAAGGAGTTTTTTGCGTCCGCTACTGCCATTTTATGCCGGAGGCGTCGTTTGGTGTTGAAATTTGGCGAGTCCCCGCGCTTGGCAGCAAGCACGGGGCTATAAAAGGCAGCGGCTCCCGGAATCCGGGAGCCGCTGCCTATAAAGGATCACACTTTCACTAATTTTATATGCTCAGGGAGCATTTTTTTGAGCGCGCGATAACAGGGAGCCTTTTTGGAGATCTTAATTTCCTTCAGCGCGGGGCAATCATCGAAGGCGCCCGCACCAACCTCCTTGACAGACGCGGAGATCTGAAGCGTATTCAGGTTTTTACAGCCGCAAAAGGCACGCGCGCCGATCTTGGTCACCGTATCGGGAATATCATCGACAAACTCCAATTTCTCACAGTCCTTAAAGGCCCAATCTCCTATTTCAAACAGCCCGTGGGCAAACGTGACAAGCTCCAGATTCTTGCAGCCCTCAAAGGCAGATTTGCCGATCTTACGCACAGTGCCCGGCACGTTTACGGTAAGAAGCTCCGTGTGGTTCAAGAACACGCACGCGCCGATCTCTTTGGCAGACACGGGAATCGTAATGCGCTTGCACTCGCCGCGACAAGCGCGGAGAACGCCGTCTATGATATCAAACAGAGGCTTCGGCGCAGGAGGTGGCGTGGGGGCAGCCTTTTTTTCGGCCTGTAGCAGCACGCCGTTTTCGTCTACGAATTTTACCGTTGCGGGGAAGCTTCTCTTATTGCCCTCCTTGGCGTAGCTGACGCCCTCGGGCAGATGCACCCGTGTGAGGCTCTTACAGCCCTTGAAGGCCTCCTCGCCGATGGTTTTCAGCGATTTGGGCAGGCCCACGTAGGAAAGGGAGGCGCAATCCTTAAAGGTGGCGATGCCCACGGTGGTCACGCCCTACGACAGGATCACCCGTTTCAGGCCGGAGCCCACAAACAAATTGCTGGATACCACCTCAACGCCGCCGGGGATCGTGATCTCCTCCAGCGCGGGACAGTCCGCAAAGGCCCATGCGCGGATGGTAACGAGGCTCCGGGGCAAGCGAATGCTCTTCAGCGCGGCGTTGCGCTTGAACACCTCCGAGGCAATGACCGTAACGCCCTCGGGGATCTCCACCCGCTCCCTTTGCCCGTGATAGCGCTCCAAAACGCCGTCCACCACCGTCATTTCATCGTTTTTCAAGTTGAAAAGCGCAGGGGCAGCGGGCGCGGGCGCAGGCGTGGGTTCGGCAGGGGCCGGCGCAGGCTCCGGTGCGGGAGCAACGCTGGATTGGGCGGCAGACGGTGCGGGTTTTTCCACGTTTTTGGGAAGCGAGGGCGTCTCCTCGCGGCAGTCTGCGATCACCTCGGCCTTCACCAGCTCACGCGCGAAGGACTCTACCGTCCCGTGACGATGGTAAAACATAGCCTGGGTCAGACCAAGCTGCATTTCCAGTCCCAGCGGAAGCTTTACGTCCTCCAGGAATACCGTCAGCATGGCGCGATCACGGCTCAGCGCAAAGGTGATCTCCTGGCGGCAGTTCCGGGAGTTGATAGACGCGGGCGACAGAAAGGCAAGCACACAGGCGGCATCCGCCAGGTGAGCCGCGATATATTCGGGCCATTCCGTGCCTGCTTCAATGCCCGCATCGTACCAGACGCGGAATCCGCTTTTGACAAGTGACTCGATGACCGGCAGCACGCGCGCAGCATCCTTGTGCGCATAGCTGACGAATATGTAGGGCTGCTTGCCCTCGTAGGCTGTTGGCATATGTTCCATCGTAAGCTCTTCTCCCCAAATGATATATAATCAGTATAACACGCTTTTTCGACAAAATCAAGATGCCGCACGCAAACAAGCAAGATTTTTGCACGCATCGCGCAAAATTTAATTTATGATTTATTCAAAATCTTACGCTGGATAATCTTGTATTTTTATGATAAATATGTTATACTGGAAGGGATCGAACGTCGCAATACGGAGGCCTTATGGAAACCCTTTCGCCACAGCTGAAAAAAACGCCGCCCTGCATCAGTCGGCGGGACGCGGAGCGCCGCAGCCTGCTGACTGAGGAGGAGCTGCTGAAAATGCATCTGCAGCCCACGGCAGATCCCGTCGCCTGTATCACCAAAAGCGACGGCACGGTGGTCTATTACTATAATCCCAACAAGGTAAAGGAGGCGCCCCCCGCCCACTGGTACGAGCGTCCTACGGCTCCCAAAAGGGAGCTGCCCGCCGAGCCCGAGGCGGTGACCGTCTCCACCGAGGCGGGTGAGCTGCGTCGCATCAGCGGCCGCCGCGCCGAGCTTTTGGGATATTTCTCCGCCGAGGCACTTTTCCGGATGTATTACGAGCCCGTGGAGCCCCCCGTGGCGTGCCTGGTGCGCAAAAGCGGCGAGGTGGTGCTGCTTTACGACAAGGCCACCTGCCGCCGTCTGCCGCTACCCTGTGTCAAGTGCGGCAACGCCTCCCGCTACCGCAGCAAGCTCTGCTACGACTGCTACAGCGAGGAGCTGGCCGAGCGCCGGGCCAAGGGCGATGCCAAGCGGGCAAAAAAATACGGAAACGACCCCAAACGGGTGCTGTTTTTCGACCTGGAGCTCACCGGCGTCTTCGAGCGGGACGAGATCCTTTCGGTCTCCATCATCAACGGCCTTGGGGAGGTGGTGTTTGATTCCTACACCCGCCCCGTGCGCAACCGCAAGTGGAACCGCACCGAGAAGATCCACGGCATTACCCCCGCCATGGTACAGGATGCGCCCACGCTTGCCGAGATCGCGCCGCGCCTGAGAGACATTGTGGACGGTGCGGACCGCATGATCGCCTACGGCACCTCCACGGACTATTCTCATCTGCGAAAGATCTACAGCACCAAGACGGAGCGCAATCAGCTGAAGGACAAGCTGGTGGACTGCGCCGCGGAGTTTTCCCGCTTCGTGGTGGAGCACGAGATCGCGCTCTCCCACCATTCTCTCACCGACGCCATGGCGCATTTTAACCTGGATTGGAACGGCATTGCCCATACCTCTGCCGCCGACGCCCAGGCCTGCCGCCTTGTATTTGAGGCGTTATTCCCCCATTATTACGAAAGCGAGGACGCATGAATGGATCGTTTGTTTGGATTGGAGCACACTACTGCTGACGAGGGGCTCGCCCTCCTTGCCACCCTCTACGACGATATACTGGTGGCCATGTACGAGGAGCTGCTGAAGGAGGAAAATATCCCTTATCTGAAAAAAGACAGGGGTACGGGCAGCGCCATGCGCATTATGATGGGTCAGAGCTTTTACGGCACCGATATCTACGTGCCCGAGGCGCTGCTGGAAAGAGCGTTGGAGCTGATTACCCCCGCAGACGGTGCGGAGCTTGAGGAAGACGAGGACGCGCAGGAGAGCGAAGAATGAAAGAGATCTTACTTTGCAAATACGGCGAGATCGTGCTGAAGGGCGCCAACCGCCGCTACTTTGAGGATATGCTGGCCAAGGAGCTGCGCTACCGCGCCGCCTCCTTCGGCAATTTTACCGTCCGCTACGCTCAGAGCACGGTCTACGTGGAGCCGCAGGACGATTTTGCCGACCTTGACGGTATGTTTGAAGCCGCAAGACGCCTCTTTGGCATTGCGGGCGTGGTGCGCGCCGCTGTGGCCGAAAAAAATATGGAAAGCATCCTTGCCACCGCCAAGACCTACCTGCCTGATTTTCTCCGCGGCAAAAAGACCTTTAAGGTAGAGGCCAAGCGCTCGGACAAGACCTTCCCGCTGGATTCCCCCGCCATTTGCCAGGAGGCGGGCGGCGCTTTGCTTTCGATCTGCCCCTGGCTGCGGGTAGACGTGCACCATCCCGACGCGACCGTGCGTGTGGAGGTGCGGGAGACCGCCGCCTACGTTCACGCAGGGCAATTCAAAGGCGCGGGTGGACTTCCCGTTGGCACCAACGGCAAGGGGCTGCTGCTGCTTTCCGGCGGCATCGATTCTCCCGTGGCAGGCTGGATGATGGCCAAACGGGGTGTGAAATTGGAGGCTCTGTACTTTGAATCCATTCCCTACACCAGCGAGCAGGCACGGCAAAAGGTGCTGGATCTCGCCGGTCTTGTGGCGCGCTGGAGCGGCAGCATGCAGGTCAACGTGGTGTCCCTTACCGAGATCCAGGAGCTGCTGGTCAAAAACTGCGACGAGGAGTATTTTACGCTTCTTTTGCGTCGCTATATGATGGCCATTGCCAACAAGGTAGCCGAGATGCGAGGCTGCGAGGCGCTGATCACCGGCGAAAGTCTGGGACAGGTAGCCTCCCAGACCATGCAGGCGCTGAACGTGACCAACGATATGGCCGCTTACCCCGTGTTTCGTCCCTGCATCGGCATGGACAAGGAGGAGATCGTGCAGATCGCCCGCATGATCGACACCTTCGAGACCTCCATTTTGCCCTTTGAGGACTGCTGCACCGTCTTTACCCCCCGTCATCCCAAAACAAGGCCTGTGCTCTCCAAGGTCGTCGAGCAGGAGCAAAAGCTCCCCTTCGACGAGCTCTGCGAGAAGGCGCTCTCCACCCTGCAGACATTCTATATCCGCGCGAAATTTTAATCGGAATTTTTCACAAAGCTAACCCACACAAGGACGCAATATGATAACACTTGAATCGCCCAGGGGCGAAAAGCCGAAGCTGACCGTTGCAGAGCAAGTCCAGCATCTTAAAAGAAAAGGGATCAAATTCGACAGATGCTCTGAGGAGGACGCAGCGCTTTACCTTGCCGAAAACAACAACTATTTCAAGCTGCGGGCATACCGGACAAGCTTTGAAAAGTACCAAAACGGTGTGAATGAAGGCCTATATATCAATTTGGATTTTGCAGCACTGCGAGACCTTGCCATCATTGACATGGAGCTCCGCTATATCATTCTCCCTATGGCATTGGATATCGAGCATTTTGAAAAGGTAAAGCTGCTCAAATATATCGCGAGCAGCAATGAGGATGGGTATCGGATCGTATCGGAATATTTGAACGATCTACAGCAGCAGGACGCGCTTGAGAGCAAAAACTCCTATGGCCTGCTGATGTCGGAAATTACCCGAAATTCAAAAAATTCCTACTGTAGCGGCATCGTTCAAAGATACGAAGGACACTTCCCCGTCTGGGCGTTCCTTGAGGTCATTACCTTTGGCAGCTTCATTTACTTTTTGCGCTATTGCCTTGATTATTTTGCCGATCCGGAATTTGATAAACTGTTTCGGGACGATTTCTATTTGATGCTCTCCATCAAAGCGATGCGAAACGCAGCAGCGCACAACAACTGCATTTTGAACCAGCTAGCAAGAGGCACCGCTATGAGATCCACCAACTTCGCGCTAAGCAGAGCGATCAGCAATATGGGCATTACCAAAAGCCAGCGCGATCGACTGATGAGCAGCGCGGCCGTTCAAGATTTTGTGACCTTATTATATGCACACAGCCAAATCGTCACAAGCGATGGCGTCAAAAGACACAAGGCTGAGCTATTGAAAAAGCTAACAAAACGATTCACACATCACGCAGACTACTACGCAAGCAACCCGGTAATAACTACCTCCTTCGATTTTTTACAAAAAGTTGTTGACAAACTTTTTGGGATGTGGTATAATACCGATACATAGAAAAAAGCCGTTGCTTTTTGCGGAGCGGAGTCTGAGCGACTTCGCTCTATTTTTATTCCTGCTTCTAAAATACTCAAAATAAAAGGAGAAACCACTATGACCAAAATTGATATTTTCTCCGGCTTTCTCGGCGCCGGTAAGACCACGCTGATCAAAAAGCTGATCGCCGAGGCCTACGAGGGCGAAAAGCTGATGCTGATCGAGAACGAATTCGGTGAGATCGGCATTGACGGCGGCTTTCTCACGGATGCCGGCATCAATATTACGGAAATGAACTCCGGCTGCATCTGCTGCAGCCTGGTAGGAGATTTCAGCACTGCGCTGGAAAAGGCCGTGCGTGAGTACGCTCCCGACCGCATCCTCATTGAGCCCTCCGGCGTCGGTAAGCTCTCCGACGTGATCCGCGCCGTGGAAAGCGTCGGCAGCGATAAGCTTGAGCTTTCCTCCTTCGTTCCCGTGGTGGACGCGGCCAAATGCCGCATGCATATGAAGAATATCGGCGAGTTTTTCAACGACCAGATCGAGCACGCCGGTGCCATCATCCTCAGCCACACCAAAAATCTTGCCGAGGAAAAGCTCACCGCCGCCGTGGAGGCGCTGCGCGCCCATAACGAGAAGGCCGTGATCGTCACCACTGATTGGGACGAGCTCAGCGGCCTGCAGCTGCGCGCCGCCATGGAGGGCACCGACACACTGAAGGCCACCATGGAGAGCCTTGAAGGTGAAAAGATCTGCCCCGTTTGCGGACATTCTCACGACCTCGAGCATCATCATGAGCATGAGCATGACGAGCATTGCGATTGCCATGAGCACGAGCACCACCATCACGATCATGAGCATGAGCACGAGCATCATCATGAGCATGAGCATGACGAGCATTGCGATTGCCATGAGCATCATCACGATCACGACCATCACCATGAACATGACCACCAGCACGACCACGGCGAGCACTGCACCTGCGGCTGTCACGATCACGACCACGACCACCACCATCACCACGCCGACGAGGTGTTCCAGAGCTACGGCGCCGAAACCGCCAAGCGCTTCTGCCCCCATTGTCTGGGCGAGGCACTCGCCGCCCTTGCCGACGAGGAGAAGTACGGCCACGTGCTCCGCGCCAAGGGCATCGTAGCCGGCGAGGATGGCTGGATCCACTTTGATTACGTGCCCGGAGAGCCCGACGTGCGCACAGGCTCTGCCGGTGTGATCGGCCGCCTCTGTGTCATCGGCGCCAACCTCAACCGTGACGCGCTCTGTGCCCTCTTCGGCGTGGAGCTGAAATAAGGAGCACCCATGGCAAACAACGGCATTCCGGTCTATCTTTTTACCGGCTTTCTGGAGGCCGGCAAGACCCAAATGATACAGGAAACCCTCTCGGACGAGGGCTTCAACGACGGCTGCAGCATCCTGCTGCTGGTCTGTGAGGAGGGCATGGAGGAATACGATCCCTCTCGCTTTGCCCACCCCAATGTGCAGCAGGTGCTGGTGGAAAACGAGGCCGATCTCACCCCCGCGCTGCTGGATAAGCTGACCAAGCAATATAAGCCCGATCGGGTGATGGTGGAATACAACGGCATGTGGCAGCTGAATACCTTCTACGCCGCTATGCCCCAGAAATGGTATATTTTCCAGCAGATCCTCTTTGCGGACGCCACCACCATTCTCAGCTACAACGCCAATATGCGCAGCCTTACGGTGGATAAGCTACAGGACGCGGAAATGGTCATTTTCAACCGCGCTGACAACGCCGACCGCATGGCGCTGCACAAGCTGGTGCGGGGCATCAGCCGCCGGGCGCGCATCGCCTTTGAGACCGCCGCGGAGGAGCTGGAATACGACGACATCGAGGATCCCCTGCCCTTTGACGTCAACGCCCCCGTCATCGCCGTCAAGGACGAGGATTACGCGCTCTTTTACCGGGATCTTGCCGACGAGCTGCCGAATTATCACGGCAAGACCGTGAAATTCAAGGGCATGGTCGCCCGTGACCGGCAGCTGGGCAAAAAAGCCTTGGTGGTGGGCAGACACGTGATGACCTGCTGCGCGGATGATATCGCCTTCAGCGGTCTTGTGTGCAATTTTGAAAAAGAGGTGGGCTTTGAAACCGGGGAGTGGATCGTGGTCACCGCTAAGATCCGCGTGGAGCCCCACAAGATGTACGGCCAGGCAGGCCCGGTTCTTTACGCCACCGACGTGGCACTTTCCTCCGCGCCCTCGCCACAGGTGGCTACGTTTTATTAAAAAGGCGGCAAACGGTGTAAAAAAACGTCGCTTGCCCCGTGAATTTTGATTTGTTTTCCTGCGAAAGGAGTCGCTTCATGAAGGAAATTCATCTGATTTGCAACGCCCACATCGATCCCATCTGGCAATGGGATTGGCAGGAGGGCGTCAGCGCCACCCTTTCCACCTTTCAATCCGCCGTCAACCTTGCTAAGGATTTTGATTATATCTTCTGCCACAACGAGGTGACGGTCTACAAATACGTGGAGGAATACGCCCCCCTGCTGTTTGAGGAGATCAAGGCCTTGATCAAGGCGGGCAAATGGCACATCATCGGCGGCTGGTATCTCCAGCCCGATTGCAATATGCCCTCGGGCGAAAGCTTTGTTCGTCAGATCCGCGAGGGACACCGCTATTTCAAGGAGAAATTCGGCGTTACCCCCAAAACGGCCATCAATTTCGACCCCTTCGGGCACACCGTGGGGCTGGTGCAGATCATCAAAAAATGCGGGCAGGACAGCTACATCTTCATGCGCCCCTACAGCCACGAAATGAAGCTCCCCGCCGAGCAGTTTATCTGGGAGGGCCTTGACGGTAGCGAGATCAAGGCTTGGCGTTCCCCCTCCTACAACACCCCCCTCGGCAAGGCCGCCGAGACCGTGGAGCGGCGCGGCCTTCGTCAGCCGCAGGATGTGGTGGCGGTTCTGTGGGGCGTGGGCAACCACGGCGGCGGCCCCTCTCGCAAGGATCTGGCCGACATCAAGGCTCTGCAGGAGCGCAGCGAAGCGCACTTTATCCACTCCACGCCCGAAGCTTTTTTTGAAAAAATCAATCCCATTGACAGGGTAAATGCCTCTCTGCTCATTTCCATGCCCGGCTGTTACACCTCCATGAGCCGCATCAAGCGCGCCCACGCCAAGCTGGAAAACGAGCTGTGGACGGCGGGGAAAATGCTGACCGTAGCCCACGCGCGCGGTCTGCTTGACTGCTATCCCGAAAAGGAGATCCGCACCGTTACCGAGGATCTTCTGAACGCGGAATTCCACGACGTATTGCCCGGCACCGTCATCCAAAGCGGTGAGGAAAACGGCCTTTGCCTCCTGCACCACGGTCTTCTGGAGGCGGAGCGGCTGAAGACCAAGGCCTATTTCGCCCTTTCCGCCGCCGAGCCTCCTGCCGCCGAGGGCGAGTTCCCCTTGCTGATCTTCAATCCCCATCCCTACCCCATCCGTGAAAACGTGGAGTGCGAGTTCATGCTGGCCGACCAAAACTGGGAGGAATCCGTGCACTCTGCGGTGACGCTTCTCGATAAGGACGGTAACCCCGTAAAATATCAGCTGGTCAAGGAGGAAAGCAACCTCAATCTTGATTGGCGCAAGCGCATCGTCTTTGAAGCGGAGCTGGCGCCTCTTTCCATGACCCGATATAGTGCCTACATCAAATTTGAAGAGCCGAAGGAGCAAAAACGAGAAGGAAATTTGGTGTTTGACGACGGCAGAAAGCGCGTGGAGATCGACGGCAAAACAGGACTTCTCAAGAATTACACCGTAAACGGTGTGAATTTTGTGGAAAACGGCTTCGAATTGGTGAGCTTTGACGACAACGCCGACCCGTGGGCCATGGGCGCGCATCAGTTGAAGCGTCTCGGTGAAAACGAGCAGCCCTTCACCCTTTCCGCGCATCCCTCCGGCGTATTTGAGGGGATGCAGAGCCTGCAGGTCATTGAGGACGGCGATATTTATCTCGGCATCGAGGCCTTCTTTGAAAAGGATAACACCCGCGCCCGCATCGGCTATAAGATCTACAAGAACAACGACTTTGTGGACGTGGACGTGACGCTCTTTATGGGCGACATCAACAAGATCGTAAAGCTCAAGCTCCCCGTGGGCACGGAGGGTGAGCTGATCGGCCAGACCGCCTTCGGCACCGTGCCCCTCTTTACCGATGCCCGCGAAAACGTGGCCCATCGCTTTGTGGCAGTGGATGGCGGCGAGCAATGCCTTGCCCTCTTCAACGATGGCGTATACGGCAGTCATTTTGAGAACGGTGCTCTGTACACCTCTCTGGTACGCGGTGTCACTTACTGCGCTCACCCCATTGCCGAGCGTCAGCTGATCCCCACCGACCGCTTTGTGAAAAAGATCGACCAGGGCGAGCATCAGTTCCGCTTCCGTCTGGGCGTCGTAAAGCGCGACGAGCTGGAGCGTCGGGCGCAGGAGTTCGTACAGCGCCCCTACGGCTTCAACATCTTCCCCACGGCAAGCAACGTAACGCCTCTGCCCTTTGAGATCTCCATCGGTGACGATACCGTCTCCCTTATCACCGCCAAAAAGGCGGACGGCAGAGACGCGCTGGTATTCCGTTTGCTGAATAACACCCCCAACGGTGTGGAAACAAGCCTCACCGCAGGCGGTGTGACCTTGCCCCTCGCCTTCGGCAAATACGAGGTCAAGACCGTCGTTCTTGAAAACGGCACGCTGACCGAAAGCGCCGAGCTGGTGATTTGATCCAAGCAAAAAAACAGACCGTATCCCACCCCGTTAGGGGGGATACGGTCTGCTTTTTCCATTTTGTATTACAGCTCGTCAGCCTCGGGGGAGGTGGCGGCATCGAAGATGTCGGTCACAGCCTTCTCAGGCTCCTTGGTGAGGAGCGAAACGGCCACGGCAAGGATCGCACCGATGACAAAGCCGGGGACGATCTCGTAAATACCGGTGTTGTAAACCAGGGCGGGGCGCAGGGTGCTGGTGAAGAGCAGCAGCCACAGGATATCGGCCACGGCACCGCCGATGATGCCGGCCACGGCGCCCTTGTAGTTAAAGCGACGCCAGAAGAGAGAAAGCAGCACCACGGGGCCAAAGGCGGAGCCAAACAGACCCCACGCGTTCTCTACCATGTTCATAATGTTGCTGGCCCACGCGCCGCTGTCGCCAAGACCGCTGGCCGCAATGAGGAATGCTACCACGGAAACAGCAAGCACCACCAGACGGCTGGCCCAGGTCACCTCGTTGTCGCTGGCCTTGCCCTTGCGGATAAGGGGCTTGTAGAGGTCGGAGGCAAAGGAGGAGGAGGCAACCAACAGCTGAGAATCGGCAGTAGACATGGAAGCCGCGATGATGGCGGCAAGGAGCAGACCCGCGATAAAGCCGGGGAAGATGTACTGCACCACCTCGATGAAGATGTTCTGCTGGTCGCCGGTCAGCAGGAGCTTTTCAGCAAGGGAAACGTCGCCCATCATATACGTACGGCCAAGGAAGGCAATGAAAATGGCGGCGGAGAGAGTCAGCACCAGCCAAACGATGGCCACGGTGGCGGACTTTTTGATCATAGATGCCTTCTTGATGGACATGAAGCGCACCAGAATGTGGGGCATACCGAAGTATCCAAGACCCCAGCCGAGACCGGAAATGATATCCTGGGCGGAGGCGGTGAAGGGATTGGAATTAAAGGCGGTAACGCCGTCAGCAAAGGCACCGAGATAGGTGTTGTCGTTCACACCCATAGCCATGGCAATAGGAACGAGCAAAAGGGCGCACAGCATCAAAAGGCCCTGGAAGAAGTCAGTCCAGCAAACGGCCTTGAAGCCGCCGAGGAAGGTATAGCTCAGCACGATGACGGCGAAAATGGCCATGGCCAGCAGCTCACGGCCGGCAAACACGGAGGGGAGCACCGCCACGAACACCTTGGTGCCCGCATTGAAGGCGGAGGCCACGTAAACCGTAAAGCTGACAAGGAAAATGATGGCGCAGGTCACCTTCAGTACAGGGTTGGCGGTGGCAAAGCGGTTGGTGAGGTACTGGGGCAGGGTGATGGAGTCGCCAGCGGCCTTGGAGAAGTTGCGCAGACGCTTGCCCACCAGGATCCAGTTGGCAACGGTACCCAGGGCGAGACCGATACCGATCCACACCTTGCCCATACCGAAGGCCAGAATACTGCCGGGGAAGCCCATCAGGAGCCAACCGGACATATCCGAGGCCTGAGCGCTCATGGCGGTGACGAAGGGACCCATCTGACGACCGCCGAGGAAGTAATCGGCGTCATTTTTACTGCGATCCTTCAAAAAGAAGAACAGACCGATGCCCAGCATCAGCAAAAAGTAAAAGATAAAGGCTAAAAATTGCATGGTCAAAATCCTTTCCTATTAAGAGAATGACAACAGTATATCACAAACAAACGAAGAATGCAATAGAGAACGCCGTACAGAACGAATTCTGTACGGCGTTCCTCCTATCTTGCCATCCCTGTTTATTCGCAACGGTTTTGGACAAGAACGAAATATAGAATAAAGGCTATACCAAAAATAAAATTATTTTTTTAGGGAGGAAAGCAGCAGCGGCAGCGTGCGCGCCGCGTAGTCCGAAAGGGCGTAATCGCCCCCGCGCAGACACCATTCGTAGAGCATAGCCCGCTCGGTCATGGCATAAAGGCGCACCATTTCGCTGACCGTAAGTGCCTCCGTCAGCTCACCCCTTTGCCGACCGTCGGTGATGATGCGGCGCAGCAGCTTGAAGTAGACCCTGTTGTGATCCAGCAGCTGCTTGCTGCCCTGCAGGGTCAGTTGGGTGGAGAGCAAGCGCGTGAGCAGGGCAATATCGATGCGGTTTTCGATCATCAAAAACAGCTCTCTGTTCAAATACAGCAGCGCTTCCAGTGCAGGAACCTGCGGATCCAGCGCCGCAGCCAGCTCCTCATATTTTTCATCAAAAAGATAGGCCATGGAGCCTACCAGATCGTCCTTGCTGGCGAAATAGTGGTAAAACGAGCCCTTGGAGGTGCCGGAAAGCGCCACGATATCCTCTACCGTCGTCCCCTCGTAGCCCTGCTCGTAAAACAGCTTCCAGGCTGCATCTACAATGCGGCTTTTGGTGCCGCCGGAGCTTTTTCTTGCCATAGCCGCTCCCGCCTTATCTGTGATAGAGCTTTTTGGTCTGATAGCGCGGCTCACAGGTCATCTGGATGCCCAGCTTCTTCAGCACGCTCTCGTCGGTCTGCGAGAGGATAACGGTGGAGTGTGCGTCACAATGCCGCAGCTGGCCGAGGCAATCCAGCGCCCGCTTGGCGGGCTCCTCGTGCACGGCAGAGATGGACAGCGCGATCAGCACCTCGTCGAGATGCAGCCGGGGGTTGTGATTGCCCAACCGCTCCACCTTCAGGTCGGATACGGGGGTAAGAATGTGGGGGGAGATCAGGTCGACCTCCTTCGGGATCCCCGCCAGCGCCTTGAGGGCGTTCAGCAGCATGGCCGAAACCGCGCCCAGCAGCTTGGTGGTCTTGCCCGTCACCACGCGACCGTCTGCCAGCTGCAGTGCCACGGCAGGCGCGTCAGTCTCCTCCGCCCTTTGCAGCGCGGGGGCAATGACCTTTCGCCAGGAGGCGTCAATGCCAAGGGACTGCATCAGCATTTTGATCTTGTTGGCCTCGGAGCCGTCGCTATCGCCCTTGCGCTGGGCGCAGAGCGCGTGATAGTAACGCCGCAGGATCTCATCCTTGGCGCCCTCGCAAACAGCCTCGTCATCGAAAATACAGAAGCCCACCATATTCACGCCCATATCCGTGGGGGATTTATAGGGGCAATTGCCGTAAATGTGGCGCAGCATGGCCTCTACCACGGGGAACACATCCACGTCGCGGTTGTAGTTAACGGCGGTCTGGCCGTAGGCCTCCAGGTGGAAGGGATCGATCATGTTCACGTCCTTGAGGTCGGCGGTGGCCGCCTCGTAGGCCAGGTTAACCGGATGCTTCAGAGGCAGACTCCACACAGGGAAGGTCTCAAACTTGGCGTAGCCGGAGCACACGCCTCGCTTGTGGTCGTGATAGAGCTGGGAAAGGCAGGTGGCCATTTTGCCGGAGCCGGGGCCGGGGCCCGTGACCACCACAAGGGACCGGGTGGTCTCAATATACTCGTTGATACCGAAGCCATCGTCGCTGACGATGCGGTCCACGTCCATGGGGTAGCCGGGGATAGAGTAGTGCCGATACACCCGCAGTCCCAAGGTCTCCAGGCGCTTCTGGAAAGCGGCGGCGGCAGGCTGATCGGCGTAGCGGGTCAGCACCACGCTGCCCACGTACAGCCCAAAATCCCGGAAGGCGTCAATGAGACGGAGCGTATCCAGGTCGTAGGTGATGCCGAGATCGCCCCGCACCTTATTCTTTTCGATATCCGCGGCGTTGATGGCGATCACGATCTCCGCCTCGTTTGCCAGCTCCACCAGCATACGGATCTTGCTGTCCGGCGCAAAGCCCGGCAGCACGCGGGAAGCGTGGAAATCATCAAAAAGCTTGCCGCCAAACTCCAGATAAAGCTTGCCGCCAAACTGCGCGATCCGCTCGCGGATGTGCTGGGATTGCGTGCGAATATATTTGTCGTTGTCAAAGCCGATCCTGAACATAAGTCCCCCTCACGCGCGTGTAAAATCCATATACATAGTATATCACATTCTATCCTCCGCGGCAAGGGGTTTTTTCTTTTTTTGCAAAAAAGAAAATTCATTTGCGTGTAGAGACGGGAGGCACCCTTCGCAAAACGCACTTCTCCCACTCTCGCTCTCCACCGATAAATCAAAATTTGAAATCCCTTGATACGATGACGCGGAGGGGCTATGCTGTTTTTGAACGCATCAGCCCCTCCGGATATTATTTCGGTTGCTTCCACCGGAATATGGCCGTCAAGCACGATATTTTTCAGCTCTCTTGATCCCACTACGGCAATTTTCATTTCCCACTCCATAATAAACATATTTTGAACACATTATGCGTTCATATATCACATTTTAACACAAAATAGGCGTAAAGTAAATATAAAACAAACACAAAACGAGGTTTATATGGCTACAAAAAGCTTATCCATCAGAATTGAAGAGGAAATGCTGGACAAATTGCACGTGATCGCTGATTACGAGGGCAGAAGTGCCAACGGTCAGATATTGGTGCTGATCCGTGATTTGATTGAGGCTTATGAAGCAAAGCACGGCGAGATCAAAACCGGCAAAAGATCCTGACGAATGTAAAAAGAGAGGCTGTTTTTCAAACAGCCTCTCTTTTTACAACCGCGCAGGTGGCAAAGATCAGATCATTTCAGGTCAAAAAACGTACCGTTGAGGTAGAGGTCGTCCACCGCCTCGAAAACAGGGTGGGAGATCGGTTGATTTTTTGCCGCCAGACGGGTGGCAAACTTGGTGGGGATATCCGCGTAGCCGATCTGACTGAAGCGACAGTCGGTAAAGCCGATATGATCCACGTGGCAATCGGCTCTGCCTCTGACCACGGGCATTCCCACGGAAAAGGCGCGAATGCCGCTGAAATACACGTGGCGGATGCCACGACAAAGGTTGTGGGGGTCGATCCCGATAAAAACAGGCGCGTCGTAATTGCGGTCGATGGTGATATTGGAAAAGCTGATGTTTTCAATCAGCGTAGCCTCGTGCCCTTGATCGCTCATGCGTGCCTCGGCGGGATTAGCGGGCAGATACATGCAAATGCCCATGCGGGATTCGGTGATATTCAGATTGGAAAAGGTGCAGTTACGCATGGTGCCGTCGTTGATCCAGCCCACCCGCACGGCGCAGGTGTGGCTGGTCAGGTTGCAGTTGCTGACGGCCACCTTTTCGCATACCGTATCCCGTCCAAGCGGCGCGGAATAGGCACGCACCACAATGCAATCGTCGCCGCAGGTAATATTACAATCCGAAATTGTCACGTTCGCAGAGCAGTTGACGTGAATGCCGTCGTTGTTGGGCATATCCACGGCGGCGTTGATCGCGGCACGGTGAAAATGCACGTTGCAGCAGCCCGACACCCAATAGCTCCAGCCTGCAAACTGATTCTGCATGGTGATATCCTCCACCAGCACGTTCCGACAGCCCATCAGCATCACCACACGGGCGGGAGCAAGGCTGGTGTTACGCGGATCGAGGGGATGGGGATACGCGCCCACCATGGTGGTGGCCTCGGAAAGCGGCGTGCTGCCCTCGGGCAGAGGCATGGGCTTGCGCACGAAGGACATCAGCGGCCGAGCCGCCATTTCCGCCTCGGTCATGGGCACCACGTAGGCCTCGCCCTGGCAGTCAATGACACCGCGCCCCGTGATGGCAATATCCTCGCAGTTTTCCGCATAAATGAAGCACCGTTTGTTAAAGCGGGGTGCATATGCCGTGTCCCAGAAATCGGTCTCCACGTCGGGAAAATCCGCAGCATTTGCAGAACCAAGCAATACCGCGCCCCGTTCGATATGTAATTCCACGCCGCTTTTGAGGTCAATGCGCCCACAAAGATACCGCCCCTCTGCCAGGGTCACGCGACCGCCGCCTCGGGCGGAAACGTCGTCAATGGCCGCTTGAATGGCAGCCGTGCTAAGCGTTTTGCCGTCACCGACGGCACCGTATTGCCGCACGTCACAATGTAACATGATCCTTTTCTCCTTTTCTTTTATTGCGACCGATCCGTGGCGATCTCCTCCGCCAGATTCAGCAGCCGGACGCCGTTTTTCAGCGCCCAGGTGCAGGTATACAGCGTACCGCCGCGGTTTTCGGTGAGATATGCGATGCAAAGATCACTTCCGTCCACCAAGGCTCGGTTGCGAGCGTGCATACACTCCGGCACGTAGGATTCGTAAAGAAAGCGCACCTCGTCTGCCTCTCGCTGCAGCTGCTCCCAAAGCGCGCGCTCGCCGACGCGCCAGCTTTTGGCCTGATCCCGACAGGGCAAGACCAGCACCAGGCGACAGGCGGGATAACGCTCTCGCAGACGCAGCACTCGCAGCGCGGCCAGAGTATCAAAGCCCCTGGCGCCGCCGGCGCGGAATTCGGTATATCCCTCCGCCGCCAAGGCCTCCAGGTGGCGATCCAACGCCGCCGCAAGGGGAGCCGTATCCTTCTTGTCAATGGTGCGGTGTCCCGTAAAGCAACAAACCTTCATGGATGCTCTCCCCTCCTTTTCTGCTACCAGTATATCACAAAACGCCCCCCGGGGAAAGGATTTTTCAAAAATATTCCAAATTTTTTCGCAAATCGGTCGCAAGTTCCCGCTTTTTTCACACCGTTTCGGCACTAATTGCAGCGTCTCGCTCTTTTCCCCCTCCCCCACCGCTCTTTCGGCTGCGTAAAGCGACCTTTTTTTTCCACGGGGACGATTACAATAAAGGCAATACACAAAAAGGCTGCCAACGGAGCGGCAAAAGGAGGCTTTTATGCAAAAGGAAGAACGCTTGCGCACATCACCCACAAAGGATACTCCACCCCTAACAGCCAACGGCGAGCTGGCGGAAAAGCTGCTGCGCCATCTGCTGCTGGCGGCACTTGGCGCGTTGGTGGCCGGCGCCGAGCTCTTTTTCGGCGTGAAGCCCTTTGCCTTAGCATTGACGGCAGCCGCCACGGAGCTCTGGCCTGCCGCGGCCTTGGGCGCTGCGGCCTTTTTCCTCGTCACGGGGGATTATCTTTCCGTGGCCGCGCTGGCGCTGGTCATCGGCACGCGGCTGGTGCTCTCGCTGCTGCAAGCGAAAGAAACCGCAGGCGAGCTGCTGCACGACCGCCCACTCTTCCGCATATTCGCTGCCGCGCTTGCCGCGTTGATCACCGGTGCGATCACGCTTTTCAGAGGAGAGCTACTGTATTTCGACCTGTTCGCGCTGCTGCTTTCGGTGGCCGCGGCGCCCTTGGCTACGTTCTTGTACGTCGGGCTCTTTTCAGAAAAGGATTCTCCCCTGCCGAACGCCCGAGAGATCGGCGTTGCCGCCGTGGTGCTGACGGTGATCTTTGCCCTGCGAAGGGTGTCCTTTTTCGGGATCCTCCCCGCTGCGGTGATCGCCACGGGCGTGGCGCTGGTGCTGACCGCCCACCGGGGGATCCTATGGGGCATGGGCGGTGGTCTCGTGGCCGGTGTGTGCTTTGATCCGAAGCTTGCTCCTGCCTTTTTGCTGGCCGCCCTGGCCTTTGGGCTTTTGCAAAAAAGCAGTCGGGGCGGCGGCGTGCTGGCAGCCAGTGCCGCAGCGGCAGCCTTCGCCTTTCTGGTGGGCAAAAACAGTGCGCTGGTCTCCCTGCTCCCGGCGCTGCTGACGGCGGGCGCGCTGTTTCTTGCCACCGACAGCGCCGGACTGATTGAAGGCGCCCCCGCAAGGCAGCTGGCCATTGGGCGGCGGCGCGCCGCCGTTCAATCCGCCCGGGCGGAGGAGCAAACGTCCGGCGAAGGGCGTATTCGAGAGCTTTCCGAGGCGCTTTCCGAGCTTTCCGGTACCTTTTACGAGCTCAGCAATCGCATGCGGCGCCCCAGCCTCACCGAGCTGCGACGGCTATGCGACAAGACCTTTGACAGCGCCTGCCTCACCTGCCGACATCGGGAGCTCTGTTGGGGGACGGAATATCAAATAACTGCCCAAACGGTATCGAAATTGGCTTCTGTTTTACAAACAGGCAGCACCGCCGGGCGCGAGCATCTCCCCCCTGCCATGGTCACCCGCTGTAGCGAGCTGCCAAGGCTGCTTGCCACCATCAATCACGGCGCGGCTATGCTGACGGAGGATGCCGTGCGTGGTGGCTGCACCGGAGTGGTGGCCATGGATTATGCCGTCATGAGCCGCATCCTCACCGAGATATTGGAGGAAGAACGGTGCGCGTTTTCCGGCGATACCACCCTTGGCGAGCGCATCGCCCAGCGATTGACGCGCCACGGCTACACCCTGGAATCTGCCGTGGTTTGCGGCACCGAGCACCGCCGACGAGTGATCCTGCGGGGCATCCGTTTGCCGGGGCGGCACCTGAAGATCCGGGAGCTGCGACAGCGCCTGGAGCGCGTTTGTCGGTTTTCGCTGGGTGAGCCGCAGATCACCGAAGCCGAAGGGATGACGGATATCGTGTTTGGTGAGCGTCCGCGCTACAAAACCACCACCGTCAAGCTGACACGCCCCAGAAGCAAAGAGGATAAATACTGTGGTGACAGCGTCACCGCCCTTTCCACTCGTCAGGGCTACGACTATGCCTTCATCTGCGACGGTATGGGCAGCGGCAACAGCGCCGCCTTCACCTCCGTGCTGGCCTCCAGCTTTCTCTCCCGTCTGCTGCAGGCGGGACTGCGGGCAGACAGCGCCCTGCGGATGCTCAACGGCTTTCTTTCCGTGCGCGGACGGCCGGAGGGAGAATGCAGTACCACCATTGATCTGCTGGAAATTGACCGCATCAGCGGTGCGGGATCCCTTTTCAAATGCGGTGCCGCACCCACGTATCTCCTCAGACGGGGTGAGATCTCCGGCTTTTCCTCCCACACGGCGCCGGTTGGTATATTGGAGACGCTGGATGCGGAGCGCATCCGTTTTCAGACCGAGCCGGGGGACGTGATCGTGCAGATCAGCGACGGCTTTACCGCCGGAGAGGAGGACTGTGCCTTTTTGCAGGAGATGCTGCTTTCCAAATGGGACGGCGACGCCGAGGGCTTTGCCCGCCGGGCGTTGAATCACGCCACGGGCAAAGGCAGAGACGACCTTTCGATTATCGTAACGGTGGTACAGGACGCCGCCGGCGACGGCAAGCCTTAATTTTCTTAGCCGTAAGGCTTGTGCGTTCGACTCTCTTACGGCTAATCAAACGCATTGCCCGATACTTTTATCATACAAACACAAAGCTGGCGTGATACTCCGAGCGGAGTATCACGCCAGCTTTGTCAGGGGCTTTTATGGCGAACGGGCATCAGCCCTCTTCATATTCTGCTATGTAGGGCAGATTGCGGTACAGCTCTCCGCAATCAAGACCGTAGCCGATCACAAAATGATCGGGAATGGTAAACAGCGACAGGTCTGCCTTGAAATCCACAATACGCCGGGAGGGCTTGTCCAGCAGCGTTACCACGTGCATGGACAGGGGATTTCTGCCCTTGAGAAGATTCACAATATCGTTGAGGGTGCGGCCCGTGTCGATGATATCCTCCACGATGACCACGTGATAGTCGCTGATGTCGCGATCAAGATCCATGGTGATCTGCACCACGCCCGATGAAACGGTACCCTCGTAATAGCTCTTGGCGCACATAAAGCCGATCTCGCAGGGCACGCTCACCGCGCGGCAAAGATCCGCCATAAATACGAAGGCGCCCTTCAGAATGCTAACCAGCAGAATGGGACGGCCGTCGTAAAGCTTATCGATCTCCCGACCCGCCTTTTGAATGGCCTCGGTGATCTCCTTTTCTGTGATCAGCACGCGCTTGATTCTGCCCTTGTAATCTGCAATAGAGTGTACCGGCTTCATAAGAGCCCTCCTTGTTGGATGATTTCCTTTATTATAACACAGGTTTCAATAAATTTCAATCTTGTTTTACAAATTTAGACTCACAAAAATCCGCGCATGCCCACGGCCAGCCGCTCCTCCTCCCGGATCAGGCGCTTGCAGATGTCCTTGGCATCCTCGTCGGCGGCCTTGTATTGGTTCAGATAGCGAGAAAGGGACTTGACGCCCATGTTGCATCCGTCGGTCATCAGGTCGGCCACGGTGTGATCCGACTCCTCCAGCGCCAGCTTCACGCCGGTTTTGATGGAGGACATGCTTTTCGCGATGGGGTTGGGCTTTTTGCCGTCGTCCTGAAAGCGATCCAGCGCCGCCTCCACCTCCTCGTTTAGCTTGAGATGCCCTTCCCTGCAATCCTCCAGCATCCGCTTCAGCTCCGGCGACTTCACCGCGCCCAGCACGTCTCCAATGGAGCTCACGCCCATTTTGACCCCCGCGTCACATTCCCTCAGTAGCTTGATGGTATCCGATTCGATCAT